>NZ_SRIC01000503.1 GCF_004684775.1 Streptomyces sp. MZ04
GCCCCATCCGCTCTGCCGAGGACAGGACCCCGCCATGGCCGACCTCGCACCACCACAGCCACCTTCACCGGGAAACAAGCCGCACGTCACCACCAAGGAAGCCCTGAACTCCGTCTCCCCGCTGCTGAGTTCCGCCCGCGGGGCGCGCATTCGGCGACGTATCTTCGTCGTCACCTGGCTCGCGTACGCGGGCTTCTACTTCGTACGCCAGGCCTTCTCCGTCGCCAAGCTCGGCATCCTGGACGATCCGGCGGTCGGCTCGGTGCTCACCGAGCGGGCGCTCGGCGTCATCGACGCGGTCTATCTCGCCGCCTACGCGGTCGGGCAGTTCCTGTGGGGCATGTGGGCGGACCGGTTCGGGCCGCGGGTCGTCGTCATCGGCGGGATGCTCGGCGCGATCGGCGCCGCCTGTGTGATGGGGGTCGGCAGCGCGCTGCTCGTCTTCGGCGGGGCCATGGTCGTCCAGGGGCTCGCGCAGTCCGCCGGGTGGGCGCCGCTGTGCAAGAACATGGGCAACTTCTTCCTGCCCGCCGAGCGGGGGCGGATCCTCGGGCTGTGGAGCACCAACTACGCGTTCGGCGCCCTCGCCGCGCCACCCTTCCTGGGGTGGATCGCGTACTCCCTGTTCGACAACTGGCATGCGGCGTTCCTCGGGGGCGCCGCCTCGCTCGCCGTGGTGTTCGTCGTCTTCGTCGCCCTCCAGCGGAACGAGCCGGGGGACTTCGGGATCGCGGGGGCGGAGCTGCCTGCCCAGGGCGAGCCGGATCCCGTCGAGCCGGCCCGCAGCTCAGGATTCGCCCTGTACCGGCGGACCCTCGGCGACCGCATGGTGCTCACCCTCGGCGCGTCCTACTTCCTGCTCAAGCCCGCCCGTTACGCGATCCTGCTGTGGGGTCCCGTCCTGGTCAGCAGGCGGCTCCCGGAGGTCGACAAGGTGGGGGCCACGCTGATCCCGGTCGCCTTCGGGGTCGCGGGTGTGGTGGCGCCGATCGCCGTGGGCTGGCTGTCGGACCGCGTCTTCGGCTCCCGCCGGGTGCCGCCCTGCGCCCTGGCGCTCGGCGTGCTCACCGTGGCGCTCGCCCTGTTCATGCCGCTCACCGCGACCGGCAGCGCGGGCGTGCTGATCGCCGTCCTCGCCGTGATCGGCCTCTCGGTGTACGCGGCCGACTCGATGATCTCGTGCGTCGCGGCCGTCGACTTCGGCACCGACGACGCCGCGGGCACCGCGGCGGGTCTGGTCAACGGCTGTGGTTCGGTCGGCGCCATCCTCGGCGGTCTGCTGCCCGGATTCCTGTCCGGGGGCGCCCTGTTCACCATCTTCGCGGTGGCGGCGTTCCTCGCCGGGCTGCTGATGCTGCCGCACTGGAACCGGCTGCCGCGTACGGCGGCCTGACGGGTCCTGCGCACCGCGGCCGCCCGCCACATCGACGTATCGAAGGGGATCCGCATGACCCGTACGACCGGCACGACCCGTACGACCCGTACGACCGTCCACCGCACCGACACCGTCGTCGTCGGCGGAGGCATCGTCGGCCTCGCCCACGCCCTCGCCGCCGCCCGCAGGGGCCACCGCGTCGTGCTCTTCGAGCGGGAGGAACGCGCGGTCGGCGCCTCCATCCGCAACTTCGGCATGATCTGGGCGGTCGGACAGCAGCGCGGCGCGATGTACGAACGCGCCCTGCGCAGCCGGGAGATCTGGCTGGAGACGGCCGAGAAGACCGGCATGTGGGCGCGGCCCACCGGCTCCCTGCATCTGGCCCACCACCCCGACGAGGTCGCCGTCCTTGAGGAGTTCCTCGCCGTATCGGCCCCCGCGCGCGAACAGGGCGCCCGGCTGCTCACCCCGCGCGAGGCCCTGGCTCGCAGCGACGTGGCCCGCGGCGACGGTCTGCTCGCCGCGATGTGGAGCCCGACCGAGGTCAATGTCGACCCGCGCCGCGCGATCCCGGCGGTCGCCGAACATCTGCGTACGGATTACGGCGTGGACGTGCGCTTCGGCGCGACCGTCCGCGGTATCGACCTGCCCAGGGTCTCGACCACGGACGGGGACTGGGAGGCGGACCAGGTCTATGTGTGCAGCGGGAACGACTTCGCGACGCTCTACCCGGAGGTGTTCGTGGACAGCGGCGTCGTCCGCTGCAAGCTGCAGATGATGCGGACGGGCGCGCAACCGGGCGGCAGGCAGCTCGGCCCGATGCTGTGCGGCGGCCTGACCCTGCTGCACTACGGCGCGTTCGACGGCCTCACGGCACGCGCCGCGCTGGAGGCCCGGCTGAACGAGGAGCTGCCCTTCCACCGGGAGCACGGCGTCCACGTCCTGCTGTCGCAGACCGCCGACGGGCGCCTGACCATCGGCGACAGCCATGCCTACGCGATGGCGCATGATCCGTTCCTCGACGAGGAGATCAACGAGTCGGTCATGCGCTACCTGGCCACCTTCGCCGAACTGCCGGACGCGCGGATCACCGAGCGGTGGGCGGGCTACTACCCGTCGCTGCGGGACGGCCGCAACGACCTCGTGGTCAGCCCCGAGCCGGGGGTCACCGTCGTCAACGGCTGTTCTCTTATACACATCTCCGAGCCCACGAGACGCTCAT
>NZ_SRIC01000504.1 GCF_004684775.1 Streptomyces sp. MZ04
TGCGGACATTACGTTGCTGCTGGTTCATGAGCGTCTCGTGGGCTCGGAGATGTGTATAAGATACAGGAGGGTGGAGGTCAGAGGCGGCGCGGGGGCGGCGTGCAGGGGGACGTGGAAGTGGGCGCGCCAGGGTGCCGTGTCGGGCAGGGCGTCGCCAGCGAGGGCCTGGCCGAGGTCGTCGGTGCCGCGCAGGCCGGCGGGCGTGCGGGTGCGGGTCTGGTGCAGGAAGCGGGGCTCGTCGAAGGCGGCGAGAGCTTGGCGGACTTGGGCGAGATGGGGGTGTTCGGCATGCAGGGCGGCGGAGAGCTGGGACTTGACGACGGGGATGCCCGCGGCGGCGAGGGCGTCGAGCGCCGTTTGCGGTTCCTCGAAGGAGGTGGCCAGGTGACAGGTGTCGACACAGACACCGATGCGGTCGTGACCGACCGCGGTGAGGGGGGCGATCGCATCGCGCGTGGTTTCCACGGTGCAGCCCGGTTCCGGCTCCAGGCCGATACGGATCGATCTGCCGGTCAACTCCTCGAGCGCGTCGAGGCGTTGGGCGAGCACGGTGAGAGCGGCGCGGGCCGCCTCGGCGTGGACGGGGTCGAAGGGGGTGCGCCAGGCGAGGGGAAGGGTGGAGATGGTGCCTTCGGTGACGTCGTCGGGCAGGAGGGCGGCGAGCAGGCGGGCCAGGTCGGTGGTGTGGGAGAGCCGCTCGGGATCGGTCCAGTCCGGCTTGTACACGCGGTACTTGACCTCTTCGGCACCGAAGCCTTCATACGGGAATCCGTTGAGGGTGACGACCTCGAGGCCGCGCCGGTCGAGCTCGGTGCGCAGGCCGCGCAGCGCGGCGGGGTCGGTGACCAGGGCGTGCGCGGCGTCCTTGGCGAGCCACAGACCGATGCCCAGGCGGTCCCTGCCGAGGCGTTTGCGTACGGGCTCGCAGTGGTCGCGGAGTTGCGCGAGGACGCCGTCGAGCGTCTCCGCCGGATGGACGTTCGTGCAGTACGCGAGGTGGACGACGCTGCCGTCGGGGTGCCGGAAGCGCATGGCTCACGCCCCGCCGCGGAGGATGGAGTTGCCCTCGTGAGTGGCGTCCGGGGCGGGCACGTCGAGGTTGAGGCGACCGCTGAGCCCGTAGAAGGCGACCGGGTTGCGCCAGAGGACCAGGTCGACGTCGTCTTCGCTGAACCCGGCCTTGAGCATGGCGTCGGCGACCTTGCGGGTCTTGAGCGGGTCGCTCTTGCCCCAGTCGGCGGCGGAGTTGATGAGCACCTTTTCGGGCCCGTGCTCGTGCAGGATCGCCACCATCCGGTCCTCGTCCATCTTGGTGTCGGGATAGACGGAGAACCCGAGCCAGCAGCCGGCGCCCTTGGCCTCCTTGACCGTGGTCTCGTTGAGATGGTCGATGAGGACCCGCTCCAGGGGAAGCGCGGATTCCCGCACGACGTCGAGGGTGCGGCGCAGGCCTGCGAGCTTGTCGCGGTGCGGGGTGTGGACGAGCGCGGGCAGCTCGTGGTCGGCGGCGAGCTGGAGCTGGGCGGCGAGCGCGGCGTCCTCGGCGGGGGTCATGGAGTCATAGCCGATCTCACCGACGGCGACGACGTTGTCCTTGACGAGATACCGGGGCAGCTCGTCGAGGACCGGGGCGCAGCGGGGGTCGTTCGCCTCCTTGGGGTTGAGGGCGATCGTGCAGTGGTGGGCGATGCCGTACTGGGCGGCGCGGAAGGGCTCCCAGCCCAGGAGGGAGTCGAAGTAGTCGAAGAAGGAGGCGGGTGAGGTGCGGGGCTGGCCCAGCCAGAAAGCGGGCTCGACGACAGCGCGGACGCCGGTCGCGTACATGGCCTGGTAGTCGTCGGTGGTCCGGGACGTCATGTGGATGTGGGGGTCGAAGATGCGCATCAGGACTCCTGCTCCTCGCCGGTCGAAGGGGTCGCGGGGGCCGAAGGCGTCGCGGCGCCTGGCGGGACCTCTCCGGCGGAGGGCGCCGTAGGGGCGGTCAGGGCCAGGACGCGGTGCAGATCGCCGGGGACGGGGCGGCCTGCGGCGGTGCGTTCGCCCGCGTAGTCGCCGAGCATGCGGGCGAGCTCGGCGTCGGAGTGGGCGCGGCGCGGGAGGTCGGCGACGGCATCCACGGGCACACCGGTGAACAGGCACTTGAGGACCGCGTGGCGCCAGTGGTGCGGGTCGAGGTGTCGGGCGGCGTACGGTCCGACGGCCGCGGCGACGAGCCGGGTGTCATTGGTGCGCAGGGCGTCCTCGACCAGGGGCAGGGCTTCGGGGCCCGGCACCAGGTGGGGCAGGGCGTGCAGGACGGCGCGGCGCTCGGCGGCGGTTCCCTGTTCGTAGACGCGGGTGAGCGTGGCCGGGTCCGCGTCGGCGGCGTGCAGGAGGAGAACGCGGGCGGCGTCTGCGTGCTCCTGGCCGCAGCGTCGGCCGGCCTCGGCGAAGCGCAACTCCCAGACGGGGGCGGCACCTTGGCCCGGTTGGCCGTGGCGGGCGGTGGCCTCCGCGGTGGCCTGGTCGAGCCAGGCCCGGGCGGCGCCGCCTAGGTCGGCGTCGAGGCGGCTGCGGAGGTCGGTGATGGCGGGGGCGTCGGTCACGGAGTTCCTCCTCTGGCT
>NZ_SRIC01000505.1 GCF_004684775.1 Streptomyces sp. MZ04
GTGTCCCAGACGCCGATGCGGAGGGTCGGGGCGGACCAGCGGAGCCTTATGGCCGCCGGTCCCTTGGTGTGCTGCACGGCGTTTGCGACCAGCTCGGTGGCGACGAGTTCGGCGGCCTCGGTGAGGTGGGGGAGGCCGTGCAGGGTGAGGACCAGGCGGAGGGTGCGGCGGCAGATCGTGACGGCGCGGGGGTCGTTGGGGATGGAGAGGGTGTACGTCCACGGGGCGGGCGGGTGTGCGCTGAGATCTCCGGCTTCGGGCATGCGTGAACTCCGTTGTTCGCGGGTGGAAGTGGAGTGCGCGGCGAAGGGCGGGCGGTGGCAGTGTCGACCCCGCCATGGCGTGGCCGGGTGGTGCGCTTCCGGGATTCCCGGGTTTCGCAGCGTGTGCGTCGCGTCACTGAAGGTAGCGGTAAAAATTTACCGTCCGCAACTCGTTCACGTAATCTGGCACCCGGATGGGGTGCTCAACCCGGTCTGAACTATGTGTTGTTGAGGAAGTGAGTCGCATGGCGCCGAGGGTTCAGCCGACGGTTCGACAGGTCCGTCTCGGCGCCGAATTGCGCAAGCTGCGCGAGGCCGCAGGCCTGTCCTCCGGGGACGCGGCGGGCTTGCTGGGTGTCAGTCCGGCCCAGATGAGCCAGTTCGAGGCGGGAAACGCGGGGATCACAGCGGAACGCGTTCGCCGATTGGCGGCTCATTTCGCCTGCACGGACGTCGGGCTGATCGGAGCGCTGGCGGAGATGGCGGAAGATCGCACGCCGGGGTGGTGGAGCGAGTACCGGGGTGTGCTGCCGCCCTCCTTCCTGGACCTGGCGGAGCTGGAGCATCACGCCACCTTCATCCAGGAGATCGGCACCACGCATGTCACCGGCCCTCTGCAGACCGAGGACTACGCCCGTGCGGTCTTCTCGTACTGGGGATCAGAACTCCCGCCGAGCGAACTCGAACCCAGGGTTGCCCACCGCATGCACCGTAAGGAGGTCCTCGCCAAGGGCGGTGAAGCCCCTTACGCGGCGGTGCTGCACGAGTCTGTGCTGCGTACGCGGGTCGCGGACCGGAGCGTGGCCAGGGCTCAACTCGACGAGGTTCTGCGACAGTCGGAACGACCAGGAGTCACCGTGCGCGTGATCCCCTTCGACGTCGACGGGTTCGCCGGAGCGAGCGCCGCGCTGCTCTACGCAGGTGGACGCGTAACCGCACTGGACACCGTGCAGAAGGACACCCCATCCGGGTCGGCGTTCGTGGATGCGGCGGCGCAGCTCCAGGCGATGCGAACACTCTTCCGTAGAGTGGAGTCGGCATCACTCGAACCCGCCCAGTCGCGGGACTTCATCCACCGCCTCTCCAAGGAGCTGTGAGACGTGATCCAGTGGCAGAAGTCATCCTTCTCCAGCGGTTCGGACGGGGCTTCGTGCGTGGAACTTGCCTCACACGACGACAAGTTGCTGCTCCGCGAAAGCGATGACCCCACCCAGGTGCTAGCCCTCACCCGCAGTGGCCTCGCCGCCCTGCTGCAACAGATACGAACGGCCCGGCCATGATCCAGTGGCAGAAGTCGACGTACTCCGGTGGTGCGGATGGCAATGAGTGCGTAGAGCTGGGCTGGGCCAACGACAAGTTGCTGCTCCGCGAAAGCGACGCCCCGGCCCAGGTGATATCCCCCGCCCCCGCAAGCCTCACCGCCCTCCTCCGCCGGCTCAGGGCCGACCGCCGCTGACGGAGTCCCGACGTCACTCGGCAAGCTCCGCCACCCCCGTCACCCGATGCAACGGATACGTCCTGACCTCGTCCGCCGTGTGGTCGTACGCCGTGACGAAGCCGCCCTCCACGCGGATCGGGGCGATCACGCGCTGGCTGGCCGAACCCTCCGCGTTCACGTAGCCGATCCAGACCGCCTCGCCGGTCAGGACGGCCGCCTGCATCGTGGCGAGGGTCTCCGCCGCCGTCGTGCGGGGGAGGGCGCCTGCCGTCTCCGGGGTGTCCTTGCGCGGCGTCGTCGAGGCCAGGTCGCCCGCCCGGATGGCGCGTACCGCGGCGCCGATCATGGTGTCGTCCGGCAGCGGCGGGCCGTCGTGGACGGGCTCGGGGGCGGTGCGCGGCGGGGTGCGGTGGGCGTGCGCGCGGTGGATCAGTACGTCGCCCTCGGCGCTCTCCGCGGCGGGCGCGAAGCCCATCGAGCGCAGCCCTTCGAGGAGCGCGCCGGGGTCGGCCTGCGCGGCGAGCACGGTGGGGGCGAGGCGGCGCAGGCGCAGGCCCTGGGAGCGTTTGTCGGCGAGGATCTCGTTGAGCAGCGCCTCGTCGTCGCAGCGTACGTATGCCGATGCGGCGCCGATCCGCAGATGCCCGTGCTTACGGGCCACGTCGTCGATGAGGTAGGTCAGCGGCTGCGGCACCGGTGTGCGCGAGTGCGCGGCCAGGAAGGCGTGCAGGTCGGACGCGGACTTGCCCGCGTCGAGCGCGCGGCGCACAGAGCCGGGCGTGAAGCGGTACACCGTCGCCCCGCCCTTCGACTCGACGTCCGCGAGTACGGCGAGCGTCTCCGCGAGCGGGCGCTCCAGCGGGCCGGGGGCCACCGCGGTGAGGTCCGCCTGGAGGAGCACGTGGTCGAGGGGCTCGGGG
>NZ_SRIC01000506.1 GCF_004684775.1 Streptomyces sp. MZ04
TAGTGTTTCGGTGGTCATAGCGTGAGGGAAACGCCCGGTTACATTCCGAACCCGGAAGCTAAGCCTCACAGCGCCGATGGTACTGCAGGGGGGACCCTGTGGGAGAGTAGGACGCCGCCGAACTATTTTTGAATGGGAAACCCCCGCACCGGGATACGGTGCGGGGGTTTTCTGCGTTCAGGGGTACTTCCTTTTCCGTCAGAGGCGGCCGGCCGCTTTCAGGGACAGGTATGCGTCCGCCAGAGCGGGGGGCAGTTCTGTGGGTGTTGCGTCTACGACTGTGACGCCGTGCCGGATGAGTTGTTCTGCTGTGCGGTGGCGTTCCGCGTTGGCCTGGGCGGCTGCTGCTGCGTCGTAGACGGCCTCGGTTGTTCCTCGGGCGTTGGCCATCTGCTCGATGTGAGGGTCGGCGACCGATGCCAGCAGGACCTTATGGCGCTGGGTGAGGCGGGAGAGTACCGGGAGCAGGCCCTCCTCGATGGGGGCCGCGTCGAGGCTGGTCAGCAGCACGATCAAGGATCCGCGGTTGGCGGTGCGGAGGGCTGTTGAGGTCAGGCCACGGGCGTCTGTTTCGACGAGCTCCGGTTCCAGCGTGGCCAGGGCGTTGACGACCGACGGGAGGACGTCGCCCGCGGCCTTTCCCTTGACCAGGGCGCGTACCCGGCGGTCGTAAGCGAGGAGGTCCACGCGGTCGCCTGCCCGGGAGGCCAGGGCGGTGAGGAGCAGGGCGGTGTCCATTGAGGCGTCCAGGCGGGGGGCGTCGCCGACTCGGCCCGCTGAGGTGCGGCCGGTGTCGAGGACCAGCAGGATGTGGCGGTCCCGTTCCGGGCGCCAGGTGCGGATGGCGACGGTGGACTGGCGGGCGGTGGCGCGCCAGTCGATGGAGCGGGTGTCGTCGCCGGGGACGTAGTCGCGAAGGCTGTCGAATTCCGTGCCCTGACCGCGGGTCAGCACGCTGGTGCGGCCGTCGAGTTCGCGGAGGCGGGCCAGCTTGGAGGGGAGGTGCTTCCGGCTGGTGAAAGGGGGCAGGACCCGGAGTGTCCAGGGGACTTTGTGGCTGCCCTGGCGGGTGAGGAGTCCCAGAGGGCCGTACGAGCGGATGGTGACGCGGTCGGACTGGTGGTCGCCTCGGCGGGTGGGGCGCAGGCGTGTGGTGAGGCGGCGGCGCTCGCCCGGAGGGATCGTCAGCCGGTGGCGGGACGCCTCGACTTCGGTGCCGGGCTGCCAGCTGCTGGGCGGCCATGCGTCGCGGAGCTGGGCGCGCAGTGGGCGGCCGGAGGGGTTGGTGACGGTCAGGTCGACGTCGGCGGTCTCGCCGAGGCGTACGGAGGTGTTGCCCGCGCGGGTCAGGCCGAGGCGGCGTACGGGGGCGGCGAGGGCGAAGTCGCAGGCGCAGGCCAGGGCCAGGGGGGTGTTGACGGCGAGGATGCCGGTCCAGCTGGGGTCCCAGAGCCCTACGGGGAGGCTGCCCAGGGCCGCCAGGAGGGCGGTGCGTCCGGTGAGGGCCATCAGCGGGGGACCGGGACGTGGGCGAGGATCGCGTTGATGACGGAGTCGGCCGTCACGCCCTCCATCTCGGCCTCGGGGCGGAGTTGGACGCGGTGGCGGAGTGTGGGGAGGGCGAGGGCCTTCACGTCGTCGGGGATGACGTAGTCGCGGCCCGTCAGCCAGGCCCAGGCGCGGGCCGTCGAGAGGAGCGCCGTGGCGCCTCGGGGGGAGACGCCCAGGGTGAGGGACGGGGACTCGCGGGTGGCGCGGCAGATGTCCACCACGTAGGCGGTGATCTCGGGGGAGATCGATGTCTTGGCGACCGCGGTGCGGGCTGCCTCCAGGTCCGCGGGGCCCGCCACGGGGCGTACGCCGGCGGCGTGCAGGTCGCGGGGGTTGAAGCCCTCGGCGTGACGGGTGAGGACGTTGATCTCGTCCTGGCGGGAGGGGAGGGGGACCGTCAATTTGAGGAGGAAGCGGTCCAGTTGGGCTTCGGGGAGGGGGTACGTGCCCTCGTACTCGACGGGGTTCTGGGTGGCCGCGACCAGGAAGGGCTCGGGGAGCGGGCGCGGCGTGCCGTCGACCGTGACCTGGCGTTCCTCCATCGCTTCGAGGAGGGAGGACTGGGTCTTGGGCGGGGTGCGGTTGATCTCGTCGGCGAGCAGGAGGTTGGTGAAGACCGGGCCCGGCTGGAACGAGAACTCGGTGGTGCGGGCGTCGTAGATGAGGGAGCCGGTGATGTCACTCGGCATCAGGTCGGGGGTGAACTGGACGCGTTTGGTGTCGAGTTCGAGGGATGCGGCGAGGGCGCGTACGAGCAGGGTTTTCGCCACTCCGGGGACGCCTTCGAGGAGGACGTGGCCGCGGCAGAGGAGGGCCACGACGAGGCCCGTCACCGCGGGGTCCTGGCCGACCACGGCCTTGGAGATCTCGGTGCGCAGGGACTCCAGGGAGGAGCGGGCGCTGCCGGAGCTCCCGGCGTTGTCAGTGGTCGGGTCCATCATGAAGAACGTACCTCTCTTTCGAGGGCGTCGAGTTGGTCGGCGAGGGCGATCAGGGCTGCGTCGTTGGCGGGGGGTTGGCCGAAGAGGAGGGGGAGCAGGTCCTGGCC
>NZ_SRIC01000507.1 GCF_004684775.1 Streptomyces sp. MZ04
CAGCCGCAAAGGGATGCCCCGTGGCCAGCGACGACCCGGCGACATTGAGCCGCTCCCGGTCGACCACCCCCACCCCCTGCTTCTCCCACGCGGCCATAGTCGCAAGCACCTGCGAGGCGAACGCCTCGTGAATCTCGACGAAGTCGAAGTCGGAAAGCCCGAGCCCCCTCCGCTCCAGCATCCGCGGCACGGCATAGGCAGGCGCCATCAACAACCCGTCCCCAGCACCCCCCACGACATCACCCCCCACAAAATCCACCGCGGCAGTCTCATAAGCCGTCAGATAAGCCAGCGGCTCAAACCCCCGCGACCCCGCCCATTCCTCACTGGCGAGCAGCGCGACAGCCGCCCCGTCCGTCAGGGGAGTCGAATTCCCGGCGGTCATCGTCGGGTTGGGCCCCTTCACCCCGAATACGGGCCGCAACGCCCCCAGCTTCTCCGCACTGGACCCCGGCCGCAGATTCTGATCCCGCTCCAGACCACGGAAGGGAACAACAAGACCCTCCAGGAAGCCACGCTCGTACGCGGCGGCGAGCCGCTGATGACTGGCGGCGGCCAGTTCGTCCTGGGCGGCGCGCGAGACGCCCCACGCCTCCGCCGTGACGGCGGCATGCTCACCCATCGAAAGCCCGGTACGGGGCTCGGCGTTGCGGGGAATGTCAGGAACGAGGTGCCCGGGGCGGATCCCGGCAAGCGCCCTCACCCTCGCCCCCGCGGACTTCGCCCGCCGCGCGGCCAGCAGGATCTTCCGCAGGGAGTCGTTGACACCGAGCGGCGCGTCACTCGCCGTGTCGGCACCGCCCGCCACCGCGGACTCCGTCTGCCCGAGCATGATCTTGTTGGCGGCCGCGATGACGGCCTGGAGTCCGGTACCGCAGGCCTGCTGGATGTCGTACGCGGGAGTCGTCGCCGCGAGCCGCGAGCCGAGGACGGTCTCGCGCGCGAGATTGAAGTCGCGGCTGTGCTTGAGCACGGCGCCGGCGACGAACTCCCCCACCGCGCCCGGCCCCTCGAGACCGAACCGCTCGACGAGCCCGTCGAGAGCGGCGGTCAGCATCTCCTGGTTGGAGGCGGTCGCGTACGGGCCGTCGGAGCGCGCGAAGGGGATGCGGCTGCCGCCGATGACCGCCACGCGGCGGGTGGTGGGCAGATTCATGTCTCGACCAGCTCCTGACCCTTGAGTAACCTTACTCCAAAGTAAATTTACGACCGCGCTGGGAGTTGGACAATGGCCGACCGCTATCTGAACTTCACGGGCACCGCACCCGGCCGCTTCCTCACCCGCAGGCTCGGCCTCCCCCAGCCGGCGCCGCTGCGCCGCTGGTCGGCGGAACACCCCCTGCTGGAAGGTGAGTTGCTGCACCTGACGGCGGGGGAATCCACCCACACCCCGGCACTGACGGAGATCCTGGCCCGTACCGGCATGAAGGAAATCACCGCGACCGATGCCGCCCGTCGCCCTGCGGCGGTCGTTCTCGACGCGACGGCCCTATCGGACACGCCGGGCCTGGCCCAGGTCCACGCATCCCTGCACCCCGTCGTGCGCCAGGTGGCGGACAACGGCCGCATAGTCGTCATCGGAGCGCCGCTCTCACCCTCCGACCACCACCAGGCGGCAGCGCAACAGGCACTGGAAGGCTTTGTACGTTCGCTGGGCAAGGAGCTGGGGAAGGGCCGCACCGCGGCCCTCACCCGCATCCGCTCGGCGTCGGCGGCGGAGTCGACCCTCCGCTTCCTCCTCTCCCCCAGATCGGCGTACGTCAGCGGCCAGGTGATCGAGATCGGGGACGCCGAGCCCGCCGCCTGCGACTGGGACCGCCCGCTGGCCGGCCGCACGGCGCTGGTCACGGGTGCGGCGCGGGGCATCGGCGAGGCGGTGGCGGAGGTTCTCGCCAGGGACGGAGCGCACGTCCTCGTACTCGATGTGCCGTCCGCCCAGGCGGAGTTGGTGCGGGTG
The DNA here is from genome assembly GCF_004684775.1 of Streptomyces sp. MZ04. Classification (GTDB taxonomy): domain Bacteria; phylum Actinomycetota; class Actinomycetes; order Streptomycetales; family Streptomycetaceae; genus Streptomyces. The sequence continues at coordinate 1,958 of NZ_SRIC01000507.1, forward strand.
GCGGACCGTATCGGCGGGACGGCCCTGCCGCTGGACATCACGAAGGACGACGCGGGCGAACGCATCGCGGCGGCGGTGTCCGCCGAGGGCGGCCTTGACGTACTGATCCACAACGCGGGCATCACGCGGGACCGCAAACTGGCGAACATGGCGGCGGACCGCTGGGATCCGGTCCTGGACGTCAACCTCACGAGCGTCCTGCGAACGACAGACTCCCTGCTGTCGTCCGGGACGCTGAAGCGGGGCGGAAGCGTGGTCGCCACGGCGTCGATCGCCGGGATCGCGGGGAACGTGGGGCAGACGAACTACGCGGCGAGCAAGGCGGGAATCATCGGCCTCGTCCGCTCCCTGGCACCCCGGGCTCTCGCGGAGTACGGGGTGACGGTGAACGCGGTGGCCCCCGGCTTCATCGAGACGAAGATGACAGCGGCGGTCCCTCTCCTCATCCGAGAAGCGGGCCGCCGCATGAACTCCCTCGCGCAGGGCGGTCTCCCGGTGGACGTGGCGGAGACAACGGCCTGGCTCTGCGCCGCCGCCTCCGGCGGGGTGAACGGCCAGGTGATCCGGGTCTGCGGCCAATCCCTGCTGGGGGCGTGACCTTCGGGGGCCGAACAGGCCTTTCCCGCCCGATTGCCCCGCA
>NZ_SRIC01000508.1 GCF_004684775.1 Streptomyces sp. MZ04
GGCCGGTGCCGTGCGGGGCGTGGGGGTGGGACTGAGGCTGAGGCTGAGGCTGAGCTGCGGGGTGTGCCATGCGGCCGACCGTACGACATCTTGCGGGCAGCGCATAAGCTCTTGCTCATGACGCAAGAAGGTGCCGATCTGGACAGCCTCGTACGCAAAAGGATCCGGGCGCTGCGGGCCGCGCACGGCTGGTCGCTCGACGACCTGGCGGGCCGCAGCCATCTCAGCCCCTCCACCCTCAGCCGGATCGAGACCGGGCACCGCAGGATCGCCCTGGACCAGCTCACCGCGATCGCCCGCGCTCTGAGCACCTCGCTCGACCAGCTCGTCGAGACAGAGGCCGACGACGTCGTCTCGAATCCCACCTACGACCCGGCCCGCTCCCTGACCCAATGGGCGCTGCGCGGCGAACCGGGCGTCACGGTGGCCAGGATGCGCCTGACCGGCCCACCGCCACAGGGCCCCACCGCACTGAAGGCGCACCCCGGCCGAGAATGGTTCACGGTGCTGTCCGGAACGGTCGAACTCCTGCTGGGCGAGCGCCGGTTGCGGGTCGAGGAGCGACAGGCGGCGGAATTCCCGACCATGCTTCCGCACGCCTTGGGTGCCATCGGCGGCCCCGCGGAGATCCTCGGCATCTTCGACCGCGATGCCCAACGCAACCATCTCCGTGAAGGGGACCGGACGTGACGGGGATGGCGCTGCGGTTGCTCGATGGGCCCGTCCGCCACGCCGGTATCCGGGCCGCGTGAGCCCCGCGGAAGCCGTCGCCGGGGCGATCGCCGGGCGCGGTGCCCCTGAGCTCCGCGACGGACTCGGCCCACGATCACGCCGGGTGCTACGCGATGACGGCGACGGACGCGATCACGCCGACCGCCACGATCACGCCGCGCAGGACGTTCGGCGGCAGGCGGCGGCCGACCCGGGCTCCCAGTAGTCCGCCGAGCGTGGAGCCGAGGGCGATCACACCGGCCGCCGTCCAGTCGACGTCCGTCACCGCGATGAAGACGATCGCCGCGACGCCGTTGACGATGGCGGCCAGCACGTTCTTGGCGGCGTTGAGCCGCTGCAGGTCGTCCCGGACGAAGGTGCCGAACAGGCCCATGAGCAGGACGCCTTGGGCGGCGCCGAAGTAGCCGCCGTAGACCGCCGTTCCCAACACCCCCAGCAGCACGGGCGCCTGGCGGTCCGCTCCGTCGTGCCCACGGCGCTGCCGCAACCACTTGTTCAGGCGCGGCTGGAACAGGACGAGCACGCAGGCCAGCAGGATCAGCACCGGCACCACCGACTGGAACGTGCCTTCGGGCAGGAGCAGCAAGAGCGCCGCTCCGATCAGCCCGCCGGCGAGTGCCGCACCGCCCCACCTCAGCAGCCTGGGCAACTGCCCCTTCAGCTCACGGCGGTAGCCGTAGGCGGCGGTGATCACACCGGGCACGAGCCCGATGGTGTTGGAGACGTTGGCCAGGACGGGAGGAAGGCCGCAGGCGAGGAGGGTGGGGAAGGTGATCAGGGTGCCGGAGCCGACGACGGCGTTGATGCCGCCCGCCGCGACGGCCGCGGCCGCCAGGGCCACTGTCTCGAGTGCGTGCACTGCTCGCCTTTCCGGGCGCGGCCAAGGACCGGAGCGCGCGGGCTCCGGCGAAGGGACCGCCGGGTACTGGGTGTTGGGAGTGATCAGTTGTGTGTGGTGGAGGGTCGGCACCCGGGAGGGACCGGGCGCTGTCCGGAACTACGCCCGGGCCCACCCGGGTTGCCGCCCTGGGCCCGCCAAAGATCGTCCATCCCGGGCCATGGCCAAGTCAATCCTCAGGTTTCCTTGCCCTCCCCCAAGCTGTAGCTTCACTCTCCATGACCCTCGACGACCTCCGCGTCTTCGCCGCCGTGTGCCGCACGGGCAGCCTCAGCGCCGTGGCCCGCGACCTGTCCTGCACCCAGTCGGCGGTGAGCCAGCACATCAAGCGACTTGAGCGGGAGACCGGCATCTCCCTGCTGGAGCGCCGCCCCCGCGGCGTCACACCCACCGCCGCCGGACACCTCCTGCACACCGCGGTGGCCGGCGGTCTCGGCGACATCGACCACGCCCTGCTGCGGCTGCGCGAGCTGGTGCACGGCGAGTCGGGCTCAGTCCGTGTCACCACCGGCGCCACCACCGTGCGCCACTTCATGTCGGCCGCCGTGGTCGCCTTCCGTCGCCACTACCCCGACGTCAGCCTGGAGTTCCAGACCGCGCACTCCAGCCGCAGCTGCTTCGAAGCCCTCCTCGCGGGCGGCGTCGACCTGGCCTGGATCACGCTCGGGGAACCCGTGCGCGGCATCGAGCAACGCCCCGTCGTCGAGCTGCCGTGGGTCCTGGCCGTCGCCGCGGACGACCCTCTGTCCGCCAAGTCCCGTATCGACATGGCCGACCTCGCGGAGATCCGGCTGATCGGCCTCCCCGAGAACGCGACGTCCCGCTCCCGCCTGGACGCCTGGCTGGCCCAGCACGGAGTCCGGACCACGTCCGACACGAGCGTCGCCGACTGGGACACGGCCATCCTGCTGGCCGAACTCGGCCTCGGCCACGCCGTAGTCCCCGACCTGCCCGGCTGGCA
>NZ_SRIC01000050.1 GCF_004684775.1 Streptomyces sp. MZ04
CAGACGATCCGGTCCGCACCCGCTTGACGAGACAGGGACTCATCCCCGGACGGGTCGCGCACCCCTCCCACCCCGGCACGCTGAAACGGACTAGTCCGCACCCGGCGCTCAAGCCGGATGACCCAACCCCGCATCCCCGTGAGCCCCGTTTCGTGGCCGCCCGGTCATCACGCTTCTCGCGGTGGAGGGCTGGGTGTCAAGGGTGGAGCGCAGCGGAATCGGCGAAGCCGACGCGCAGCGCAGCGGAGCGCCCTTTACTCCCAGCCCGGAACCGCCACTCTCAGGCCAACCGGGCGGCCCCGGCGCCAATCAAGCACCGGCCCAGCAAAGCCCCCCGCACCCCCGAACCGGCATGCCCCAATTTGCTCATGCCGTGAACGAACCGCCCCACGTCTCCGCGAGGTCTCAACTCGGGAAAGACTGCTGGCCCAACCTGTTTTCGATCTTGCTCTGCCGCCGAAGAGTGGACTATACCTATCGGCACCCTGAGTGGCGGGTGCGAGCCCTTGCCATGGAGTTGTCGCACGTTCAGTACCACCCAAGCTTCAACTGACCCGCGGTGTCGGGCCCTTCGCCCCCAGTGAGCCGGCGGGGTCCCGCGCACCGCCTGAGTCCTGGAGAAGGCGAGGACTTGAGCATGGGATCCACCAGCTTCAACCGTCGTGACGTGATGAAGAAGGCGGCAGTCACCGGACTTCTCGCGGTGCCCGCCGTCGGCGCCCTGAGCTCCTGCGCCAGCGGTGGCGGAGACGAGAACAAGGCGGAGAAGGGCAAGAAGTCCAAGAAGAACCCGCTCGGCGTGAAGGAAGACGCCGCGCTTGGGGTCTATATCTTCAACGGTGGATACGGCGACAAGTACGCCCAATTCGTCACCGACATGTACAAGAAGCGGTACCCGAAGTCCGACGCGGGACAGAAGGCCACCACCAAGATTGCCACCCAGCTGCAGCCGAAGATCGTCCGCGGCAAGCCGACCGCCGACGTGGTCAACAACTCCGGCGCCGACCAGATGAACATCGGCAAGCTGGTGCACAACAAGCAGGTCGCCGACCTCGGCGAGCTGCTCGACTCCCCTTCGTGGGACGACCCGAACGTCACGGTCCGCGAGACCATCGTGCCGGTGGTCGAGCAGATGGGCACCTTCGGCGGCAAGGAGTGTTACCAGCTCAACATCGCCTCGACGGTGTACGGCAACTGGTACTCCAAGAAGCTGCTCGAGGAAGGGCTCGACTCCGAGTATCCGAAGACCTGGGACGAGATGCTCGCGGTCTGCAAGAAGGCCAAGGGCAAGGGCATCCACGGCTGGAGCTACCCCGGCGGCCACCCCCGCTACATGTTCTTCAGCATGTATGCCATGTTCGCGCAGCGCGGTGGGCGCGACGTCATCGACGCCATGGACTATCTGGAGCCGGGTGCCTGGAAGCACGACGCCGTCAAGGACGTCTTCGAGGCCTGGGAAGAGCTCGTATCCAAGAAGTACGTGCTGACCGGCTTCGACGGCACCGAGGCGCACACGGAGATGCAGACCGCCTGGACCAAGGAGGGCAAGTGTCTCTTCGTACCCAATGGTTCGTGGGTGGAGAACGAGGCCAAGGACACCACGCCCAAGGACTTCCAGATGACGGTCGGCGCGACCCCGTCCCTGGACTCGGGCGACAAGATGCCGTTCGGCACGCTCTACTCCCCGGCCGGTGAGCCGTTCATCGTCCCCTCCAAAGCCAAGAACGTGCAGGGCGGCATGGAGTGGCTGCGGATGATGTACAGCAAGGAGGCCGCCCTGAACCTGTTCAAGGAGGTCGGCTCGATCCCCGTGGTCAAGGGCGCCATCGACGGCGAGAAGCTGCCCTCCGGCACGGCGAGCGCGAAGGCGGCCATCGAGGCGGCCGGCGAGAACGTCGTCATCCCCAAGTTCTACGACTGGTACAACGAGCTGTTCCGCGAGGACTTCAACAACATGATCGCCAAGTTCATGCTGGGCCAGATCGGCACCAAGCAGGCGATGGACACCATGCAGAAGGCGTCCGACCGGATCATGAAGGACCCGGACATCAGCAAGATCAAGAAGGCCTGACGGGCACCTGAGAGGCACGGGACCGGGGACGCGGGCACGTGAGTGAGGCGGGGCGGAGGGGCATGACGACTGACACCAAGGTGGACGATCCCCCACCTTCGGAACCTTCGAAGGAGGAGGCGGTGAGCGGCCGGCCCAAGGCGCCGAACCCGCTGCTGTTCCTCCTCGCGGTGCTGCTGCCGCCCCGTTTCACTCCCGAGAGCGTGCGCTACGACCGGCGCTACCGGACGCTCGACAAGTACCGCTTCATCGTGGGCTTCCTGTCGCTGCCGCTCGCGTTCTACACCCTGTTCGTCATCTCGCCCTTCGTGCAGGCGATCTATTACTCCTTCACCGACTGGTCCGGCGGGCCGGTGGCGAACTTCATCGGCTTCGACAACTTCACGAAGATGTGGAACGACGAGCGCTTCTGGGACTCCCTGGAGGTCAGCGTCGTCCTCGCGGTCGTCGCCCCGCTGATCACCCTCGTGCTCGGCATGTTCTTCGCGTACATGATCACGTCGGGCGGCAGGCACCGTAAGGGCCAGGCCATCGCCGGTGTCGCGGGCTCGGCCTTCTACAAGGTCGTCTACTTCTTCCCGCAGGTCCTGTCCGTCGCCATCATCGCCGTGGTGTGGGGGCGCGTCTTCAACACCAACAGCGGCCTGATCAACGGCGGGCTCGACAAGGTCGGCATCGACGGCCCCGCCTGGCTCGGCGGCGACCGCTCGCTGGCCCTCATCGCGGTGCTCGCCGTGCTGTCCTGGAGCTTCGTCGGCTTCTACGTGGTGCTGTTCTCCGCCGCGATGGGCGCGATCCCCAGGGACATCTACGAGGCCGCGCTGCTCGACGGCGCGGGACGGGGGCGCACCTTCTTCAGCGTGACGCTGCCGCTGATCTGGGACACGGTGCGCACCGGCTGGATCTATATGGGCATCCAGGCGCTCGACTCGTTCGCGATCGTCCTGGTGATGGTGCCCGAGCACGTCCTGAAGGTCACTCCGGTCTTCCTCTACGAACGGTTCCGTGACGGTCAGTACGGCTATGCCACCTCCATCGGCGTCGTCCTCCTCGTCCTCAGCATGGCGTTCTCGCTGATCGTCATGAGGATCGGAAATCGCGACCGGATCGAATACTGAGACCGCGGGAGCCCTGCATCATGACCAAGACCACCCAAGCGCCCCGCGACGAGACCGCCGACGCGCCCCGCCGCGAGGCGGGCCAGGCGGGCGGCGCCACGCTGAACGTCTTCTCCCACGCCTTCCTGGCCCTGTGGGTGATCCTCGCGGCAGGCCCCCTCGTCTGGGTCGCCCTCACCGCGCTGCGCCCCTCGGTCGAGATCCTCAGCGACCCCATGGGCTGGCCGACTTCACTGCACTGGGAGAACTTCAGCCACGCGTGGACGAAGGCCAGCATCGGCCAGTACGCCCTCAACTCGCTGATCATCCTTGCGGGTTCACTGACCGGCACCATGCTGCTCGGGTCGATGGCGGCGTATGTCATCGCCCGCTTCACCTTCCCGGGCAACCGGTTCATCTTCCTGCTCTTCGCGGGCGGCATGATGTTCCCCGTCATCCTCGCCCTCGTACCGCTCTTCGCGGTCATGGAGAACTTCGGCCTCCTGGACACCCGGCCCGGCCTGATGATCGCCTACATCGCGTACTCGCTGCCGTTCACCGTCTTCTTCCTCACCTCCTTCTTCCGTACGTTGCCCACGGGCGTCCAGGAGGCGGCGATGGTCGACGGGGCCTCGCACACGCGGACGTTCTTCCAGATCATGCTGCCGATGGCCAAGCCCGGCCTGGTCAGCATCGGCATCTTCAACTTCCTCGGCCAGTGGAACCAGTACCTGCTTCCGCTGCTGCTCAACAACGAGGAGGAGAGCCGCTATGTGCTGCCGCAGGGACTCGCCGCGCTCGCGGTGAACCAGGGCTACCGGGGCGACTGGGGAGCGCTCTTCGCGGGCCTGACGATCGCCATGCTTCCGGTGCTCGTCGTGTACGCCGTCTTCCAGCGGCAGGTGCAGGCGGGCCTCACCGCGGGCGCTCTCAAGTGACGTGGACAGCGGGTGATTTCAGCTTGGCCACGAAAGTGGTCTAGGCCTGTCGCGCCAATTCCGGCCGTGAGTAATGTCGGCGCCACGGCGCTGCGGGGGGTCCTTTGCCCGCGTTCAAGTCGACACCGATGTCGAAGGGTTGAACAGCATGAGGAAACGAGTAATCGCCACCGGTGCGGCAACGCTCGCGATGGCACTGGGACTTACGGCCTGCGGCGGTGACAGCGACAGCGGCGACAGCAAGACCATCAAGCTCGTCGCCGCCGACTACGGCGACAAGGCCTCCAACGCCTCCAAGATCTATTGGAACGGCGTCAAGAAGGAGTTCGAGAAGGCCAACAAGGGCTACAAGGTCGACGTCCAGGTCATCAACTGGAACGAGATTGACAAGCAGGTCAAGAACATGATCCAGGCGGGCGACCAGCCCGACCTGCTGCAGACCGGCGGCTACGCCGACAAGGTCTCCGACGACCTGCTCTACAAGGCCGACGAGGTCCTCTCTCCCAAGACCAAGGAGAACCTCATACCGACCTTCGCCAAGGCCGGTGAGGTCGACGGCACCCAGTACGGCATCCCGTGGGTCTCCTCGAGCCGCGTGATGTTCTACAACAAGGCCGTCCTGAAGAAGGCCGGCGTGAAGACGCCGCCCAAGACCTGGGACGAACTCGCCGCCGCCGCAAAGAAGATCAAGGACTCCAAGGCCGCCGAGACCCCCTACGCCCTGCCGCTCGGCCCCGAGGAGACCCAGGGCGAGACGATGATGTGGGAGCTCGGCAACGGCGGCGGCTACACCGACTCGAGCGGCAAGTACACGCTCGACAGCGCCAACAACGTCGAGACCTTCGAGTGGCTCCAGAAGAACCTGGTCAAGCCCGGCCTCACGTACTCCAACCCGGCCTCCACGGACCGCAAGACGGCCTTCGCCGACTTCGCGGCGGGCAAGGTCGGCATGCTCAACGGCCACCCGAGCCTGATCCAGATGGCCAAGGACGGCAAGGTCGACTACGGCGTCGCCCCCATCCCCGGCAAGACGGGCCCGCTCGACAGCACGCTGGGCGTGGCCGACTGGATGATGGCGTTCAAGGACGGCGGCGCGGAGAAGGAAGGCGTGAAGAAGTTCCTGGACTTCACGTACTCCAAGAAGATGCTGGCCTTCGACGAGATGTACAACCTCATGCCGGTCACCCAGGACACCCTCAAGGAGATGCAGGGCAACGGCAAGCACAAGGACCTGGAGCCGTTCTTCGAGGTGCTTCCGAACGCCAAGTTCTACCCGCTGGGCGACACCTCGTGGGACGTCATCTCCGCGGAGATGAAGAAGACCGGCGGCAAGGCGGCATCCGACGACCCGAAGTCGGTCCTCGGTGATCTGCAGAAGAAGGCGGAGGCGGCGGCAGCCGAGGCCAAGTAGCAGGCAGCAGGCCCTCGTTCGCCCAGTTCACTCCGTACGCAAGGAGTCCTTGTGTCACTGAAGGCCCCTCCGCCCCCGGCCGGCACCGGCCGGGGACGGGGCGGGCGCGCACCCAGGCCGGTCAGCCGCCGCAGCGGCATCGCCAGGCTCGGCCCGCTGCCCTGGATAGCGCCCGTCATCCTGCTGATCCTCGCCGTGGTCGTCTGGCCGGTCGTCGAGCTGATCCGCACCTCGTTCCTCAATGTCTCCATCGCCGGTGTCGTGCGCGGCAGCGCGGGAACCGACAAGTTCAAGAAGCTCTTCGAGGAGAGCGACTTCGGCTCGGTGCTGCTCTGGACGACCATCTGGACGGTCGTCGTGGTGAGCGTCACGATGCTGCTCTCGCTCGCCCTGGCCCAGCTGTTCAACCAGAAGTTCCCCGGCCGCCGCATCACACGCTGGGCGCTCATCGCCCCCTGGGCGGCATCCGTCCTGATGACCGCCATCGGCTTCAAGTGGATGCTCAACCAGACCGCGGGCGTTCTCAACACCCTGATGCTCGACCTCGGTCTCATCGACAAGTCCAAGGACTGGCTGGGCTCTTCGGAGACCGCCTGGCCGTGGATGATGGCCGTCGCCGTCTTCGTCTCGCTGCCCTTCACCACGTACACCCTGCTCGCCGGACTGCAGACCGTCCCGCAGGACGTCTACGAGGCGTCGCGGATCGACGGGGCCGGCGGCTGGCAGACGTACCGGCACATCACGCTGCCGATGCTGCGGCCCGCGTTCCTCGTCGGCGTGGTCATCAACCTCATCAACGTCTTCAACTCCTTCCCGATCATCTGGGCCATGACGCAGGGCGGTCCGGGCTACGACACCTCCACGTCGATGGTGTTCATGTACAAGCTGAAGGAGACCGACATCGGTGAGTCCGCAGCGATGTCGGTGGTCAACTTCGCGATGGTCGTGGTGCTCGTGCTGATCTTCCTGAAGGTCAGCCGGTGGAACGAGGAGGACTGATGGCCACCGCGACGGCGACCCGCCCCGGGTCGCAGAAGCAGAAGTCCCCGAAGCCCAAGCGCACCTTCCGGCCGCGCACGCTCGTCATCACCGTCGTCGCCTGGGCGCTCGCGGCGCTCTTCCTGGCGCCGTACCTGGAGATGGTGATCACGGCGCTGCGGCCCAAGAGCGAGCTGCGGGACCGGACGTATCTGCCCCAGGACTTCGAGTGGGCGAACTTCATCGACGTATGGAAGGAGTCCGAGCTCGGCCAGAACCTGCAGGTCACCCTGCTGGTCGCGGGCGGGGCGACGCTCCTGGTCCTGCTGGTCTCGCTGCCGGCCGCGTACTACACGGCCCGCATGCGCTACCGCGGACGCAAGGCCTTCCTGCTGCTCGTCCTGGTCACGCAGATGTTCCAGCCGACCGCCCTGCTCGTCGGTCTCTACCGCGAGTTCCACCAGCTGGACATGCTCAATTCGGTCTGGACGCTGATCATCACCAACGCGGCGTTCAACCTCGCCTTCGCGGTGTGGATCCTGACCGCCTACATCAGCTCGATCCCGCCGGAGCTTGAGGAGGCCGCCATGGTGGACGGCACCAGCCGCTTCGGTGCCATGGTGAAGGTGACGCTGCCGCTCGCGCTGCCCGGTGTGGTGACCGCGGTGATCTTCACCTTCATCACCTCCTGGAACGAGTTCGTGATGGGGCTCACGCTCACCACGGAGCCCGACAAGCAGCCGCTGACCGTCGGCATCAACAATTTCATCGGTGCCTACACCGTGGAGTGGAACTACCTCTTCGCGGCGTCCGTGGTGGCGATCGTGCCGGTCATCGTGCTGTTCGCCTTCATCGAGCGGCATGTCGTCTCGGGTCTCACGGCGGGCTCGGTCAAGTAACGGATCGGCCCCGGCAGGCCGGGTCTGAGTGGTTTGGGGTGTATCCCTACCGCTTGGACCCGGCCTGTCCGGCTGTCGGGCGGGGCGGATTTCCGTCAAGGACTTGACTGCGCTAACCCCTTCAGCAGAGCTTGGAGTTCACAACTTGTACGGGCGGCGACGATGCTGCTAACTCATTTACGTCATACGGAATAAGGGTGGCTGAGTCAATGGAGACTCCGGGGTCGCAGTCCTCGCTGCACCGGGCCAATCTCGAGCGGGTCGTACGCGCCGTACGGCTCGCCGGTTCGCTCACTCAGGCCGAGATCGCCAGGACGACCGGCCTGTCGGCGGCCACGGTCTCCAACATCGTCCGGGAGCTCAAGGACGGTGGAACGGTCGAGGTCACGCCCACCTCGGCAGGGGGCCGCAGGGCCCGCAGCGTCTCGCTCAGCGGCGACGCGGGCATCGTCATCGGCGTGGACTTCGGCCACACCCACCTGCGCGTGGCCGTGGGCAACCTCGCCCACCAGGTGCTCGCCGAGGAGTCCGAGCCGCTGGACGTGGACGCGTCCGCCGCGCAGGGCTTCGACCGGGCCGAGCAGCTGGTCAGCAGGCTGCTCGCGGCGACCGGCGTGGACCGCGCGAAGATCGCGGGCGTCGGGCTCGGCGTGCCGGGTCCGATCGACGTGGAGTCCGGGACGCTCGGCTCGACGTCGATCCTGCCGGGCTGGACGGGCACCAAGCCCGCCGAGGAGCTCGGGGGCCGCCTCGGGGTTCCCGTGCACGTCGACAACGACGCCAACCTCGGAGCGCTCGGCGAGCTGGTCTGGGGGAGCGGCCGCGGGGTCAAGGACCTCGCGTACATCAAGGTCGCGAGCGGTGTCGGCGCCGGCCTGGTGATCGACGGCCGGATCTACCGCGGCCCGGGCGGCACGGCGGGCGAGATCGGGCACATCACCCTGGACGAGTCGGGCCCGGTCTGCCGCTGCGGCAACCGCGGCTGCCTGGAGACCTTCACCGCCGCCCGCTATGTCCTGCCCCTGCTCCAGTCCAGCCACGGCACGGATCTGACCATGGAGCGCGTGGTCGCCCTCGCGCGTGACGGCGACCCGGGCTGCCGACGGGTGATCGCCGACGTCGGGCGGCACATCGGCAGCGGTGTGGCGAATCTCTGCAATCTCCTGAACCCCAGCCGGGTCGTCCTCGGCGGCGATCTCGCGGAGGCCGGTGAGCTGGTCCTCGGGCCCATCAGGGAGTCCGTGGGGCGGTACGCGATCCCCAGTGCGGCACGCCAACTCTCCGTGCTTCCGGGGGCACTTGGCGGCCGGGCCGAGGTGCTCGGGGCGCTGGCCCTCGCACTCAGCGAAATGGGCGATTCGACCCTTTTGGACGGATCGCTCCCCGCGTCGGCACCTGCCTTCACTTAGATAACGCATGGCACCGTTGTCATCTCGTTAAGGATTTACTCCTTGACGCTGGTGTGGCGGCCGAGTTGACTTCGAGCCACCTCGGCCGCAACGACGCGGCCACGTCAGGGAGGTTCCCGAATGAACACACGTATGCGTCGTGCCGCCGTTGCCGTTGCCGCCACCACGATGGCCGTCACCCTTGCCGCCTGTGGCAGCGCCAAGGAGTCCGGCGGTGACAAGGATGAAGACTCGGGCGCGAAGAAGGGCGACGCGCTGAACATAGGTCTGCTCCTGCCGGAGAACCAGACCGCGCGTTACGAGAAGTTCGACAAGCCGCTGATCGAGAAGCACGTCAAGGAGCTGACCGACGGCAAGGGCAAGATCACCTACGCGAACGCCAAGCAGGACGCGACCGTACAGAACCAGCAGGCCGACACCATGATCACCAACAAGGTGGACGTGCTGATCGTGGACGCCGTGGACTCCAAGGCGATCGCCGGTTCGGTCAAGAAGGCCAAGGACGCGGGCATCCCCGTCGTGGCGTACGACCGTCTTGCCGAGGGCCCCATCGACGCGTACACCTCGTTCGACAACGAAGAGGTCGGCCACGTCCAGGGCAAGGCCCTTCTCGAGGCCCTCGGCGACAAGGCCAAGGACGGTGAGATCGTGATGATGAACGGCGCGATCACCGACCCGAACGCCAAGCTCTTCAAGAAGGGCGCCGAGGCCGAGCTCAAGGGCAAGGTCAAGATCGGCAAGTCGTACGACACCAAGGAGTGGAAGCCGGAGAACGCCAACGCCAACATGGAGGGCGCGATCTCGGCGATCGGCAAGGACAAGATCGTCGGCGTCTACTCCGCGAACGACGGCATGGCGGGCGGCATCATCACCGCCCTCAAGGCCGCGGGCCTCTCCAAGCTTCCGCCGGTCACCGGCCAGGACGCCGAACTCGCCGGTGTGCAGCGCATCGTCGCGGGCGAGCAGTTCATGAGCGTCTACAAGTCCTACCCGCAGGAAGCCGAGATCGCCGCGAAGATGGCCGTCGCGCTCGGCAAGGGCGAGAAGCTCGACTCGATCGCCAAGACGAAGGTCGACAGCCCCACCACCAAGGGCGTCCCCACCGTGCTCGTCCCGGTCGTCTCGCTGACCGACAAGAACATCAAGGAGACCGTCATCAAGGACGGTATCTACGCGCTCGACGAGATCTGCACGGCCAAGTACAAGGCCGACTGCGGCAAGGTCGGCCTGAAGTAAGTCCCCTTTTCCTCACGGGACTTCACCACCATTGAGGCCTGTCCGGTGTCCCGCTCCAACAGCCCCGCAGCTATGGCGGGGCGCCGGACAGAAACACCCTCTGGTCTTCGCGTTCTTCGCTCTGCTCGTACTTCTCGTACGTCTCGTTCTCTTCTGTTCAACCTCCCGCCGGTCAGGCGGCGAAGGAGATGGTTCACGTGTCCGCTACGCCCGTGTTGGCGTTGCGCGGGGTCTCCAAGCGATTCGGTGCCGTCCAGGCGCTCACCGATGTAGAGCTTGAGGTCCGTGCCGGTGAGGTGGTCGCCCTGGTCGGCGACAACGGCGCAGGAAAGTCCACGCTGGTCAAGACGATCGCCGGCGTGCATCCCATCGATGACGGTGTCATCGAGTGGGAGGGCAAGAGCGTCTCGATCAACAAGCCGCACGACGCCCAGAACCTGGGCATCGCGACCGTCTACCAGGACCTCGCGCTGTGCGACAACATCGACGTCGTAGGCAATCTCTACCTCGGCCGTGAGCTGCGCAGGCGCGGCGTGCTCAACGAGGTCGAGATGGAGCGCCGCGCCCGCGAGCTGCTCACCACGCTCTCGATCCGCATCCCCAGCGTCCGCATCCCGATCGCCTCGCTCTCCGGCGGTCAGCGCCAGACCGTGGCGATCGCCCGCTCGATGCTCGGTGAGCCCCAGCTCGTCATCCTCGACGAGCCCACCGCCGCACTCGGCGTCGAGCAGACCGCACAGGTCCTCGACCTGGTGGAGCGGCTGCGCGAGCGTGGCCACGCGGTCATCCTCATCAGCCACAACATGGCGGACGTCAAGGCCGTCGCCGACAAGGTGGCGGTGCTCCGGCTCGGCCGGAACAACGGAGTCTTCGACGTGAAGGCCACCTCGCAGGAAGAGATCATCTCCGCCATCACGGGAGCCACGGACAATGCCGTGACCCGTCGCGCGGCGCGCAACGTGGAGGTCCAGAAGTGAGCATCGAGAAGACCTCCACGCCCGGCGACGCACCCGTCGACGCCCCGGCGGCCGCGGCCGACGCCGTCACCGCCGTAGACCCCCGCCTGCTCGTCCGCGAGCAGGGCTTCGCCGGCTACATCACCGAGTTCAAGCGGAAGATGCGCGCCGGTGACCTGGGCTCCATCCCGGTCGTCGTGGGCCTCATCATCATCTGGGCGATCTTCGCCTCGATGAACTCGCGCTTCATGACCGCGGAGAACCTCAGCAACATCTCCGTCGCCATGGTCGGCACCGGCATGATCGCCGTCGGCATCGTCTTCGTGCTGCTGCTCGGCGAGATCGACCTGTCGGTCGGCTCGGTCAGCGGTGTCGCGGGCGCCGTCGCCGCCGTCCTCGCCGTCACGCACGGCACCCCGGAGTGGCTCGCCCTGATCGTCGCCATCCTCACCGGTACGGTGATCGGCACCATCCACGGCTTCTTCTTCGCGCGCATCGGCGCCCCGGCGTTCGCCGTCACCCTGGCAGGCCTGCTGTTCTGGCAGGGCTTCATGCTCCAGATCCTGGGCGACAACGGCACCATCAACCTGGACTCCGAAGGCCTGATCGCCAAGCTGACCTCGTACTACTTCACGGACGTCGCCGCGGCCTACGGCCTCGCGATCGTCGCGGTCGTGGCGTTCTTCCTCTCCTCCTTCCTGGACAGCCGCCGCCGCGAGGCGGCCGGTGTCCCGTCCAGGCCGCTGAGCGAGATCGTCGTGCGCACGGTGGTCCTGGCCGTCGTGGCCTTCGCCGCCGCGATCATGTTCAACCAGTACAAGGGCCTTCCGCTGGCCCTGGTGATCTTCCTGGTGGTCCTGGTCGGCACCGACTTCGTGCTGCGCCGCACCGGCTACGGCCGCAAGGTCTTCGCCCTCGGCGGCAGCGTCGAGGCATCCCGCCGAGCCGGTATCAACGTCACGCTGATCCGTACGTCGGTCTACGCGATCGCCGGTACGTTCGCGGCGGCGGGCGGGCTCTTCATGGCCTCCAAGATCGCCGCGGCCAACCAGGGCGCCGGCACCGGTGACCTCCTGATGAACGCCATCGCGGCGGCCGTCATCGGCGGCACCAGCCTCTTCGGCGGCCGCGGCCGCACCTGGAACGCCCTCCTGGGCGTCATGGTGATCACGTCCATCCAGTACGGCCTCGCGCTCGAAGGCATCGCGACGCCGGTCCAGTACATGATCACCGGTGGCGTACTGCTCGCCACGGTCGTCATCGACTCCGTCACCCGCAAGACCCAGAAGACGGCAGGCCGCGCCTGACCTGCCGGAACCTCCAGCGGGGGCTGCCCGGTACCGCAATGGCGCGGTGCCGGGCAGCTCTCTGTCCACCGCCGATCGAGTGAACGCGGAACTCCCGGCCCGGCCGCCGCCTTCAACTGCGGAACATTAGACTCAACGGGCCCGGCGACATCGGGCCAACGCTCGAACAGCTCTACTGCAAGGAGGCACGGGTGCCGCTGCTGACCCGCATCAGGGGACCGCGCGATCTGGACCGGCTCAGCCAGGAGGAGCTGATCCAGCTGGCCGACGAGATCCGCACCTTCCTCGTCGACGCAGTCTCCAAGACAGGCGGCCACCTCGGCCCCAACCTCGGCGTGGTCGAGCTCACGATCGCCATGCACCGCGTCTTCGAGTCACCCCAGGACAAGATCCTCTTCGACACCGGCCACCAGAGCTACGTACACAAGCTGCTCACCGGCCGCCAGGACTTCTCCAAGCTGAAGATGAAGGGCGGCCTGTCCGGCTACCCCTCGCAGGCCGAGTCCGACCACGACGTGATCGAGAACTCCCACGCCTCCACGGTCCTCGGCTGGGCGGACGGCCTCGCCAAGGCCAATGAGCTGCGCAAGAAGGACGACCACGTCGTCGCCGTCATCGGCGACGGCGCGCTGACCGGCGGCATGGCCTGGGAAGCCCTCAACAACATCGCGGCCGCCAAGGACCGCCCCCTGGTGATCGTCGTCAACGACAACGAGCGCTCGTACGCCCCGACCATCGGCGGCCTCGCGAACCACCTGGCGACCCTGCGCACCACGGACGGCTACGAGCGTTTCCTGGCCCGCGGCAGGGACCTCCTGGAGCGCACCCCGGTCGTCGGCAAGCCCCTCTACGAGACGCTGCACGGCGCGAAGAAGGGCCTGAAGGACTTCATCGCCCCGCAGGGCATGTTCGAGGACCTCGGCCTGAAGTACGTCGGCCCGATCGACGGCCACGACATCGAGGCCCTGGAGTCCGCCCTGGCGCGCGCCAAGCGCTTCGGCGGCCCGGTCATCGTGCACTGCATCACCGAGAAGGGCCGCGGCTACAAACCCGCCCTCGAGGACGAGGCCGACCACTTCCACTCCGTCGGCAAGATCCACCCCGACACCGGCCTGCCGATCGCGTCCTCCGGCGTCGACTGGACCTCCGTGTTCGGCGAGGAGATGGTCAAGCTCGGCCACGAGCGCGAGGACATCGTCGCGATCACCGCGGCCATGCTCCAGCCGGTCGGCCTCGACAAGTTCTCCAAGGCCTTCCCGGAGCGGGTCTACGACGTCGGCATCGCCGAGCAGCACGGCGCCGTCAGCGCCGCGGGCCTGGCCACCGGCGGCCTGCACCCCGTCTTCGCCGTGTACGCGACCTTCCTCAACCGCGCCTTCGACCAGCTCCTGATGGACGTGGCCCTGCACAAGTGCGGCGTCACGTTCGTCCTGGACCGGGCCGGCATCACCGGCACCGACGGCGCCTCGCACAACGGCATGTGGGACATGTCGATCCTGCAGTGCGTGCCGACCCTGCGCATCGCCGCCCCACGCGACGCCGACCAGGTCCGTCTGCAGCTGCGCGAGGCCGTCGAGGTCGAGGACGCCCCGACCGTGGTGCGCTTCTCCAAGGGCGCGGTCGGCCCGGCCGTCAAGGCCGTCGGCAAGGTCGGCGGCATGGACGTCCTGCGGAAGGCGGCCACCCACCGCCCGGACGTGCTGCTCGTCTCCGTCGGCGCGCTCGCGCCGATGTGCCTGGAGATCGCCGACCTCCTGAACAAGCAGGGCATCACCACGACGGTCGTCGACCCCCGCTGGGTCAAGCCCGTCGACGAGGCGCTCGCCCCGCTCGCCGAGCAGCACCGCGTCGTGGTCACCGTCGAGGACAACTCCCGTGCGGGCGGCGTCGGTTCGGCGATCGCCCAGGCCCTGCGCGACGCGGGCGTCGACGTGCCGCTGCGCGACTTCGGCATCCCGCCGCGCTTCCTGGACCACGCGTCCCGCAAGGAGGTCATGGCCGAGATCGGCCTGACCGCCCCGGACATCGCCCGCCAGGTGACGGGTCTGGTCGCCAAGCTGGACGGCCGCTTCGAGCGGGCGGCGGCCGTGGACTCGGTGGACGCGGTGGAGCCCGCGCGCGACTGACGTCAACCACGCGGTTCTCCGGGCCGGTCCCACCACCCTGTACGGGTGGTGGGACCGGCCCATTCGCGTGAATCCCCCCGTGCCGGAGCTTGCGGACCACCCCCCGTCTCGATCATGTCGAGGACGACAAGCGTGGAGGTACGCCCGTGACAAGCACCCTTTTCAGAACGAAGAGCGTCGAGCAGTCCATCCAGGACACCGAAGAGCCCGAGCATGCGCTCAAAAAGTCGCTCTCCGCCCTCGACCTCATGGTCTTCGGTGTCGGCGTCATCATCGGCACCGGCATCTTCGTCCTGACCGGCAAGGTGGCCAAGGAGAACGCGGGACCCGCGACCGCGCTGGCGTTCGTCGCCGCCGGCATCGTCTGTGCGCTTGCGGCCCTGTGCTACGCCGAGTTCGCCTCGACCGTCCCGGTGGCCGGGTCGGCGTACACCTTCGCCTACGCCTCCATCGGTGAGCTGCCCGCCTGGATCATCGGCTGGGACCTCGTCCTCGAATTCGCCCTGGGCACGGCCGTCGTCGCGGTCGGCTGGTCCGGATATGTGCGCTCCCTGATGGACAACGCGGACTGGCATCTCCCGAATGCGCTGGAAGGCCCCGATGTGCCGGGCGGCAGCTTCGACATCCTGGCCTTCCTGCTGGTCCTGGTGCTGACCGCGATCCTGGTGATCGGCATGAAGCTGTCCGCCAACATCACCGCGGTCGTCGTGGCCATCAAGGTGACGGTGGTCATGATTGTGATCATCGCGGGTCTCTTCTTCATCGTGGGTGACAACTACTCGCCGTTCATCCCCGACGCGGTGACCCCGGCGGTCGGGGTGGGCTGGGAAGACGCCCCCATGGTTCAGCTGATCTTCGGCTACGAACCCACCAACTTCGGCGTCATGGGCATCTTCACCGCGGCCTCCGTCGTCTTCTTCGCCTTCATCGGCTTCGACGTGGTGGCCACCGCCGCCGAGGAGACCAAGTTCCCGCAGCGCGACATGCCGCGCGGCATCCTCGGCTCGCTCCTCATCTGCACAGTGCTGTACGTGGCCGTCTCGCTCGTGGTCACCGGCATGCAGCACTACACCAAACTGTCCGTCAGCGCGCCCCTCGCCGAAGCCTTCAAGGCCACCGGTCACCCCTGGTACGCCGGCGCCATCAGCTTCGGTGCCGCCGTCGGCCTGACCACCGTGTGTCTGATCCTGCTGCTCGGGCAGACGCGTGTGTTCTTCGCGATGAGCCGCGACGGTCTGCTGCCGCGCTTCTTCTCCGTCACGCACCCGCGCTTCAAGACGCCTTACCGGCCGACCATCCTCCTTGGCGTCCTCATCGCCGTCATCGCGGGCTTCACCAGCATCAACGAGCTCGCGACCCTGGTGAACATCGGCACCCTCTTCGCGTTCGTCGTCGTGGCCATCGGCGTGATCGTCCTGCGCCGCACCCGCCCCGAACTGCACCGCGCCTTCCGCACCCCGCTGGTGCCGCTGGTGCCCATCCTCTCGGTGGCCGCCTCGGTGTGGCTGATGCTGAACCTGCCGGGCGAGACGTGGCTGCGGTTCGGCATCTGGATGGTGATCGGCTTCGTCGTCTACTTCCTGTACGGGCGCTCGCACAGCCGGTTGGGCAGGAGCGGGGGCGAACTCCAGGCCGACGACGCTCTGTAGCCACCGCGGTCTCGTGCCGTCAATCCACCGGCCCCGTATGTCCCGCTCTGATGGGGGCTGCGGGGCCGGATAGCGTGCACCCCATGCTCGCCGAGCCCCCCGCGTCCCTACGCTCCGTATGCACCCCCTGGGTGCCGCGCCCCCGCACGGAGCACGCACCGGCGCCCCGCCGCCCGTACTTCAGGCGCCTGCTCCCGCTCCTCGCCGCGCTGGCCTGCCTCACCCGGGTGCCCTCCTTCCGGTGGCCGCTGTGGAGCCCGGACGAGGGCTATCTCGCCGTCCAGGCAAGGATGTTGGCGGACGGCGGCGCGCTCTACGAAACGGTCGTCGACCGCAAGCCGCCGCTCGTCCCCTGGCTGTACGAAGGGGCCTTCGCGCTCTGCGGCGACGCGAGCCTGCTCCCGCTGAAGGTGCTCGCGGTCGCGGCCCAGCTCACCACCGCCGTCCTGCTTGCCCTCGTCGCCCGGCGCCGCTGGGGCGACGGGGCGGGCCGCACCGCCGGCGTGCTGTACCTCCTGATCTCCGTCGGCCTGAACCCGGAGGACGCACAGGCGGCGGCCTTCGAGGTGTTCATGCTGCCCTGTACGGCGGCCGCCCTGTGGTGCGCCGACCGGCGCCGGTGGGCCCTGGCCGGCGCCGCGGTGGCCTGCGCGTTCCTGGCCAAGCAGACCGGGGGAGCGACGCTGGTGCCGGTGGCGTGGCTGCTGTGGCGTGCGGGGGCAGGACGAAGGGACGTACTACGCCTGGGAGTTGGACTCTGCGGCCCGGTCCTCGCGGCGGCCGCCGTCACCGACCCGGCGGGATTCCTGTTCTGGACGGTGACGGGATCGGGCGCCTACGCCTCCTTCACCGGGTCCGAACTCCACGTACTCACCAGGGGTTTGACCAACGCGGCGATCCTCGCGGCGGCCTGCGCCGGGATCATCCCGCCCGTCGTACGCGTCCTGCGCATCGCGCGCACCGGCTCGGCGGAGCTGTGGATCTGGCTCGCCTCGTCGGCGGGCGCGGTCCTGGCCGGCTTCCACTTCTTCGGCCACTACTACCTCCAACTCACGCCGTCGCTGGCCCTGTTGGGCGCCGCGGCGCTCCAGATCCTGCCCCGCGAGCGCACCCTGGCGGCGGTGTCCGTGACGGCCGGGGCGTGTGCGCTTTTCCTGGCCTGGGGGATGCTGGCGCCGCGCCCCGAACTGGCGCACGCCGAGCGGATCGCCGACGAGGTACGGGCGCGCACGGCCCCGCGCGACCGGGTGCTGCTGTGGGGGATACACCCCGAGACGTACTGGCTGGCCGACCGCGACCCCGCGAGCCGGTATCTGACCGCGGGGCTCCTCACCAACTACAGCGGCGGCCGCAACGGCCCCCAGGTGGGCGAGAAGTACGCGGTTCAGGGCGCCTGGCCGGTCTTCCGCGCCGAGCTCGCGGCGGCTCCGCCCGCGCTGATCGTGGACGACTCGCGGGGCAAGCCGTTCGCCCCGGAGCGGGTGCCTTCGCTGCGCCGGGTGCTCGCGGCGGGCTACGCGCCGGTGGCGACGGTGGAGGGCGCGGTGATCTACTCCCGGGTCTACTCCCGCTCGGCGTCGGGCTGACGCACGCTGCGCGGGCCCAGGCACCGCGCGCCCAGCTCCGTCACCCTGCGGCGCAGCTCGCGATCGGCGGTGACGACGACGCAGGCCCGGTCGGCGGCCTCCCCGGCCTCTTGGGCCACGAGCTCCACGATCCGGTCGTCCCCGCTGCCGGGCGCCGAGTCGACGCGTACGCCCGGCACGGACTCCACACCGCGGGCCTGCCCCTCGACGACGAGTACGAGCTCCAGCGGGCCCGGAAGCCCGGGAAGACCCTCGTCCGCGTACGGCACCAGACGGTCCCGCAGCCGCTCGGCGGCCCCGCGCCGGTCGCGCCACCAGCCGTCGGGGACCGAGCCCACGACGTTCGCCGCGTCGACGACGAGCAGAGTTGTCATGGCGTCACCCTGGCACACCGAGGGCCCGGGCCCTGACCGGCGGCCGTGCGCGCCAAACGTAGACTTGGGGGCCGTCGGCCCCAGGGTCTGTCCGACCCGAACCCCAGGACAGCCCCGGGCCACAGCAAGCGAACGCTCGAAGGAAGGTCGGCGCCGAGTCATGCCGCAGAGGTCCGCCCCCAGGCCCGGGCGGGAGCCCGCCCACCCGGCCGGCGCCGACCGCGCCGCGACCGGTACGCCCGAGACCGGCCGGTGGCTGCTGCTCGGCAAGGACGACCGGCTCACCGCGTACGCCCGCACCGACGGGGGCCTGCTGCGCTGGACGGAGACCCGGCCCGGCGGCCCCGACTGGACGGGCCCCGACTTCTTCGACGCACCGGACGTCACCCACCTCTCCCTGGCCCAGGGCGCCGACGGGTACGTGCACTTCGTCGGCCTGCGACGGCGCCCCAAGCCGGACGGCGCGGACCCCGAGGTCGATGTCGTGCACGCCATCCAGTACCAGTCGGGGCGCCCGCTGATGGACTGGCGCTCGCTGGGCAACCCGCACACCAAGCTCGTCGAGCGGGCGCCGCACCTCGGCGCCCCCACCGCCGCCGTGGACGCCGCGGGCACGGTCCACGTCTTCGTACGGGACGCCGTGAACAGCGTCCGGCTGCGGCGCGAGGGCAAGGGCGGCAAGTGGGAGGGCTGGAAGGACTTCAAGGTCCGCCAGGTCCTCGACGGCATCGTGGCCGTCGCCACCTCGACGGGACGCGTGGAGGTCTTCGGCCCCGCCGCCGACAAGACGCTGCACTGGGCCCAGGACAAGCAGGGCGGCGAGCTCGTGCGCGGCGACGACATCCCGCTGGCCCCGGCCCCCGGCTCGGGCACGGCCCTGGAGACCGCCGAGGACGGCCTCACGTACTACGCGGCCGACGCCCGCGCCACGGGCGTCCAGGCGCACCGCCCCGACGCCGCCGCGATCCCCCTGAGCGGCACCCCCGACCCGGGCCCCACGGCCGCCCTGCGCGCGACGATCGACGGCCACGACTGCACGATCCTCGCCCACCGCACCCGTACCGGACGCCCCGCGCTCGCGGCGTTCCCCACGGAGCGGGAGGAGGCGGGCCTGTGGTGGTCCGAGACCGGCGAACCGTGCCTGGGCGCACCGGCGTTGGCGCTCGACGCCCACGGGCGGTTGGTGCTCGCGGCGATCGGCGTGGACGGCGCGCTGCACGTCGCACGCCAGAAGGCGGAGCCGGGCCTCGCCCTGGACGCGTGGACGCGGGTCTGATCTGACGCGGGAACGGCGAAGGGGCGCCCGGTCGGCAGTCGACCGGGCGCCCCTCTCACTGTTCAGGAGTTACGCGGGCACGCTGGCCACGCCCTGCTCCAGGAACCGCTTGCCGATGACCCGCTCGCTGACGCCGGCCCGGTCCAGGTACGGCGTGATGCCGCCCAGGTGGAAGGGCCAGCCCGCACCGGTGATCAGGCAGAGGTCGATGTCCTGCGCCTCGGCGACGACACCCTCGTCGAGCATGAGCCCGATCTCCTGCGCCACGGCGTCGAGCACGCGGTCACGGACCTGCTCCTCGGTCAGGACGGAGTCGCCCTGCTTCAGGAGCGCGGCGACCTCGGGGTCGAGCTCCGGCTTCCCGCTGTCGTACACGTAGAAGCCGCGCTTGCCCGCCTTGACGACGGCGGCGAGGTTCGGGGACACCGTGAAGCGCTCCGGGAAGGCGCGGTTCAGGGTCTCCGAAACGTGCAGACCGATGGCAGGACCGACCAGCTCGAGGAGAACCAGCGGCGACATCGGCAGACCGAGCGGCTCGACGGCCTTCTCGGCGACGGCGACCGGGGTGCCCTCGTCGATGACGTTCTGGATCTCGCCCATGAAGCGGGTGAGGATGCGGTTCACGACGAACGCCGGGGCGTCCTTCACGAGGACCGCGGTCTTCTTCAGCTTCTTGGCGACACCGAAGGCCGTGGCCAGCGAGGCGTCGTCGGTCTGCTCGCCGCGGACGATCTCCAGGAGCGGGAGGATCGCGACCGGGTTGAAGAAGTGGAAGCCGACGACCCGCTCGGGGTGCTTCAGCTTCGACGCCATCTCGGAGACGGACAGCGAGGAGGTGTTGGTGGCGAGGATGGCGTGCGCCGGAGCGACGGCCTCCACCTCGGCGAACACCTGCTGCTTGACGCCGATCTCCTCGAAGACGGCCTCGATGATGAAGTCCGCGTCGGAGAAGCCCTCGGCCTTGTCGAGCACACCGGAGACAAGACCCTTGAGACGGTTGGCCTTGTCCTGGTTGATCCGGCCCTTGAGGAGCAGCTTGTCGATCTCGGCGTGGACGTAGCCCACACCCTTGTCGACGCGCTCCTGGTCGATGTCGGTCAGGACGACCGGGACCTCGAGGCGGCGCAGGAAGAGCAGCGCAAGCTGCGAGGCCATCAGGCCCGCGCCGACGACGCCGACCTTGGTGACCGGACGCGCCAGGTTCTTGTCCGGGGCACCCGCAGGGCGCTTGCCGCGCTTCTGTACGAGGTTGAACGCGTAGAGCCCGCTGCGCAGTTCGCCGCCCATGATGAGGTCGGCGAGCGCGACGTCCTCCGCGTCGAAGCCCTTCTGGAGGTCGCCGTCCTTGGCGGCCTCGATGATCTCCAGGGCGCGGTAGGCGGCCGGGGCCGCACCGTGCACCTTGGAGTCGGCGATGCCGCGGCCGCGGGCGACGGCGGCGTCCCAGCCCTCGCCGCGGTCGATCTCGGGGCGCTCCACCGTGACGGTGCCGTTGAGCACGGACGACGTCCAGATCAGCGACTGCTCGAGGAAGTCGGCGCCCTCGAAGAGCGCGTCGGCGATGCCGAGCTCGAAGACCTGCTTGCCCTTGAGCTGGCGGTTCTGGTTGAGCGAGTTCTCGATGATGACCGAGACGGCCTTGTCGGCGCCGATCAGGTTCGGAAGCAGCGCACAGCCGCCCCAGCCCGGGACCAGACCGAGGAAGACCTCGGGCAGCGAGAAGGCGGGCAGCGCCTTGGAGACGGTGCGGTAGGAGCAGTGCAGACCGACCTCGACGCCACCGCCCATCGCGGCACCGTTGTAGTAGGCGAAGGTCGGCACGGCGAGCCCGGACAGACGCTTGAAGACGTCGTGCCCGCTCTTGCCGATGACGAGAGCGTCCTCGTGGCGCTTGAGGATCTCCACGCCCTTGAGGTCGGCGCCGACGGCGAAGATGAACGGCTTGCCGGTGATGCCGACGCCGACGATCGTGCCCTCGGCCGCCTCCTTCTCGACCTGGTCGATGGCGACGTTCAGGTTCGCCAGCGAGCCGGGGCCGAAGGTGGTCGGCTTGGTGTGGTCGAAGCCGTTGTCGAGCGTGATGAGCGCGAAGCGCCCGCCCGTGGCGGAGCCACCATTGGATCCCGTCGCGGGCAGGTCGAGGTGGCGTACGTGCGCCTGCGTGACGACCTCGTCCGGGAACAGCTCGGCCGCGCCCTTCAGAAGCTCAGCGGTGTCGGTGCTCACTTGCTGCCTCCGTTGAAGTTCGGGTTCTCCCAGATGACCGTGGCGCCCATGCCGAAGCCGACGCACATCGTCGTCAGGCCGTAGCGCACCTCGGGCTGCTCCTCGAACTGCCGCGCCAGCTGCGTCATCAGACGTACGCCGGAGGAGGCGAGGGGGTGGCCGTACGCGATGGCGCCGCCGTACTGGTTGACGCGCGCGTCGTCGTCGGCGATGCCGTAGTGCTCGAGGAAGGCGAGCACCTGGACGGCGAAGGCCTCATTGATCTCGAAGAGACCGATGTCGCCGATGGAGAGCCCCGCCTGGGCGAGCGCCTTCTCCGTGGCCGGGATCGGGCCGTAGCCCATGACCTCGGGCTCGACACCCGCGAAGGCGTAGGAGACGAGGCGCATCTTGACCGGGAGGTTGTTCTCGCGGGCGAAGTCCTCGGAGGCGATGATCGACGCGGTGGCGCCGTCGTTGAGGCCCGCGGCGTTGCCGGCGGTGACGCGGCCGTGCGTACGGAACGGCGTCTTCAGCCCGGCGAGGCTCTCCAGGGTGGTCCCCGGCCGCATCGGCTCGTCGGCGGTGGCAAGACCCCAACCGGTCTCGCCCGCCTCCTCGTTGGTCCGACGCACGGAGACCGGCACCAGGTCCTGCTGGATCTTGCCGTTGGCGTAGGCCTTGGCGGCCTTCTCCTGCGAGCGCACGGCGTACTCGTCGGCGCGCTGCTTGGTGATCGTGGGGTACCGGTCGTGCAGGTTCTCGGCGGTCATGCCCATGAACAGGGCGGACTCGTCGACGAGCTTCTCGCTCACGAACCGCGGGTTCGGGTCGACGCCCTCGCCCATGGGGTGGCGGCCCATGTGCTCGACACCGCCGGCGATGACGGCGTCGTACGCGCCGAAGGCGATGGAGCCGGCCGTCGCCGTCACGGCGGTGAGGGCGCCGGCACACATGCGGTCGATCGAGTAGCCCGGCACGGACTGCGGAAGCCCGGCCAGGATCCCGGCCGTGCGGCCCAGCGTCAGACCCTGGTCGCCGATCTGCGTGGTCGCGGCGATGGCGACCTCGTCGATCTGGGCGGGGTCGAGGGCCGGGTTGCGGCGCAGCAGCTCCCGGATGGCCTTCACGATGAGGTCATCGGCACGGGTCTCGTGGTAGATGCCCTTCGGGCCCGCCTTGCCGAACGGGGTGCGGACGCCATCCACGAAGACGACGTCCCTGACGGTACGAGGCACGATGGCTCTCCTCCAGGGTGCGGGTGCGCCTGCGGCGCGCTTCCGAACCCCATGCTACTTGCCGGTAACTAGACTGCCCAGTCCCGGCTCGGGGAGGCGAAGGTCACACTTGGCCCCCGCCCCGCCCGCTCAGCCGAGTGCCGTCACCAGTACCGGCGTCACCTGCGCGATCTGCCAGCGCCGCGCACCGTGTGCGGCCAGCGCCTCCGCGACGGACCCCGCGTCCACCTGAGCCGGCGGCTCCCAGCAGACCCTTCGTACCGTGTCCGGAGTGATCAGGTTCTCCTGAGGCATGTTCAGCTCCTCGGCCAGCGCCGAGACCGCCGCCCGCGCGGCGGAGAGCCGAGCCGCCGCCGCCGGGTCGCGGTCCGCCCAGGAGCGGGGCGGCGGGGGGCCCGACACGGCCTGCCCCGGCTGGGGAAGCTCGGAGTCGGGCAGGGCCTTGGCCCGGTCCACCGCGGACTGCCACTGCTCCAGCTGGCGCCGCCCCATGCGATGCCCGAAGCCCGTGAGACCGGCGAGCGCCTGCACGTTCGGCGGCAGCGAAAGCGCCGCCTCGACGATCGCGCCGTCGCTCAGCACCTTGCCCGGTGACACGTCACGCCGCTGTGCCACCTTGTCGCGCGCGGTCCACAGTTCGCGTACGACCGCCATCTGGCGACGTCGCCGCACCTTGTGCATGCCGGACGTACGACGCCAGGGGTCCTTGCGCGGGGGCGCGGGCGGCGCGGAGGCGATCGCGTCGAACTCCTCGCGGGCCCACTCCAGCTTGCCCTGCCGGTCGAGCTCCTTCTCCAGCGCGTCCCGCAGGTCCACGAGCAGCTCGACGTCCAGCGCCGCGTACCGCAGCCACGGCTCGGGCAGCGGGCGCGTCGACCAGTCGACGGCCGAGTGTCCCTTCTCCAGGACGAAGCCGAGCACCCCCTCGACCATCGCGCCGAGGCCGACCCGGGGGAATCCGGCGAGCCGCCCCGCGAGCTCCGTGTCGAAGATGCTGGTCGGGATCATGCCTATTTCGCGGAGGCAGGGCAGGTCCTGCGTGGCCGCGTGCAGGACCCATTCCGTGCCGGAGATCGCCTCGCCGAGGCCCGAGAGGTCGGGGCAGGCGACGGGGTCGATCAGCGTGCTGCCCGCGCCTTCGCGGCGCAGCTGCACGAGGTAGGCGCGCTGGCCGTACCGGTAGCCGGACGCGCGTTCGGCGTCCACGGCCACGGGGCCACTTCCTGCCGCGAACGCGGCGATCACCTCGGCGAGGGCGGTCTCGTCGGCGACCACCGGAGGGATGCCATCACGCGGCTCGTCCAATGGGATCGGCGCCGATTCGACGTCGTCCGGAGGGCCGCCTCCGGTGGTTCGCAGTGAGCTGTCTGCTGCGGTCTCTTGGGCGTCGGTCACCTGTCAAGGGTATCTGTGTATGCACAGCACCCGTCGACGGAACGTTCCGTCGACGGGTGTGCGAGGGGTGTAAATGAGTCAGTGGATGATTCCAGTGCGCAGGGCCACCGCTACCATCCCGGCCCGGTCACCCGTGCCGAGCTTGCGCGCGATACGGGCGAGGTGACTCTTCACGGTCAGGGCGGAGAGCCCCATCGAGACGCCGATGGCCTTGTTCGACTGGCCCTCGGCGACGAGGCGGAGCACCTCGACCTCGCGGCCGGACAGCTCGCGGTAGCCGCCGGGGTGGCTCGGGGCGCCCGGCGGGCGGCGGTGCATTCGGGCGGCGGCCGAGCCGATGGGCGCGGCGCCGGGACGGGTGGGGAGACCGACATTGGTGCGGGTACCGGTGACGACATAGCCCTTCACGCCGCCCGCGAGGGCGTTGCGTACGGCACCGATGTCGTCGGCGGCGGAGAGCGCGAGGCCGTTGGGCCAGCCCGCCGCGCGGGTTTCGGAGAGGAGCGTCAGGCCGGAGCCGTCGGGGAGGTGGACGTCTGCGACGCAGATGTCACGGGGGTTGCCGATGCGGGGACGAGCCTCCGCGATCGACGAGGCCTCGATCACGTCGCGTACACCGAGCGCCCACAGGTGGCGGGTGACGGTGGAGCGGACACGTGGGTCGGCCACGACGACCATGGCGGTCGGCTTGTTCGGGCGGTAGGCGACCAGGCTTGCGGGCTGCTCGAGGAGAACGGACACCAGGCCTCCTGGGGTGCGGGACGGAACCGGCTCGGGGATGAAGCCGGGACGTACCGTGCTTTCAAGGTCACCCACCTCTTCGGCACCAAACCCGCCCGCCTTTAGAGAATGATCACGATTTGGTGAGTAACAATTCGGACCATTCGGACACATGATCGATCATCCGAAGATCAACCCGAATCGGAGTCGCTCAGAAACGATCCCGCAGGTGTCGGGGCGTCACCCGGACGCCTGTGCGGGCATCTCCGGTCACGGACTCTGCGGTCCCCGCCGCTGCGGCAGCGACACCACGGAACCGTCGCCTCCCTGCCCGGCCGGCGGCAGTCCCGCCACCTGGCAGAGCAGATCGCACCACGCCGCGAGATGCGCCGCCGTGTCCGGCACCCCGCCGGAGCCCTCGCCCGGCGACGGAGTCCAGGAAGCCCGGATCTCGATCTGCGACGCGGGCGGGCGCTCGGAGAGTCCGCCGAAGTAGTGCGACCCGGCGCGCGTGACCGTGCCGCTCGGCGCCCCGCACACCAGACCGCGCGCCTGCAGCGCGCCCGTCAGCCACGACCAGCACACCTCGGGAAGCAACGGGTCCGCCGCCATCTCCGGTTCCAGCTCCGCGCGCACCAGCGTGACGAGGCGGAACGTGCCGTGCCAGGCGTCGTGCCCCGCCGGGTCGTGCAGCAGCACCAGGCGGCCGTCCGCCAGGTCGTCTTCGCCGTCGACCACCGCCGCCTCCAGCGCGTACGCGTACGGGGCGAGGCGCTGCGGAGGCCGCGTCGGGTCGATCTCGATCTCAGGCCGAAGCCGTGCCCCGCGCAGTGCGTCCACCGCCGCGCGGAAGGGCAACGGAGCCGATTCCGCCACCTTCCCCTCCGTACTTTCCATCTCGCCAGCGCCGTCCGACCGTTGTCCCTGAGCCGCAGCCATGCGGGGAAGATTAAGGGGAACCGCCGCTTCGCGCAGGGAGGAACACCCCTGAGAGGGGGCTCGGTCAAGCCAGGGTGTCCCTCGGGACAGGGGGTGAACGGGCCCGTGCGAGACTTTCCGCGTGAGTGCCAACAACAGCCCCGCGGGCCAGCAGAACGCAGCGACGTACGACTCCGCCTTCATGAAGGCCTGCAGGCGCGAGCCCGTGCCGCACACGCCGGTCTGGTTCATGCGGCAGGCCGGGCGCTCACTTCCCGAGTACCGCAAGGTGCGCGAGGGCACGGCCATGCTGGAGTCCTGCATGATGCCGGAGCTCGTCACGGAGATCACGCTGCAGCCGGTGCGCCGCCACAAGGTCGACGCCGCGATCTACTTCAGCGACATCGTCGTACCCCTCAAGGCCATCGGCATCGACCTCGACATCAAGCCCGGCATCGGCCCGGTCGTCGCCAGCCCCATCCGCTCGCGCGCCGACCTCGCGCAGCTGCGGGATCTGACGCCCGAGGACGTCCACTACGTCACCGAGGCGATCGGGATGCTGACGGGTGAGCTCGGGTCGACGCCGCTCATCGGGTTCGCCGGTGCGCCTTTCACTCTCGCGAGTTACCTGGTCGAGGGCGGTCCGAGCCGTAACCACGAGCACACCAAGGCGCTCATGTACGGCGACCCGGAGCTGTGGGCCGAGCTGCTCGACCGGCTCGCGGAGATCACCGGGGCCTTCCTGAAGGTGCAGATCGAGGCGGGCGCGAGCGCCGTGCAGCTCTTCGACTCGTGGGTGGGCGCGCTCGCTCCCGCCGACTACCGGCGCTCCGTGATGCCCGCGTCGAAGAAGGTGTTCGACGCGGTGGCCTCGTACGGCGTGCCCCGCATCCACTTCGGTGTCGGTACGGGCGAGCTGCTCGGCCTGATGGGAGAGGCGGGCGCCGACGTGGTGGGCGCCGACTGGCGGGTGCCCATGGACGAGGCGGCCCGGCGGGTCGGCCCCGGCAAGGCGCTGCAGGGCAACCTCGACCCGGCGGTCCTCTTCTCCACGCGCGAGGCGGTCGAGGCCAAGACGGACGAGGTGCTCGCCGCCGCTTCCGGGCTCGAGGGACACATCTTCAACCTCGGGCACGGAGTCCTGCCGTCCACGGACCCGGACGCGTTGACGCGGCTCGTGGAGCACGTCCACACGCGTACGGCCGTGTGAAGGACTGGCGTCTGAAAGATGTCTGAAAAGGGTCCCTGTCCGATCGGGCAGGGACCCCTTTTTGTCAGAGGTCAGCAAGGCCTGCGCCACACGTCCAGGTCCAGCTTCTTCCGCATGGAGGAAAGCCCGAGTCGGCGCGTGCCGTCGCAGAACTCCTCGTTGGGCACGGCGTACTCGACGTGAAGGACCGCCTTGCCCGCCTTCACGAACGGGGTGAGCGCGGCGCATTCCCCGTACTGGGCGCATTCCTCGTTGACGGCGAAGTCGAAGTCGTCGACGAGCCGGGGGATCTGCGGCAGGTCGTTCTTCAGGCCCACGGACAGGCCGCGGTCGTGCGCGAGGCGGGCGATCATCCGGTTGAAGGCCAGCTGGTGGCGGGCGGTCAGCGGGAATCCGGTGCGGTTCAGATAGCCGTCGAGGAGGTCCGGCTCGACGGCGTCGAAGCCCTTGCGGCGGCACATGTCGAAGCGCGCCGCCAGCAGCGGGCGCAGCACATCGAGACGGCGGATGTCGAGCCAGCGCTCCCCTTTCCAGCCGTTGGGACGGCCGAGGACCGAGGCGGGGAAGTCGCCCCTGTCGGGGCGGAAGGACTCCCAGGCACCGGCGTTGACGTAACAGATGACGCGGCGCCCGTCCCTGTGCAGCCGGGCCACGTCGGACGCGCGGTTCTCGAAGCCGTCGATGTCGTAGACGGGCACGTCCACGCGCGGATCGACGCGGCCGTCGAGCTGCCACTGCCAGGCGGTGCCGGGACGCGGCCGCCAGGGTGCCGGGTCCGCTTCGTCCCGCGCGGCCGATGAGCAGCCGGAGAGGAGGAGGACGGCGGCAAGGAGTGGGGCGAGGGCACGGCAGCGGTTCATGGCGCGCCTCCGATCCCGGCCACCGACGGCACGGTCACACGTAGCAGTGTGGGCGAGGGCACGGCAGCGGTTCATGGCGCGCCTCCGATCCCGGCCACCGACGGCACGGTCACACGTAGCAGTGTGTGTCCGTGCCGCTCTGACGCGTCACATAATGCGGCCCGATTGAGTGGGCGCGAATCAGGGCGCACTTGCTCTCCGCGGGGGCCGTGTCACTTTCGGATGGCACCCCGACGGGTCGGGGCCGTAGCCCGTTGCGGTTACATCTGATGATCTTCTCGGTGGGGTGCGGCCGCCCCACTGAGGAGCAGCCACATAATCCCCTTCGTCTCTGATCAACTCCGGCCACGGCTACCAGCCGGGCCGCAGACGGCAAAGGGAGTTCTCCACGTGCATCAGGTCGGAAGAAGAGTCGGAAGAAGAGTCGGAAGAAGATCTGTCGTCGCCGGAACCGCATGGGTGGCAGCGGCTGTCGTGCTGTGGCCGTCCGCCGGATCCGCTGCCGCCGACGGCCGCTGCTTCGATCGCCAGAAGCAGCCGTACACCTCCGTGGTCGACGGCCACCTGCACTTCCGCCCCTTCGGCGGCCAAGCCGTCCCGTTCAACGAGATGGTCGGCTACCTGAAGAAGAGCGGTGTTCGGCATGCGAGCGTCTTCGGGATCGGGCAGAAGCTGCCGGTGGACTCCTCCTGCACCTACTACCTGGACTGCCCCGGCACCCCCGTTCTGCCCAGCCTCAAGAACGACATGGTCAACGCCGAGAACCTCGTGGAGTTCAAGCCGAAGGACGTCGACCTGGCCCTGTCCATGACGTTTCCGGACCTGGCCAACCCGACGACCGTCCCTGCCGGAATGCGCCTGCTGGACAAGGAGTTCCCCGGCATGTTCCGGTGGATGGGCGAGGTCAACCTGATCAAACAGGCCATCCTGCCCAACCACCACGAGCCGGCGGACGCCAGGGACATCAGGCAGTGGGCACCCTTTATGAAGGAACTACGGAAACGCGGAATTCCGCTCACGATCCACTCGGACCTCGGCAACAACCAGCGCCCGACGCAGTACCTCCATCTGATGGAGGAAGTTCTTGAGCGCTACCCGCACAACAAGATCGTCTGGGCGCACATGGGGCTGTCGAAGGAACTGACCACGATGGAGCCCGACCGGCATATCCAGATCATGAAGCGGCTCCTGGACCGCTACCCCGGCCTCACCCTCGATCTCAGCTGGCGCGTCCTCGAGGATGTCTACTTCAGCAAGAGCGGAGTCCGGAAGAAGTATGCGGACTTCCTCGACGCCTACCCCACCAGAGCAATCCCCGGCACCGACTTCGTCGCCTCACGCAGCAAGAACTACGAGATCTACAAGAAGGAGCTCGAAGTAACGAGCCGGATCAACAAATCCCTCGACGACGGGGCATTCCGCAACATCGCCCTCGGACAGAACTACTTCGATCTACTGGGGATCAAGGAGACAGCTCCGCACATCTGCAAGGCGTGACGGGTAAGGCCGGAAAGCAGGGGTAGCCCCCTTCGGGGCGCCCCCTAGACCCCCCTCGCCCGCACCGCCGCCACCGCCTTGCGTGCCGCCACCAGGATCGGGTCCCACACCGGTGAGAACGGTGGGGCGTAACCGAGGTCCAGTGCGGTCATCTGTTCCGCCGTCATCCGTGCCGTCAGGGCCACCGCGGCGATGTCCACGCGCTTGGCGGCGCCCTCGCGGCCCACGATCTGGACGCCGAGCAGCCGGCCCGTGCCGCGCTCGGCGAGCATCTTCACCGTCATCAGGGCGGCGCCGGGGTAGTAGCCCGCGCGGCTCGTCGACTCGATGGTCACCGTCACGTACCGCAGGCCCGCGGACCGCGCCTCCTTCTCGCGCAGGCCCGTGCGCGCGATCTCCAGGTCGCAGACCTTGCTGACCGCCGTGCCGACGACACCGGGGAAGGTCGCGTAACCGCCGCCCACGTTCGAGCCGATGACCTGGCCGTGCTTGTTGGCGTGCGTGCCGAGCGCGATATGGCGTTCGCGGCCCGAGACCAGGTCGAGCACCTCCACGCAGTCGCCGCCCGCCCAGATGTCGTCGTGGCCGCGTACGCGCATCGCGAGATCCGTGAGCAGCCCGCCGTGCTCGCCGAGGGGCAGTCCCGCCGCGCGGGCGAGTTCCGTCTCGGGGCGCACGCCGATGCCGAGCACCACCACGTCCGCCGGATACTCGGCGTCCTCCGTGGCCACCGCCCTGACCCGGCCGTCCTCACCGGTGAGGATCTTGGTGACCTCGGAGCCGTTCACCATCTCGATGCCCATCCCCGACATCGCGTCGTGGACCAGGCGGCCCATGTCCGGGTCGAGCGTCGACATCGGCTCGGCGCCGCGGTTGACGACCGTGACCTCGTAGCGGCGCTGGATCAGCGCCTCGGCCATCTCGACGCCGATGTAGCCCGCGCCGATGACGACCGCTCTGCGGCCCGGTGTGTCGGCGAGCGTGTCCAGGAGCGCCTGGCCGTCGTCGAGGGTCTGCACGCCGTGCACGCCCGGGGCGTCGATGCCGGGCAGCGAAGGGCGGACCGGACGGGCGCCGGTGCCGATCACGAGTTTGTCGTACGCCGTCCAGTCCTCGGCCCCGGATTCGAGGTCCCGGCTGCGCACGCGGCGGCCCGCCGGATCGATCTCCACGACCTCCGTACGCATCCGCAGGTCGATGTCGCGCGCCCGGTGCTCCTCGGGCGTGCGCGCGATCAGCTCGTCCCGCGAGGGGACGTCGCCGCCCACCCAGTAGGGGATGCCGCAGGCCGAGTACGAGGTGAAGTGGCCGCGCTCGAAGGCGACGATCTCCAGCTCGTCCGGTCCCTTGAGCCTGCGTGCCTGCGATGCGGCGGACATACCCGCCGCGTCGCCCCCGATGACCACCAGTCGCTCTCTCGCGCTACTCATACGGACACGCTACGGCGCGGCGGCAGTTGGCGTGCTCAGTCGTCGTCGCCCTCGCGCGCCGGAGGCGCGGCAGGGGCCGGTACCTGAGCGGGCGCCGCAGCCGGACCCGTCGGCGGACCCGCCGGAGCCACGGCGGTCCTGCGGGACAGCAGCCGCCGCACAAACCGCTGCCAGAGCACGATCAGGAGCGCCGCCACCGCCGCGAACGGCAGGATCGCGCCGAGGGCGACCGCCAGCCAGCGCAGCATCGTCACGAAGGCGTTCCAGCCGCCGGACAGCGCGTCCACGAAGGTCGGATCGTCGTCGTCCGCGTCCGCCTTCTGCACCGCCGTCTCGCTGAGCGACAGCGTGATCGTCGACATGCTCGTACGGTCCTTCAGCGAGGACTGCTGGGCGAGCAGCGCCTCCAGTTCGGACTGCCGGGAGCTCAACTCCCCTTCCAGGGTGACGACATCGCTCAGTTTCGTCGCCTTGTCCATCAGCTCCCGCACTCGCGCCACGCTGGCCCGCTGCGACTTGATGCGGCTCTCGACGTCGACGACCTGGTCGGTGACGTCCTGCGCCTTGGCCTTGCGCTCGATCAACTTGCCCGTCCCCTCGAGGGACTTGATGACCTCCTCGTACCGGTCCTGCGGAACCCGCAGCACGATCCGCGAGCGCTCGTGGCCGCGCCCGTCACGGTCCGTCGTCTCGTCGCCGACGACCCCGCCCGCGTCCATGGCCGCCGCCCGCGCCTCGTCCAGCGCCTTCGGCACGTCCTTGACGCGGACGGTCAGGGACGCGGTGCGGATGATGTGCGTGCCGGTGAGCTTCGGCGGCTTCTTCGCGCCGGACTTGTCCGCCTGGCCGCCGCCCACGCCACGCTCGTCGGACGAGCCCTTGTCGTCCCTCGCGGCGCTGCCCGCCGCCTTGTCGCTGTCGCCGCTGTCGCCGCTGTCGCCGCCCGCGCTGCACCCCGCGAGGGCGAGGGCGGCCGCGAGCAGGACGGCCGAGAAGGCCCGGACCGAGCGGTGCCTGGACGTGCTGGACGCGTTCATCCCGACGTACCCCCGAGGATCGTGGTGGTTGTTGCTCCTTTGACTGCTCCTTTGACTGCTCCTTTGACGCCGGAGAGGTGCGGAACGATGGTTGCCGACAGGTCCCGATGGGGTCACGGTCGGGACTCGCGCTGCTCGTAGAGTGGAGGCATGCGCGAAACGGACACACGTACGGGTACGGGTCATGTCGTGGTCATCGGCGGTGGGATCGCCGGCCTTGCCGCCGCCCATCGACTGCTCGGCGGCGGAGCCCGGGTGACCGTCCTGGAGGCCTCCGACCGGCTCGGCGGCAAGCTGCTCCCCGGCGAGATCGCGGGCGTCCGCGTCGACCTCGGCGCCGAGTCGATGCTCGCCCGCCGCCCCGAGGCCGTGGCCCTCGCCCGCGAGGTCGGCCTCACCGACCGGCTGCAGCCGCCCGCCACCGCGACCGCCGCGATCTGGACCCGCGGCGCCCTGCGCCCGATGCCCAAGGGCCACGTCATGGGCGTGCCCGGCGACGCGTCGGCCCTCTCCGGAGTGCTCTCCGACGAAGGTCTTCACCGCATCGAGGAGGACCGCGAGCTGCCGGCCACCGAGGTCGGCGACGACATCGCGGTCGGCGAGTACGTCGCCGCGCGGCTCGGCCGCGAGGTCGTCGACCGCCTGGTGGAGCCGCTCCTGGGCGGGGTGTACGCCGGTGACGCCTATCGCATCTCGATGCGCTCGGCCGTGCCGCAGCTCTTCGAGGCCGCCCGCAACCACGCCTCGCTCACCGAGGGCGTACGCGAGATCCAGGCCCGCGCCGCGAAGAACCAGCAGACCGGACCCGTCTTCATGGGCATCGAGGGCGGTGTCGGCCAACTGCCGCTCGCCGTCGCGGAGTCGGTACGCGCGCGTGGCGGTGTCATCCACACCGGAGCCTCGGTCACCGAGCTGAAGCGCACCGCTCAGGGCTGGCGGGTCAGCACCGAGAAGAGCGTCATCGACGCCGACTCCGTAGTGGTCGCCGTGCCCGCGTACGCCGCCGCCGCGCTCCTGGGCGTCGAGGCGCCCGCGGCCGCCGCCGAGCTCGCCACCGTCGAGTACGCCTCCATGGCCCTGATGACCCTCGCCTACCGCCGCAGCGAAATCGACCTCCCCGAAGGCAGCGGTTTTCTCGTGCCGCCCATCGACGGGCACACCATCAAGGCGTCGACGTTCGCCTCACGCAAGTGGGGCTGGATCGCCGAGGAGGACCCTGACCTGCTGGTTCTGCGTACTTCGGTGGGCCGCTACAGGGAGAGCGCGATCCTGGAGCGGGACGACGCGGACCTCCTGGCCCTCTCCCGGCGCGATCTGCGCGCGGCCACCGGCCTGGACGCCGAGCCCGTCGCCACCCGCGTCACGCGCTGGCACGACGGCCTCCCGCAGTACCCCGTCGGCCACCACGCGCGCGTGGCCCGTATCCGCGAGCACGTGAGCAAGCTGCCGGGCCTGGCCGTGTGCGGAGCCGCGTACGACGGTGTGGGCATCCCCGCGTGCATCGCGAGCGCGTACGCGGCCGTGGACCAGCTGGGCGGCGACCTGGCCGGTGTGGACGAGCTCACGAGCAACCCGGTGCAGAGTCTGCACGGCGGCGGAGGAGAATAGAGACATGAGTGACGACGCCCCCGCCAAGAGCCCGAACGCCGGCAAGAAGGCCAAGGACCTCAACGAGGTCATCCGCTACACGCTGTGGTCCGTCTTCAAGCTGCGCGACGTCCTTCCCGACGACCGCGTCGGCTTCGCCGACGAGGTCCAGGAGCTGTTCGACCAGCTCGACGCCAAGGACATCACCGTCCGCGGCATGTACGACGTGTCGGGGCTCCGTGCCGACGCCGACGTCATGATCTGGTGGCACGCGGAGACGAGCGACGAGCTCCAGGAGGCCTACAACCTCTTCCGCCGCACCATGCTTGGCCGCGCCCTGGAGCCGGTCTGGTCGAACATGGCGCTGCACCGCCCCGCCGAGTTCAACAAGTCGCACATCCCGGCCTTCCTGGCCGACGAGACGCCGCGCAACTACATCAGCGTCTACCCCTTCGTGCGCTCCTACGACTGGTACCTGCTGCCCGACGAGGACCGCCGCCGCATGCTCGCCGACCACGGCAAGATGGCCCGTGGCTACCCCGACGTGCGCGCCAACACCGTCGCCTCGTTCTCGCTCGGCGACTACGAGTGGATGCTGGCCTTCGAGGCCGACGAGCTGTACCGCATCGTCGACCTGATGCGGCACCTGCGCGCCTCCGAGGCCCGGATGCACGTCCGCGAAGAGGTCCCGTTCTTCACCGGCCGCCGCAAGTCCGTGGCGGACCTGGTGGCGGGTCTCGCGTAAGCGCCACCGCCACCTCAAGGAGGGCCCGCACTGAAGCGCGCCCGCGACCAGCACCCACCGGGCCCGCAGGTCCATCACCGCACGTCCAGCGGAGCGCTCAGCGCTCTCGGGGGAGAGCCGCCGCCCGCGTGCCGGACAGCGGCTGGGGCTCCTTGTGCGGTGCGCACGCCGCGCGCCGCACAGGAAGCCTGCCCTCCAGGAGATACGCCTCCAGGTGGCCGTTGACGCACTGGTTGGGGCCGCCCGCGATGCCGTGCGTGCCGGACTCCCGCTCGGTCACCAGGACCGAACCCTTCAGCCTGCGATTGAGCTCCTCAGCGCCCTCGTACGGCGTCGCCGCGTCGCGCTCGGCTTGCAGGATCAGCGTCGGGGGCAGCTCGCCCTCGCTCGTGCGGACGTCCACGGGACGCTGCCGGGGCGCGGGCCAGTAGGCGCACGGCAGGTTCATCCAGGCGTTGTCCCAGGTCTCGAAGGGCGCGAGGCGCGCGATCCGTGAGTTGTCGCGGTTCCACGTCTTGAAGTCCGTCGGCCAGGCCGCGTCGTTGCACTCGACCGCGCTGTAGACCGCGTTGCCGTTCTCCTGCTCCTTGGCCGCCTTCGGCTCGGGCGAGGCCTGCTCGATCAGCGGCTTCGGGTCGCCCTTCACGTATGCCGAGAGAGCCGACGCGCGCGAAGGCCAGTAGTCGTCGTAGTACCCGGCCTGGAGATACGACGACTGCAGCTGGCCGGGGCCGACCTTGCCGCCCGCGGGCTTGCGCGCCAGCTCGTCGCGCACCTTCTCGTAGCTCCTGAGGACCGCGTCGGACGTCTTGCCCAGGTGGTACGTCTTGTCGTGCTTGGCCACCCACCCACGGAAGTCGGCCCAGCGCTGTTCGAACGCCACGGACTGGTCGAGGTTGTTGTGGTACCAGATCTGCGCCGGGTCGGGGTTCACCGCCGAGTCGAACACCATGCGGCGTACGTGCGACGGGAAGAGCGAGGCGTAGACGGCGCCGAAGTAGGTGCCGTACGAGGCGCCCATGAACGTCAGCTTCCGCTCGCCGAGCGCCGCCCGAAGGACGTCCAGGTCACGGGCGTTGTTCAGGCTGTTGAAGTGCTGCAGGCCCGCCCCGGAGCGCTTGGCGCAGCCGCGCGCGTACGCCTTCGCCTCCGCCACGCGCTTCAGTTTGTACGCGGTGTCCGGGCTGGCCGGCGACTGGGTCGGCGCCTTCACGTGCTCCTTGGGGTCCTGGCAGGAGATCGGGGCCGAGCGGCCGACACCGCGCGGGGCGTAGCCGACGAGGTCGTACGCGGCGGCGATGCGCTTCCACTCGGGCATGATCCCGACGAGCGGGAAGTACATGCCGGACGCGCCGGGGCCGCCGGGGTTGAAGACGAGCGCGCCCTGGCGTTTGACGGCCTTGCCGCGCTTGCCCGCGGCCTTCTTCGTGGCCTTGACGCGGCTGACGGTCAGCTTGATCTGCTTGCCGCCCGGCTCGGCGTAGTCGAGCGGCACCTTCACGGTGCCGCAGCGGACGGACGGGGGCAGGCCCTCCGCCCGGGCACAGGCGCCGAAGCGGATGCCGGCCGCTTGCGCGCGCTGGGCGGCGACGATGGTGCCGTACGCCTGGGGGTAGGGCGAGGTGTCGGTCGCGGACGCGCTTCCCGCGGGGGCGGCGACGAGTGCGGTCAGGACCAAGGATCCGGCGGTTCCGTAGAGGGCGGCTGCTGCTCTCATCGCTCTCCATCCCTTCATTCGGCCGTGTGTTGCTCGAACAAAAGGGATGATTCGTTCGGTAATGGGCGAAGTAAAGCACCGCCCTGCCGGTGTCGGCTCATTGCCCCGTCATTGCCCCCGATGCGCCGTATCCCGGTGCGTGAAGGCGGCGCGCAGGTCCGGGTCCGCGAGGGCGCGGGTGCCGCGCACGGCGACGGCGGTGAGATCGGAGCCGCCGCGGGCCGGGAGCGCGCTCAGGAGCAGCTGCCCGGCGGGCGAGGCCCAGCGGGGACAGGGGTGGATCTCGAAGCGGGCGACGGCCAGACAGGCCAGGTCGACGACCAGGGGCAGCGCGAACCAGAGCGCGATGTGTACGTCGCCGGGCGTCCGCGCGGCCGCGTCCTGGGCGGGCATCAGCAGCGCCGTGGCGCCGAGGGCTACCACCGCCGCGGCGGTCGCCCGCACCTGCCGGACCGCTCCCGCGACCCCCGACCAGGTGCCGTCCGGCAGCGCGAGCCCCGCCGCGACGAGACGGTCGGCGAGCGCGCGCATCGCGTCGGTGCCGGCCGCGGCACGCCGCACTGGCGCTATCGGCGACTGTCCCGCGGGCCCTATCGCGCCGAGGACGCAACGCTCCATGTCGTCACCGCCCACCGGGTCGACCACCGTCGCCCAGCCGGTGCGGGCGAGCAGCAGCCGGCGGGCGCGGGCCATCGACACCAGGGTGAGGTCGGCGACGCGCGCCGGGCCGCCGGACAGGAACGCGGCCTCGTACAGCGTCAGTTCATGACGGTGCTCCGGGGCCGCGCCGCCCGGGGCCGCGCCGCCCGGGGCCGCGCCGCCCGGGGCCGCGCCGCCCGGGGCCGCGCCGCCCGGGGCCGCGCCGCCCGGGGCCGCGCCGCCCGGGGCCGCGCCGCCCGGGGCTGCGCGGTACGCGGCGAGGCAGAGCCGGGCGCAGGACAGGCCCGTCGCGACGCAGGCGAGGAGAAGCAGGGGGAGCCAGAACATGCGGGTGTTCTATGCGAGGGGGCGGGGCCGGCGCCACGGCTTATTCAGCATGCGGACGGGAGGTCGCCGGTGGGTAACGCTCCGCTTCAGTGCGGGCTAGCCCTTGCCGCGGCTCTCCGGCTTGTCTCCCTTCTTCTCTTCCTTGGGCTTGGTGGACTCCTTGGGCTTGTGGGGCGGCTCGGTCCTCGTCGGCTTGGGCCGGGACGCCGGTGGCGGCAGCGGGAACGTGGGGGAGGGGGAGACCGGGGTCGCC
>NZ_SRIC01000509.1 GCF_004684775.1 Streptomyces sp. MZ04
CTATTCGTGGGCAGCCGCAGGTGTGTATAAGAGACAGCCCCCGCAGGACGGGCGGGAAAGGCTCCCGCAGGGCGAGCGGCAGCGATCCCCCACAGAGCGGGCGGGAAACAACCACCGCACGGCGGGCCGGAAAGAACCCCCGCAGGACGGGCGGGAAAGGCTCCCGCAGGGCGAGCGGCAGCGATCCCCCACAGAGCGGGCGGGAAACAACCACCGCACGGCGGGCAGCAACGATCCACCGCAGGACGGGCGGGAAAGGCTCCCGCAGGGCGAGCGGCAGCGATCCCCCACAGAGCGGGCGGGAAACAACCACCGCACGGCGGGAGGGAAAGAACCCCCGCAGGACGGGCGGGAAAGGCTCCCGCAGGGCGAGCGGCAGCGATCCCCCACAGAGCGGGCGGGAAACAACCACCGCACGGCGGGCCGGAACGATCCACCGCAGGACGGGCGGGAAAGGCTCCCGCAGGGCGAGCGGGAACGATCCCCCACAGAGCGGGCGGGAAAGAACCACCGCACGGCGGGCCGGAAAGAACCCCCGCAGAGCGGGCGGGAAAGAACCCCCGCAGGGCAGGCGGGAACGATCCGCCGCGAAGTGGCCGGAGAGTTAGTCCTTCACCTGTACCAGCGGCTCCTTCGTGAACAGTGCTCCCAGCGTCGGTGCGTTCACCCTTCGGGTGGCCAGGCGCAGGGCCTCCCAGACCGTCACCTGGTTGGCCGTCAGGACCGGTTTGCCCAGCTCCTGCTCGAGCGCGCTGACGTACGCCGCCGTGTGCAGTGCCGTGTCCGGCAGCAGGACGGCCTCCGCGTCGGGGTGGTCGCCCGCCAGGGCCATCGCCTTGACCTCCTCCCACCCCCACGTGCCGACCTCCGCCGCCGTGATGATGCCGCTGCCGCGCGTCGAGACGACCTCGGTCCCCGCCGCCTTCAGGAACGCGGCGAAGTGCCCCGCCACGTCCTCCGGATACGTCGCCGCGATCGCGACCCGGGTCGCGCCCACCTCACGTACCGCATGGGCGAAGGCGAACGACGTGCTGGACGCCGGGAGCCCCGCCGCCCGGGCGAGCGCGCGGACCTGGTCGTGCGCGCCCTCCCAGCCGAAGACGAAGCTCGCGCTGGTGCACGCCCACACCACCGCCTCCGCGCCGGACAGACGCAGTTCCTCGACGCCCGCCGCGAGCCGCTCGGGCGAGCCCATCTCCAGGAGCGCGTCGACCCGGTGGGCGTCCTCGCCGATGTCCGTGTGGACGACCTGAAGACGGATGTCACTGCCCAGCATCTGCTCCATGCGGGGGTAGTCGTCCTCAGCCGAGTGACCCGGATAGAGGAAACCAAGTGCGGTCACTTCCAGCCTCCTTCAAGGCAGCGGTGGTGGTCCTTCGGGCAGCCCCTGGGGCGGGTCGAGCGGCAGGGCGTCCGGCACCGCGCCCGGCCCGGGGACGGTGCCCGCGCCCGGCCTCGCGCTCGGGCTGATCAGTGCCTGGTAGGGCCCTACCGCATGCGTACCCAGTCGGCGAAGGGCGGACCACATCGTCACCTGGTTCGCGGAGATGACCGGAACCCGCAGCTCGGCCTCGAGCTGCGGGATGACGTCGTACGTGGGGAGGTTGGTGCAGCTGATGAACAGCGCGTCGACGCCGCCCCGCACCGCACGCCGCGCCATGTCGGCCACGTCCCGGTAGGGCACCTTCCAGATGTGCCTGGTCAGACCCAGGTAGGCGCGGCCCGTGACGCTCACCCCGGCCTCGCCCAGATACTCCTCCAGGGACTGGGTCACCGACCAGGTGTAGGGCGTGACCAGGGCGATGCGCCGTGCGCCCAGGTCATCGAGCGCTTCGAGCAGCGCGCCCGAAGTGGTGACGGCGGCGACCGCGCCCTCGCGGGTCATCGCCTCGCACATCGCCCGCTCACCGGCGATGCCGCCGACGAAACTGCCCGACGTACAGGCGTACGCCAGGACTTCCGGCTCGGCGGCGCTCAGCGCGCGGACCGCCTCGCCCAGCGTCTCGTGCTCGC
This sequence comes from Streptomyces sp. MZ04, assembly GCF_004684775.1. Classification (GTDB taxonomy): domain Bacteria; phylum Actinomycetota; class Actinomycetes; order Streptomycetales; family Streptomycetaceae; genus Streptomyces. The sequence goes on from NZ_SRIC01000509.1 coordinate 2,014, forward strand.
TGACCAGGCGCGCCAGGTCGAGGCTGACCTCGACGGGCACGTACGGAGTACGCGTCAGATGGAGGGAGACCTCATCGGGAACCCAGCGCCAGAGTTCCCGGTCGAGGGCGAAGTCGAAAGGGGCGACGACACCTACACCGCGCTGAGGGTGTGGTCCGCCGAGGAAGGAGACGTCCATGAGCAGGCCCCAAGTTCGTGCGTGCGTGCATTGGAGGGACCGGCCGGGGGCCGGGAGATGCGGAACCGGCGACGCGCCGGGACGTCGGGACGGGGCAAGATGCGCCGCGAAAAGGAGGCGCTACAGAGAGTGCTACGACCTCGTACGGAGAGTACTCAGTCGTGGGGTGCTTGTGATAGAGCACCTCTGTTGACGAAGGTAGTTTCAGGTGCGAGCGTGGTCAATCCGCGCATCTCAGACGGCCCTGGCCGACACGTATCTCAGGGAAGCGGACTCTCATTGCGAAACGGTTTCTCCCCGATGTCCGATTCGACGCCCGATGCGACGGCTGATGCTCCGGCCGCCACGGTCCTCGTCCTCGACGCCCCCTCCCCCGGTCTCTTATAC
>NZ_SRIC01000510.1 GCF_004684775.1 Streptomyces sp. MZ04
CTTCCCGACCCCCTGTCCCCGCTCGCCGAGCTCGCGCGCAACCTCCGCTGGTCCTGGCACACGCCCACCCGCGACCTCTTCGAGGCCGTCGACCCCGAGCTGTGGGCCGCGTCCGGCGGCGACCCCGTGCGGCTGCTCGGCAGCGTGCCGCCCGCGCGGCTCGCCCGGCTGGCCCACGACGAGCCGTTCCTGCGGCGCCTCGCGGAGGCCTCCGACGGGCTGCGGGAGTACGTCACCGGGGCCCGCTGGTACCAGGAGCAGGCCGCCGAGCGCGGAGCCGAACTCCCCAGCGGCGTCGGCTACTTCTCGCCCGAGTTCGGCATCACGGCCGCCCTGCCGCAGTACTCGGGCGGCCTCGGCATCCTCGCCGGCGACCACCTCAAGGCGGCCAGCGACCTCGGTCTGCCGCTCATCGGGGTCGGACTGCTCTACCGGCACGGCTACTTCCGCCAGTCCCTGTCCCGTGACGGCTGGCAGCAGGAGACCTACCCGGTGCTCGACCCGAACGAGCTGCCGCTGACCCTCCTCCGCGAGACGGACGGCACCCCCTGCCAGGTCGCGATCGCCCTTCCCGGCGGCCGCTCGCTGCGCGCCCACGTCTGGCAGGCGTGCGTCGGTCGCGTACCGCTCCTGATGCTCGACTCGGACGTCGAGGAGAACGACCCCGGCGCCCGCGACGTGACCGACCGGCTCTACGGCGGCGGCAGCGAACACCGGCTGCTCCAGGAGATGCTGCTCGGCATCGGCGGAGTGCGCGCCATACGCGCGTACTGCCGTCTGACCGGGCACGCGGAGCCCGAGGTCTTCCACACCAACGAAGGGCACGCGGGCTTCCTCGGCCTGGAGCGGATCCACGAACTGGCCGAGCAGGGCGTGGAGTTCGACACCTCACTCGAAGCGGTCAGGGCGGGCACGGTCTTCACCACCCACACCCCCGTCCCCGCCGGAATCGACCGCTTCGACCGCGAACTGGTCGCCCGCCACTTCGGCCCGGACGCCGAGCTGCCCCGCATCGACGTCGAGCGGATACTGCGCCTCGGCATGGAGACCTATCCGGGCGGCGAGCCCAACCTCTTCAACATGGCCGTGATGGGCCTGCGGCTCGGCCGGTGCGCCAACGGCGTCTCCACCCTGCACGGCAAGGTGAGCCGCGAGATGTTCGCGGGCCTGTGGCCGGGATTCGACGCCGACGAGGTCCCGATCTCCTCCGTCACCAACGGCGTGCACGCCCCGACCTGGGTGGCCCCCGAGGTCTTCCGCCTCGGCGCCCGCCAGATCGGCGCCCAGCGGACGGAGGACGCCCTGTCGGTGGGCGGCTCGGAGCGCTGGGACGCGGTCGCCGAGATCCAGGACGCCGACATCTGGGCGCTCCGCCGCGAGCTGCGCGGGCAGTTGGTGACGGAGGTCAGGCGGCGGCTCTACGCCTCGTGGCGCGGGCGGGGCGCGGCCAGCGCGGAACTGGGCTGGATCGACGACGTACTGGACCCGGAGATCCTGACGATCGGCTTCGCGCGCCGCGTCCCGTCGTACAAACGCCTGACGCTGATGCTGCGGGACCGCGACCGCCTGATGGAGCTGCTCACCCACGAGGAGCGGCCGATCCAGATCGTCGTGGCCGGGAAGGCGCATCCGGCGGACGACGGCGGCAAACGCCTCATCCAGGAGCTGGTGCGCTTCACGGACGACCCGCGGGTGCGCCACCGCGTCGTCTTCCTGCCGGACTACGGCATGGCGATGGCCCAGAAGCTCTATCCCGGCTGCGACGTCTGGCTGAACAACCCGCTGCGCCCGCTGGAGGCGTGCGGCACGAGCGGCATGAAGGCCGCCCTGAACGGCTGCCTCAACCTGTCGGTCCTGGACGGCTGGTGGGACGAATGGTTCGAGCCGGACTTCGGCTGGGCGATTCCCACGGCGGACGGTTCCGCGACGGACGACGACCGGCGGGACGACCTGGAGGCGGCGGCGCTGTACGACTTGCTGGAGCGCCGGATCACGCCCCGCTTCTACGAGCAGGGCCCCGGCGGCCTCCCCGACCGCTGGATCGAGATGGTCCGGCGGACGCTCACACGGCTCGGCCCGAAGGTCCTCGCCGGGCGGATGGTCCGTGACTACGTGGAGGGTCTGTACGTTCCCGCCGCGCGGGCGCATCGCGCACTGGACGCGGGCGCGGCGGGGGATCTTGCCGCCTGGAAGGCGCGGGTGCGGGGGGCGTGGCCACGGGTCGCCGTCGACCATGTCGAGGCGTCCGCCTTCGGGGCGACGGCCGAACTGGGCTCGACGCTCGCGCTGCGGGTGAGGGTCCGGCTCGGGGAGCTGACGCCGGACGACGTGGAGGTGCAGGCGATCGCGGGGCGGGTCGATCCGGAGGATCACATCGCGGACGCGACGCCGGTCCCGCTGAAGCCGGTGGGCGGCGTCGACGGAGAGGGCCGCCGCCTCTACGAGGGACCGCTGGCCCTAGACAGGGCGGGCCCCTTCGGCTACACGGTCCGCGTGCTGCCGGCGCATCGGCTGCTGGCGAGCGGGGCGGAGCTGGGTCTTGTGGCGGTGCCGGAGGAGGGG
>NZ_SRIC01000511.1 GCF_004684775.1 Streptomyces sp. MZ04
CGCCCGCCCTGCGCACCACGCGCCAGGTGCCGCACGAGCTGCCCGTCGCCGCGCTCGCCTCGCCCGCCGTGGAGGCCGTGCCCGTGGCCGCCCCCACGGGCGGCGGGCGTCGGTAGGCGCCGGGCGCGTGACAGGCCCAAGACCACGCTCATCCGTACGGAGGCAACAGCGTGCGCACCTGGATCGGACACCCTTTCCCCCTCGGCCCGACCTACGACGGCGAAGGGACCAACTTCGCCCTGTTCAGCGAGGTCGCCGACCGGGTCGACATCGTCCTGGTCCATGAGGACGGCACGCATGACAGCGTCTCCCTCACCGAGGTCGACGGCTTCGTATGGCACTGCTACCTGCCCGGTGTCGGCCCGGGGCAGCGCTACGGATACCGGGTGCACGGCCCCTGGGACCCGGCCGCGGGCCATCGGTGCAACCCCGCCAAACTCCTCCTCGACCCCTACGCCAAAGCGTTCGAGGGGCAGGTGGACAACGACCCGGCGCTCTATGAGCGTGCGGCGCGGGGGCCCGAACCGGCCGACAGCGCGGCGCACACCATGCTCTCGGTGGTGACCGACCCCTCCTTCCCCTGGGAGGGCGACGTACTGCCGAGGCGTCCCTACGCCCAGACCGTGATCTACGAGGCCCATGTGCGTGGCCTGACCCGCAGGCACCCCGGCGTCCCCGCGGAACTGCGGGGCACCTATGCGGGGTTGGCGACCGAACCGGTGATCGACCACCTGCTCTCGCTGGGGGTGACCGCCGTCGAACTGATGCCGGTGCACCAGTACGTGCAGGACGGCTTCCTGCGCGACCGCGGACTGTCCAACTACTGGGGGTACGCCTCCATCGGCTTCTTCGCGCCCCACAACGCCTACGCCGCGCACCGCTCGCGCGGCGAGCAGGTCACCGAGTTCAAGTCGATGGTCAAGAAGCTGCACACGGCCGGGCTCGAAGTGATTCTGGACGTGGTCTACAACCACACGGCCGAGGGCAACGAGAACGGCCCGACGCTCGCCTTCCGCGGCATCGACAACGCCTCGTACTACCGTCAGGCGGAGGGCGATCCGGCACACTACTTCGACACCACCGGCACGGGCAACAGTCTGCTGATGCGGCACCCCAACGTCCTGCAGCTGGTCATGGACTCGCTGCGCCACTGGGTCACCGAGATGCACGTGGACGGGTTCCGTTTCGATCTGGCCGCGACGCTCGCCCGCCAGATCCACGACGTGGACCGGCTGTCCGCGTTCTTCGACCTGGTCCAGCAGGACCCGGTGGTCGGCCGCGTCAAACTCATCGCCGAACCCTGGGACGTCGGCGAGGGTGGCTACCAGGTCGGCAACTTCCCGCCTCTCTGGTCGGAGTGGAACGGCAAGTACCGTGATGCGGTACGGGACTTCTGGCGCGGCGAGGACAACTCGCTCGCCGAGTTCGCCTCCCGGCTCACCGGGTCCTCCGACCTCTATCAGCACGATCGCCGCCGTCCGCGCGCAAGCGTCAACTTCGTCACCGCACATGACGGCTTCACGCTGCGCGACCTGGTCTCGTACGACCACAAGCACAACGAGGCCAACGGGGAGGGCAACCGCGACGGCGAGAACACCAACCGCTCGTGGAACTGCGGCGCCGAAGGACCCACGGCCGATGAGGGTGTCCTGGAACTCCGCGCGCGCCAGCAGCGCAACTTCCTTGCCACACTCCTGCTGTCACAGGGGATTCCCATGATCGCCCACGGCGATGAGGTGGGCCGCACGCAACTGGGCAACAACAACGCCTACTGCCAGGACAGCGAGGTCTCCTGGGTCGACTGGGATCTCGACGAGGACCGGCGCGCGCTGCTCGACTTCACCCAGCGGGCGATCGCGCTGCGCGCCGCGCACCCGGTGCTGCGAAGACGCCGCTTCTTCCGTGGCGGCACAGCAGCCGAAGAGGGCCGACCGCTGCCGGATCTGGTGTGGTTGAGGCCGGACGCGCACGAGATGACGCGGCAGGACTGGCAGCGGTCCGATGCCCACGCCATCGGCGTCTTCCTCAACGGTGACGCGATCACAGAGCCCGACGCATGCGGCAGGCCCGTGGCGGACAGCTCCTTTCTGCTGCTCCTCAACAGCTACCGGGAGCCGATCGTCTTCCGTCTGCCCGACCTCGCGTACGGCGAGCGCTGGACGACACGGATCGACACCTCGGACCCGCGAGGCTTTTCGGACGAGACCGAACACAAGGCGGAGAGCGACATCGCTGTGGGAGCGCACAGCCTGCTTCTGCTCTCCCGGTGCTGACTCCCGGTCCTGAGGCGTGTGGCGGTCCTGAGGCGTGTGGCGGTCCTGAGGCGTGTGGCGGTCCTGAGGCGTGTGGTCAGGACGCCCGCAGGGCCTTCGCGAGGACGCCGTCGCCCCGCAGCTCGATGCTGCCCGCCCGCACCCCGTCGCCCACCGTCAGGGCGCCCCGGCCCACCGCCACGCAGGTCTCCGCGTCCAGCGTCAGGCGTACGTCGGGGGCCTCGGGCGCGGGACCGTCGCCGTAGGACTCCCCCTCGCC
>NZ_SRIC01000512.1 GCF_004684775.1 Streptomyces sp. MZ04
CCCCCGCACCGACCCCCGCACCGACCCCCACGAGGACCGGCTCAGGACCGCCCGGGACGTCCACGAGCGGAACCCCGCGCCGCTTGCGCTCGCTCAGGTCGACCAGCGTGACCGTGGTCAGCGCGGTGACGACGGTGCCGATGGCGACCGCGATGAAGAACATCGGTACGCCGCCGACGGCACCCAGGACCGCCACGATCGGCCCGCCGTGCGGCACCGCGTCCTCGACGCCCGCCTGACCGGCGATCGCACCGGCGACGGCGCCGCCGAGCATGTTCGCCGGAATGACCTGCGCGGGCCGCGCGGCGGCGAACGGAATGGCACCCTCCGAGATCCCGAACAAGCCCATGAACAAGGCGGCGAAGCCGGTCTCCCGCTCCTGTTCGCTGTAGAGGCGCTTGCGGATCAGCGTCGCGAGACCCTGCCCGAGCGGCATGACCGGAATCGCCGCGGCGCACATGCCCATGACGGTCTGGTTGCCGGTCGCGATGAGCCCCGCGCCGAACAGGAACGCCGTCTTGTTGACCGGCCCGCCCATGTCGAACGCGATCATGAGCCCGAGAATCGCGCCCAGCAGAATCGCACTGGTACCGGTCATGCCACTGAGCCAGTCGGTCAGATGCTCGAAGACCCACGAGATCGGCTTGCCGATGACGTAGATGAAGAAGAGCCCGAGTGCCGTCGTCGCGACGATGGGGATCACGATGATCGGCATGATCGGCTGGGCGAACTTCGGGACCTTGACCTTCTTGATCCACAGCACCAGATACCCGGCGAGGAAGCCGGTCACGATGGCCCCGATGAAGCCCGCGCCCGCCTTGGAGTCGTACAGCTCACCGGTGTTGGCGATCCAGCCGCCGATCATGCCCGGCACCAGCGCGGGCCGGTCCCCGATCGCGTACGCGATATAGCCGGAGAGGATCGGCACCATCAGCGTGAAGCCGATGACGCCGATGTCGTTGACGTGCTTCCAGAACGAGTCGTCGGGGATGACGAGGCCGCCCTGCGGGTCGGTGTGACCGCCGAGCGAGAGCGAGATGGCGATCAGCAGACCGCCGACCACGACGAACGGAATCATGTACGAGACGCCGTTCATCAGCGCCTTGTACGCGACGCTGCGCTCCCGGCCGCCTCCGCCGCCGCCCGTGATCGGATCGGCGGCGCCACCGCCACCGCCACCGCCGCCACCGGCCCCGTGCACCGGCGCGCTCCGCACCTGCTCGATCAGCCGCTCGGGGTTGCTGATGCCTTCGGAGACGCCGACGGACAGCACGCGCTTGCCCACGAAGCGGCTGCGGTCGACGTCCTTGTCGGCGGCGATGATGATGCCGTCGGCATTTCTGACATCGTTGTCAGTCAAGACATTCTCGGCCCCGATGGAGCCCTGCGTCTCCACCTTCATGTCGATGCCGAGGCTCTCCGCGGCCTGTGCGAGCTTCTCCGCGGCCATGTACGTGTGAGCGATACCGGTCGGACAGGCGGTCACCGCGAGCAGCTTGAGCTTCTTCCGCTCGCCGCCGCCCTCGCCTATGGGGGGATCGGCCGGATGGGTCACGTGGATCTCCTAACGCCTAACGCCTAACGCCTTCGTCAAACAAGATCGCGCAAATGTTCCCGATCTCAAGGCATCCTGCAACACGTAGGCGCAGGTTCCAAAGAGTAAAAGTCCCTTATTGTCTGGGTCTGTTGTCCTTGTTGAGGTGCTTGCCGGGCCCCATCCGTAGATCATCCGCAGCCCATTCGCTGGACACCCGCAGCTCATCCGCCACCCATGTGCCGCTCATCAGCCGCCCGTTTGCTGGTCGTTCACTGGTCGCCATACGGTCGTCATCCAGTCGTCCCCCGCGCCTCGCGTGTCCGAAGGTGGGCTGGGGCCCGCTGGGCCAATCGGTGTAGCTTTGTGACCGAGCCAGACGTCGCTGCTGATGGCGGTCGGGCGGTGCCTGCACGGACCGGCCGAGGGAGAGAGGGCCTCCGACGGACTGCGCTGCGCGCGTTGGTGTACTCCTGTGCCCATCGCCGCAGATCAGCCATGCCCACCCTCGACCAATCCACGAGGAGCAGCTCTTCATGACCAGCCTCATCAACGGCCAGGACTTCAAGGTCGCCGACCTCTCCCTCGCCGAGTTCGGCCGCAAGGAGATCACTCTCGCCGAGCACGAGATGCCCGGCCTGATGTCGATCCGCAAGGAATTCGCCGCCACCCAGCCGCTGGCCGGCGCCCGCATCATGGGCTCGCTGCACATGACGGTGCAGACCGCTGTGCTCATCGAGACCCTGGTCGCCCTCGGCGCCGAGGTCCGCTGGGTCTCCTGCAACATCTTCTCGACCCAGGACCACGCGGCCGCGGCCATCGCCGTCGGCCCGAACGGCACCCCGGAGAACCCCCAGGGCATCCCGGTCTTCGCCTGGAAGGGCGAGACCCTGGAGGAGTACTGGTGGTGCACGGAGCAGGCGCTGACCTGGCCGAACACCCCCACCGGCGGCCCGAACATGATCCTGGACGACGGCGGCGACG
>NZ_SRIC01000513.1 GCF_004684775.1 Streptomyces sp. MZ04
GCGTACGGCCCCGTCGCCCGCCCCCGAGACGGAACGGGCGCCCGACGACACGCCCTCCGGGTGGGCGCCGCCTGCCCGGGTGTCCAAGGGGACGCCCGAGCCTTCCCCAAGCTCTCAACTTCGTTCGAGCAGGTCAGACCCCATTCCCGGCAACGCCATGCTCGTCGCGGAGCTTGCCGTGCCGCACCGGCCCAAGGGCGCGCCCTTCACCGTGAACGACCAGCTCATGGTGGCGACCGCGCTGATGATCGCGCACTGGAACCGGGAGCACGGATCACGCCCCCGGCCGTTCCGGATCACCATGCCCGTGGACGACCGCCCGCGCGACATGAACATGCCGATCGGGAACGGCACCCGGCTCGTCGAAGTTCCCTTCAGCGCAGGGGAGTTGAGCCGCCGGGAGTGGGGACCCGAGGAAATCGGCGCACTGCTGCGGCGCACCGCCGAACGCACCCGCGCCCTCAAAGCCCTCACCCGTCCCCAACTCGGCTACGGAGCCGCCCTGTTGACCTCACCCGTGCTCCCCGTCACCGTCCGGGCCGCCCTCACCCGCGGCCTGCGCAGAGCCGCCGGACCCTGGACCTCCACCACGCTGCTCAGCAACATCGGCCGCGTGCCGTACCCGCTCGACTTCGGTGACGCCGGACGCGCGTACGCCGTCTGGTTCTCCGCGCCCGCCCGTGTGCCGCGCGGCCTGACCGTGACCACCGCGTCCACGGCGGGCCGCCTGCACCTCGCCCTGCGCTGGTCGAAGACGCTGCTCAGCCATGGCGACGGGGCCCATCTGCGCGACCTCTTCGAGCACTATCTGCACGCCACGGAGGAGGGCACCTCGTCATGACAGCGCCCGCCAGTTCCACCAGGCCCACCGGTTCCACCAGCTCCGCCCCCCGCGACCTGCGGGACTTCTACGAGGACCCGTCCGTACCCGTCGCGTCCGGCGACGCCCGCAGCCTGCGCCAGGCCCGGATGCTCGCCGACGCCATAGGACCCGCCACCGCACGCACCGCCGTCGTCCTCGACATCGGCTGCGGCGACGGTACCGCGGCGGCGACCGCGGCCCCGCTCCTCGCGGGGCACCGCGTCATCGGCGTCGACTGGTCGCAGGACGCCCTCAAGCGCGCCCACTCCCATCTGTCGTACGTCGTACGCGGTGAACTCACCGACGGAGGGCTGCCGTTCGCGGACGGCTCGGCCGACGCCGTGCTGTTCAGCGAGGTCATCGAGCATCTCGTGGACCCCGACAGCGCCCTGGACGAACTGCGCAGAGTCCTCAGGCCAGGGGGTCATCTGATGCTGTCGACGCCGAACCTCGCCGCCTGGTACAACCGCGGACTGCTGCTCGCCGGGGTGCAGCCCGTCTTCTCCGAGGTGAGCCTGCGCGGCATCCACGGCCGTCCGGGCAGCGAGGTCGTGGGGCATCTGCGGCTCTACACCGCGCGCGCCCTGCGGGAGTTCGTCGCCGCGTCCGGTTTCGACGTCGTCCGCGTCGCGGGCGCACCCTTCCACGGCGTACCACGCCCCTTGCGCGCCCTGGACCGGCTCGCCTGCGCGGTGCCGAGCGCCTCGTCGATCCTGCTGCTGCACGCCCGAAGGACCTAGGACCATGTGGTGGGGTGTGGCCGCCGCTCTGCTGGCGAACGTGCTCTACAGCACCGGGTTCGTCCTGGAGAAGCGGGCCCTGACCTCGATGCCGTCCGTCAGCGTGCGAAGCCCGGCGCGGCTGCTCCGGCAGGTGATCAGCAGCCCGCTGTGGCTCGGCGGATCCCTCGCGCTCGCCGCCGGGTTCGGCGCGCAGCTGGCCGTCTACCGGACGCTGCCGATCGCCGCCGCGCAGGGCATCTTCGTATCCGGACTCGTCCTTCTGCTGCTGCTCTCCTCCAAGCTGCTCGGCGAGCAGACCTCCGGGCGCGAGCGGTACGCCGTCGGGGCGATCCTGGCCGCGCTGCTCATGGTGGTGCTTTCGCTGCGGGAGGGCTCGGACACGGTGAGCCGCGGCGCGCCGGTGCCGCTGGTCCTCGCCGTCTGTCTGCCCTCTCTCGCTGCGGGGGTCCTGCTGTACGGGTCCGCCGAGCGCCGGGCCAGGCACCGGCACCGGCTTCCGACGGCCGGCGTCGAGTACGGGGTGGCCGTCGGGCTGCTCTACGGCGTGAGCTCGCTCGCCATCAAGGGCGTATCCAGCTATCTGACGACGGAGGGACTCGGCTCGGCGCTGCTCGACCTGCTGCGCTCCCCGTATCCGTATCTCCTGCTCTTCACCGGCGCATTCGGCCTGATCATGTCGCAGGCGGCGCTGCAGCGCTGCCGGGCCTCGCTCATCGTCCCCGTGTGCACGACGGTCACCGCGCTGTTCACCGCCGTGCTGGGGACCCTCGCCTTCGGCGAGCCGCTGCCGGATGAGCCGCTGCGGCTCGCCCTGCGCATCGCGGGCACGGCGCTCGCGGTGTCCGTGCTGCTCGCCATGCCCAAGCACGACCCCCGACCCGAGCCTCCTGCCCAACCCCCCAC
>NZ_SRIC01000514.1 GCF_004684775.1 Streptomyces sp. MZ04
GGCTTGTGCTTGTGCGGGGGGGGCGGTCAGACGCCGAGTGCGGGGAGGATCACGGCGTCGATGTAGGAGGTGAGGAAGGCGCGGTCGACCGTGCGGTCCTCGACCAGGTCACGGGCGACGAAACCGCCGACCAGCATGTGGATGACGTAGTCCAACGCCGGGTTGTCCGCGGCCACTTCGCCGCGTTCGACGGCTCTGCGCAGCAGCGCCTTCAGGCCGGTGATCTCCGGCTCGATGAGCAACTGCCGCATCGCCTGGTGCAGTTCGGGATTGCCGTGGATGGCGTGGAACAGGCCCCGCATCAGCGCGGCGTCCCGCTCCAGCCGGCAGTCGTCCGAACGCGCCATGGTCGCGTGGAAGTCGCCGCGCAGCGACCCCGTGTCGATGTCCTCGATGGACACCGGCTTGTTGTGCCGCAGCGCCCTGGCGATCAGCTCCGGCTTGCTCCCCCACTGGCGGTAGAGGGTGGCCTTGCTGGACTTGGTGCGGGCGGCGATGGCGTCCATGGTGAGCGCCTCGTACCCGACTTCGCGGAGCAGATCGAGCACCGCCGCGTAGAGCTCGGCCTCGCGCTCGGGCGTGATCCGGCTGCGCCGCGCCGTTGCCGCCTCAGCCATGGTCCTTCCGCTCCCGCTCGACACACCTGCTCGATACCTCTGGGCGAAATATCGAAACTGTTTCGTACGCCTTGACTGTACCCTCCGCCTTAGCGAAACGAAACCGTTTCGTACGTGTGCTGGGTCACGCGCACCCCGACCCCGCTCACCCCCCGCACGAGTTGCCGCGTCCCGCCCCCCGGAAAAGCATGGTGAGGTGACCGACGCGCGCGACGACACCCATGCCGACCCCGCCTACCTGCGGTTTCCGCACCTCAGCGGCGACCGCCTCTGTTTCGCGACCGAGGACGACCTCTGGGTGGCCCCGCTGGCCGCGGACGGCGCCCCGGCCGGCCGCGCCTGGCGGCTCACCGTCGACCGGACCAAGGTGAGCCATCCGCGCTTCTCGCCGGACGGCAGCCACATCGCGTACACGACATGGCGCAGTCTCGACCCGGAGATCCATCTCGCCCCGGTGGACGGCGGTCCTTCCCGCAGGCTCACCTACTGGGGCAGCACCGACACCCGCGTCTGCGGCTGGTCCCCCGACGGCGACATCCTCGCCGTCTCCTCGCACAGCCAGCCCTTCTCCTACTTCTGCTGGGCGTACAGCGTGCCGACCGACGGCTCGCCCGGCCGCCGGCTGCCCTGGGGTCCCGTCCACGACATCGCGGTCGCCGACATCGACGGCGAGCGCAGGACGCTGCTCCTGACCGGGCGGCCGCCGCACGAACCCGCCGCCTGGAAGCGTTACCGGGGCGGCGCGACGGGCCGTATGTGGATGCACGGCCGGCGCATCCTCGCCGACCTCGACGGGCAGCTCGACACCCCGATGTTCGTGGGGGGCCGGATCGCCTTCCTCTCCGACCACGAGGGCGTCGGCAACCTCTACTCCTGCCTGCCGGACGGCTCCGACCTGCGGCGGCACACCGACCACGACGCGTTCTACGCCCGGCACGCGTCCAGCGACGGCACCCGCGTCGTCTACCAGTGCGCGGGCGACATCTGGATGGTCGACGACCTCTCCGCGGAATCCGAGCCGCGCCGCCTGGACGTACGGCTCGGCGGGCCGCGCACCGGACGGCGGGTCTATCAGGTCCCGGCCGCGCAGAACGTCGACGCGCTCTCCGTGGACACGACAGGACGGGCCAGCGCCGTCGTCGTACGCGGCAGCCTGTACTGGCTCACCCACCGGGACGGGCCCGCCCGCACGATCATCGACACCCCGGGCGCACGCGTCCGGCTCCCGGAGATGCTCGGCACGGGCGGGCAGGTCGCGTACGTCACCGACGCCGATGGCGAGGACGCCGTCGAGATCGCCTATCTGCCGCGCGCCAGCGGCGACCGCGAGCCGCGCAGGCTGGCGAGCGGGGAGCTCGGCCGGGTCCAGGAGCTGGTGTCCGACCCCGACGGCGAGCGCCTGGCCATCGCGTCGAACGACGGGCGGCTCCTGCTCCTCACTGTGCCTGATGAAGCGGCTGCCGCCGCCGGGACCGAGGAGTCCGACGGCGAGGTCACCGAGCTGATCCGCTCCGTCAACGGGCCGGTGCGCGACCTCGCCTTCTCCCCCGACGGCGCCTGGCTGACCTGGTCCCAGCCCGGCATCGGCCGCTCCCTGCGGCAGATCAAGATGGCCCGTATCGAAAGTCCGGGCGCCCGCACCATCGTCGACGTCACCAATGGCCGCTTCGAGGACGAGAACCCCGTCTTCACCCGCGACGGCCGCTACCTCGCCTTCCTCTCCTGGCGCGGCTTCGACCCCGTCTACGACGTGCACACCGGCGACCTCTCCTTCCCGCTCGGCTGCCGCCCCTACCTCGTCCCCCTGTCGT
>NZ_SRIC01000515.1 GCF_004684775.1 Streptomyces sp. MZ04
TGTCGGCGTACAAGTGGACGTGCACCACCTCGTACGGATGAGAGTGCACCAAAGTTGATGCGGTGGCAGACGGGTGCCGCGAGTCTTCTGTCGTCGGTTTCGAGGTGGCAGAGGGGCGGCGGACGGTGGTCTTGGACCCGCATCGCTGGCTGGAGTTGAGGCGGTTTCGCGGTCTGTACGAGTCCGGCTCGATGAGTCAGCGGCAGATCGCGAAGGAGACCGGGCTGAACCGCCGTACGGTCGCCAAGTATCTGTCGGGCCAGGTCCCGGCGGCGCCGCCGGAGAGAGAGCCCAGCGGCCAGCCGCGGAAGCGGATGGTGGACGAGGTCGCCCCGCTGATTGACGCGATGCTCCGGTCGGAGATCCTGCTCAAGGGGGCAGTGGTCCACGAGCGTCTGGCCTCGGAGTACGGGGTCATCATCAACTACCAGAGGATCAAGCTCTACCTGCAGGAGGCCAGGCCCCGGATCGCCGAGGAGCTCGGCATCAGCCCGAGTGAACTCGCCGGTCTGCACCGTCGCTTCGAGGTCGTCCCCGGTGCTCAAGCACAGGTGGACTGGGGCGATGAGGGCAAGATCCTCGCCCACGTCGGGATCCCGAAGGTCTACTCGTTCCACATGACGTTGTCGTACTCGCGTGATCCGTTCTGCTGTTTCACCACCAGCCAGGACCTGGCGAGTTTCTTCGACTGCCACCGGCGCGCGTTCACGCACTTCGGTGGGGTGCCGATGACGATCGTCTACGACCGCACCAAGACTGTCGTGCGTCGGCATGTCGCACCGGGTGAGGCCGTCCCGTTGCACCCGGAAGCCGTCGCGTTCTCCGGGCACTATGACTTCGACATCGACGTCCTGGCCGCCTATCGGCCCCAGGGCAAGGGCCGGGTCGAGCGCCAAGTCTTGATTGTCCGTGATCATGTGCTGGCCGGGCGGGCCTTCTCCTCGATCGAGGAGATGAACTCCGCCTTCGCGGCCTGGGTGCCGCTGCGGCGGGCGAAGGTGCACGGCACCCACGGCGAGATCATCGGGCACCGGGCCATGCGGGATCACGTGGCTCTGCGGACGCTGCCGCCGACTCCGTATGTGGTGGCCCAGCGGTATCTGCGGCACGTCGGCAAGGACTGCCTGGTCGCCTTCGACGCGAACCTCTACTCGGTGCCGGCCCGCAAGGTCCGCCCGCGTCAGCTGGTCGAGATTCGGGCGACCAAGTCCCAGGTCACACTGCACTCCACCGTCCCCGGCGCCGACGGGGAAACCCTGCTGGCCGCTCATCCGCGGGCGGTTGGCCGCGGCGCCCGGATCGTGGACGAGAGGCACTGGAACGGCCTACCCACCGGAGCCGGACGCCGCGTCACCACCGGTGATGTCCCGCCCCTTCCCCGCCACGACCGGCCTCTCGGGCCCGAGGCCGGTCCATTGCGAGCCCTGCTGAACCGGGCTGCTGCCGCCAGCATCGAGGTCGGCCGCCGCCCGTTGTCGGTCTATGACGAGCTCACCGGGACCCGTCCGTTCACCACCAACTCGAGCCCGAAGGAATCCTCTTGAGCGAGCTGACCGGCAACCGCATCCGCTCCACGGCCGGCAAGCTCGGCCTGCCCCATCTCGCGGAGACCATCAACGAGTTCACCCGCCGAGCTGACGAGGCGAAGATGGGATACCTCGAGTTCCTCGACCTGGTCCTGTCCGAGGAACTCGCGGTCCGTGAGGACCGTCGCTTCCGCAGCGGCCTGCGGACCTCGAAGCTGCCACACCACAAGACGCTGGATGAGTACGACTTCTCCTTCCAGCCCGAACTCGACCCGCGCAAGGTCAAAGACCTCGCCACCCTCTCGTTCATCGAGGCCAAGGCCAACGCGGCCCTGCTGGGACCGCCGGGGGTCGGCAAGACGCATATCGCCGTCGCCCTTGCGGTCGCGGCCTGTCGGGCTGGCTATTCGATCTACTTCACGACCCTCGACGACATGGTCCGCAACCTCAAGACCGCAGAGACGGCAGGGCAGCTGGTCAACAAACTCGGCACCTATCTGCGGCCCAGCGTCCTTGTTGTCGACGAAGTCGGCTACCAGCCCCTCGAACGCGCCGAGGCGAACCTCGTCTTCCAGGTGATCTCCAAGCGTTACGAGAAGGGCTCGGTCATCCTCACCTCGAACAAGACCTTCAGCGAGTGGGGCCAGGTCTTCGGCGACGAAGTCCTCGCCACCGCGATCCTCGACCGCCTTCTGCACCACTGCGAGGTCGTCTCCATCAACGGCAACAGCTACCGCCTCAAGAACCGTCTTCAAGCTATCGCGCGGGACTCCGACGTGGCCTGAGTGGTGCACATACCTCCGTACTCAGCGGAGCACTCAGCGAAGTACGCGGACA
>NZ_SRIC01000516.1 GCF_004684775.1 Streptomyces sp. MZ04
GGTTGCCCGGGGCGGGGGCTCATCGTCGTATGACCGTGTCCTTGTCCTAGTAAAAGGCCTGGTAAAGGGCCTGGTAAAAGGCCTGGTAAGGGGGCCGTGTAAGAGCGTCGGCTCGCGCTCAGACCGAGACCGGCTCGAGGTCCGCGGCCTCCGACTCGGCGACGACGCCCGCGACGCGGCGCAGCTTCTTCATCGGGCCGAGCTCCGACTCGTAGACCTTCTTGACGCCGTCACCGAGGGACGCCTCGATGGTGCGGATGTCGCGGACGAGACGGGTCAGGCCCTGCGGCTCGACCGAAGCGGCCTGGTCCGAGCCCCACATGGCGCGGTCGAGGGTGATGTGGCGCTCGACGAACGTGGCGCCGAGGGCGACCGCGGCGAGCGTGGTCTGCAGGCCGGTCTCGTGGCCGGAGTAGCCGATCGGGACGTTCGGGAACTCCTGCTGCAGGGTGTTGATGACCCGCAGGTTCAGCTCCTCCGCCTTCGCCGGGTACGTCGAAGTGGCGTGGCAGAGAAGGATGTTGTCCGAACCGAGGACCTCCACCGCGTGGCGGATCTGCTTCGGGGTCGACATGCCCGTCGAGAGGATGACCGTGCGGCCGGTGGCGCGGAGCGAGCGCAGGAGCTCGTCGTCCGTCAGCGACGCGGAGGCGACCTTGTGGGCCGGGACGTCGAACTTCTCCAGGAAGGCGACGGCCTCGGTGTCCCACGGGGATGCGAACCAGTCGATGCCGCGCTTGGCGCAGTGCTCGGTGATGGCCTGGTACTCGGACTCGCCGAACTCCACGCGGTGGCGGTAGTCGATGTACGTCATCCGGCCCCAGGGGGTGTCGCGCTCGATGTCCCACTGGTCGCGCGGGGTGCAGATCTCCGGGGTGCGCTTCTGGAACTTGACCGCGTCGCAGCCGGCGTCGGCGGCCACGTCGATCAGCGCGAGCGCGTTCTCGAGGTCGCCGTTGTGGTTGATGCCGATCTCGCCGGTGATGTAGACGGGGCGGCCGGGACCGGCGGTCTTCGAACCGAAGGTGCGCAGACGGGAGTTGGAGCTCATGACAGGAACTTTCCTTACTTGTTGAGGGAGGGGCCGAGGATCCATGCGGCGATCTCTCGGATCGCGCCGTCACCACCGGGGAGAGCGGTGACCGCGCGTGCGGCGCCGCGTACGACGTCGTGGGCGCTCGCGACCGCCACGGGCCAGCCGACAAGGCCGAAGCACGGGAGGTCATTGACGTCATTGCCGACGTAGAGCACGCGCTCGGGAGCGATGCCCTGCTCCTCACACCACTGCTTGAGTGCGAGGTCCTTGCGGTCGATGCCGTGCAGGACGGGAAGCTTCAGCTTCCTGGCCCGCGCGGCGACGACCGGGTTCTGTTCCGTGGACAGGATCAGCAGCGGCAGGCCCGCGTCACGCAGGGCCGCGATGCCGAGTCCGTCCCCGCGGTGCACGGAGACGAACTCCCGTCCGTCGGAGTCGATCAGCACCCTGTCGTCGGTCTGGGTGCCGTCGAAGTCGAGTACGACCGCGTCGATGTCGTCGCGGGTCGGGAGGGCGTCGGCCCGGTCGGAGTCGAAGAGCGGGGCGAGCGCGCGGGCACGGGCGAGGTCGTGCGGGTCGTCGATCTCCAGGACGCGCGCCGGGTCCGTACGGACGAGCTCGGTGCGGCCGAAGAAGCGGTGCTTGTGCTCGCGGAAGCCGGTCACGTCCATGCCGTAGACCGCGCCGGTCTCCAGGAGGTCCTGGGGGCGGTCCTGGCGGCGCGGGCGGAAGGACTTGTCGTGGTTGACGCCGTAACCGCCGTCGGTGGCCGTGGAGTTGGCGACCTTGGTGGTGCCGCCGACCTCGCCGGTGCGCTGTGCGCCGAGGCCCGCGGGCTCGTCGTCGGCGTCCCGCCAGACGAAGCCGTGGAAGGGCGCCACGGTCAGCGCCGTGTCCGCGCCGCCGTCGGTGATCGACCCGACCACTCCGTCGACGTCCTCGCGGACGATGAAGGGGCTGGTGCACTGCACGAGGAGGACCACGTCCACGGTCGCGCCGTGCAGCGTCTCGTGCGCGTCCATCGCGTGCAGCACCGCCGCCTCGCTGGTCGCGGTGTCCCCCGCGATCGCGGCGGGGCGGAGCACCACTTCAGCGCCCGCCGAACGCGCCGCCTCGGCGATCACGTGGTCGTCCGTGGAGACGACGACGTCCGTGACGAGCCGGGCGGCCAGGCACTCGCGGATGGCGCGCGCCACCAGCGGCACACCGCCGACCGGGGCGAGGTTCTTGGCGGGGACGCCCTTGGAGCCGCCGCGGGCCGGGATGACGGCGAGGACACGGCGTACGGGGGTTCCCGCTGGGTGGGGGTTGGACCTTAT
>NZ_SRIC01000517.1 GCF_004684775.1 Streptomyces sp. MZ04
TCAGAAGTCGGCATACGATTTTCATGAGCGTCTCGTGGGTTCGGAGATGTGTATAAGTGACAGATACGGCACTGCGTGGTGCGCGCCAGGCGCCAGGTGATTTAAAGCGCTTTAAGTCCTGGTACTATCGGCGTGTTCCTAGAGCGTGTCAAGGGTGTCGCGCGAGGAGATCGCTGCCGGGAGGCACACGTGGAAGACGGCGGTTCCGGGCGTCAGGGGAACGGCACGAACAGGCGTCCCCGGCTGGAGGACGTGGCTGCCCGAGTCGGCCTGTCCACGGCGTCGGTCTCCCTGGTGCTGCGCGGCGTGCCCGGTCCCAGCGAGCGCACCCGGAAGCGGGTTCTCAAGGCCGCCGCCGAGCTCGGCTATCAGGCCGACCGGACCGCCAGCATGCTGGCCAGCAGGCGGACCCGGCTGCTCGGCGTCATGATCGACATCCGCAGCCCCTTCCACGCCGAACTGGTCGAGCACCTGCACACGGCCGCCGAGGAGGTCGGCTACGACCTCGTCCTCAGCACCCGGACCCGCACCCGCGACGAGCACACCGCCGTGGACACGCTGCTGGCCTTCCGCAGCGAGGCCCTGATCCTGCTCGGCCCGTCCGCCCCCGACGACACCCTCGCCGCGCTCGACCGCAAGGCCCCCGTCATCGCGGTCGGCCGTCGGATCGCCGACGCCGACCTGGACGTCGTCCGCACCGCGGACGACGACGGGGTCGGTCAGATCGTCGACCACCTGGTGGGGCACGGCCACCGTGCGATCACGTACGTCGACGGCGGCAAGGGGGCCATCGCCACCGATCGGCGCCGTGGCTACCGCGCCGCGATGCGCCGCCACGGACTGGACGCGCACATCAAGGTCCTGCGCGGAGACTCCACAGAGGCGGCCGGTGAGCGGGCCGCCCAACGCCTCATCGAAGGCGCCGAACTGCCCACCGCTGTCGTCGCCTTCAACGACGCGTGCGCCATCGGCGTCCTGGAGGCCCTCGCCCGCGCGGGTATCGCTGTCCCGGGTGCGGTGTCCGTGGCCGGCTACGACGACGACAGTCTCTCCCGGCTGAGCTGTTTCAACCTGACCACGGTCAGTCAGAGTGCCGAGGAGCAGGCCCGCCACGCCGTGGCCGCCGCCGTCGAACGCCTTGACCAGGGCCGCACCGAGGCCCGCGAGGTTGTGCTGCCCCCGAACCTCGTCGTACGCGGCACCACCGCCGAGCCCGCCTGATCCGCTCCGGCTGAATTGACCCCGGCAGCAGGACGCTCAGCCGTTCGGCTCGGAGCTCACCGGTTGGTCGCGCTTCAACTCCTCGAAGACCTTCTTGGCCCGAGACGCGTCCCATCTGACGGTGCTGCCCTTGGAGGTGGAGAAGTCGGAGTCGGCCACCGGGACGGTGATCTGCCGGCCGTTGCTGCCGGTGACCTGCTTCAGGGCCAGGAACATCGATGTGAGGTCCCGCAGGCCGAGGTCCTTGTCCACGATCAGGGCGTCGAGCCCGGCACGGACGGCGGGGTAGAGCTTGGCCGGATTGAGCACGGTGCCGACGGCGGCAGCCTGTTCGGCGAGCGCGGACAGGAACTTCTGTTGGTTCTTGCTGCGTCCCAGGTCTCCCTGGGCCTCCTGGTGGCGCTGACGGACGAACGCGAGCGCCTGGGTGCCGTCGAGGCTCTGGCAGCCCTTCCTCAGGTCGGCGCCCGACTTCTTGTCCCTGATGTCCCTGTCGAGGCATATCTCGACGCCGTCGACCGCGTCGACGATGTCCACGAAGCCGGCGAAGCCGATCTCGGCGTAGTGGTGGATCTTCAGGCCGGTGTTGAACTCGATGGTCCGCACGAGCAGTTCGGGCCCGCCCAAGGAGAACGCCGCGTTCAACTTGTCCTGTGCCGCGCCGGGACGCTTGCCGGTCTCGGGGCGGGTGTGCGACGGAATGGTGACCCAGGAGTCGCGCGGCAGGCTCATCATCGTGGTGCCGTTGCGGCCGGTGTGCAGCAGCATCATCGAGTCGGTACGACGGCCCTCGGCCGAGCCGGTCGTGAGGTCCTCCTTGTCCTGCTCGGAGAGGCCTTCGCGGCTGTCCGAGCCGACGATGAGGTAGTTGGTCCCCTCGCCGTTCGCGGGACGGTCCTCCACCTTGCCGAGGTCGACCTCGCGTTTGAGTTCGGAGTCGGCCCACACGGCGGTGCCGACGCAGGAGACGACCAGAGCGCAGATCAGGACGAGCGCCGCCCGCATGATCCGGTGGGCCCTCGTACGTCGGATCGCGGGGCGACGGGTCATGCGGCGACGGGTGCTGGCTCTTATACACATCTGACGCTGCCGACGAATAGCCCTGTGTAGATCTCCGTGGTCGCAG
>NZ_SRIC01000518.1 GCF_004684775.1 Streptomyces sp. MZ04
TATAAGAGACAGGCCACCCCACACCGGCGGAATCCTCACCCTGATCGACGGCACGGCAGGCCTCCTGACCGTCGCCGCGCTCGGCATCGTCCTGCTCCTCTTCCTGATCATCAAGGTCAGGCTGCAGCCCTTCGTCGCGCTGCTCGCGGTCTCCATAGTCGTCGGCCTCTCGGCCGGCCTCTCCGTCACCGAACTCTTCGGCACCGTCCAGAAGTCCGACGCCGTCTCGGTCATCGAGTCGGGCATGGGCGGCATCCTCGGCCATGTGGCGATCATCATCGGCCTCGGCACGATGCTCGGCGCGATCCTCGAAGTGTCGGGCGGCGCGGAGGTGTTGGCGTCCCGCCTGCTCGGCATGTTCGGCGAGAAGCGAGCGCCCCTGGCCATGGGCCTGACGGGCCTGATCTTCGGCGTCCCGGTCTTCTTCGACGTAGGCATCTTCGTCCTGGCCCCCATCGTGTACGCGGCGGCCAAGCGCAGCGGCAAGTCGATCCTCCTCTACTGCCTCCCCCTCCTCGCGGGCCTGTCGATGACGCACGCGTTCCTGCCCCCGCACCCGGGCCCGGTGGCGGCGGCGGGACTCCTCCACGTCGACCTCGGCTGGGTCATCCTGATGGGCATCGTCTGCGGCATCCCGGCCGTCCTGGCCGCCTGGGTCTTCTCCGCCTGGGTCGGCAAGCGCATCTTCGTACCCGTCCCGCAGGACATGGTCGAGGCCGCCGACGAGGCGAAGACGGCGGTCGTCGCCGAGCAGCGCGCCGCGGGCGTCGAGCCGCGCGAGAAGCCGGTGCCGCTCGGCACGGTCTTCGCGATCATCGGCACGCCACTGTTCCTGATCCTCCTGGCCACGTTCTCGTCGATCGCCTTCGACCCCTCCACGTTCCGCTCGGTGATCGAGTTCTTCGGCAGCCCGTTCGTGGCCCTGACGATCGCCCTGCTGATGGCGTACTACTTGCTGGGCATCCGGCGCGGCTGGTCCCGCAAGTCCCTTGAGACGGTGTCGACTTCATCCCTGAAGCCGGTCGGCAACATCCTCCTGGTGGTCGGCGCGGGCGGCATCTTCGGCGCGGTCCTCAAGGCGAGCGGCGTGGCCGCGGCCCTCTCGGACACGTTCCAGGACGTAGGCCTGCCGATCATCGTCCTCGCCTACCTGCTCTCCCTGGTCCTGCGCGTCGCCCAGGGCTCGGCGACGGTGGCGATCGTCACGACGGCCGGCATCGTGGCCCCCCTCCTCTCCGAGGGCGACCACTCCCAGGCCTTCGTCGCCCTGGTCATCATGGCGATCTCGGCGGGCTCGATCTTCGCCTCGCACGTCAATGACGGCGGCTTCTGGATGGTGGCGAAGTACTTCGGCATCTCGGAGCGGGACACGCTGAAGACGTGGACGGTCCTGGAGTCGGTGCTTTCGGTGGCCGGGTTCGCGGTGGCTGCTGTAGTGAGTCTGTTCGTGTAGCGGGACTGTTCGTATGACGCCAGATCTTCTTCTGGTCGTGTGACGGGAGATCTTCTACCCGTGCGTCGATGGGGCGCCTCCGGCCGCAATGGCCGGGGGCGCCCTTCGGTATGTGGCGGAAGTGCGCCGTCACTGGGCCGGTCGCTTTCGTCGAGGCGGATGCCACTTATGGGTACGGGTACGTACCCGTAGCGTGAGATGGGGAAGGGAGCGCACCATGACTGACGCCAATATCCGCATTCCTGAGGAAGCCAAGGACCGGCTGGCCGCCATAGCGGCCGGCGAGGGGCTGTCGCTGCGGGCCTACCTGGCGCGTCTCGCCGAGACCCTCCTGACTCCCGAGGAACGCGCCGCGCGGGCCGAGCAGGCCCGCATCGCGCTGCGGGAGTGGAACGGTTACGCGCCGAGCGCCGACGAGCGGCGGGATCTCGACGCCGAGCTTGACCGCCGCCTGGCGCGGGTGACCGGCCGGTGAGCGAGACGCACATCGTCCTGGACAAGTCCGCCATGGCCGCCGCGGGCCGTGGCAACGCACTCGCGTCCCGGCTCATCCACCGCGCCCACGCCGAGGCGGGCTGGTTCCTGTACGCCACCGCCTGCGCGCTGGTCGAGGCGGACCGCGCCCGTCCGGGGACCGCCGAGCACCTGGCCGCACTGCCCGGCATCACGGTCCTGGACCTGGACCTGCCTGCCGCGCTGGCGATGGCCGAGCAGCAGACCTGGGCCGACGCCCACACGGAGCATGCCGCCCAGCCCGCCCTTGACCGGCCTTCCGGTGCAACCGTCGCCACCACGGTCCCCCAGCAGTGGGAGGGGCGGCCGGTCCGGGTCCTGGATCTCGGCCCCTGACCCCGCCCCCGCCG
>NZ_SRIC01000051.1 GCF_004684775.1 Streptomyces sp. MZ04
CCCCGCCGCTTCCCCGGCCTCCCCGACCAGATCACGCACAGCCCCCGCGGCCACCCCCAGGTCGCCCTCACCTTCCACGGCCAGGGCGACCCGGCCACCGCGCGGTCCCTGCTCTCCATCGCCGAGCAGGCAGGCGCCAAGATCACCGTCCTCGCCGTCGGCAGCTGGCTCGACGAACACCCCGAGCTCGCCCGCCGCATCCTCGACGGCGGCCACGACCTCGGCAACCACACCCAGCACCACCTCACCGTCAACGACATGACCGAGGCCGACGCCTACGCCGAGATCACCGGCTGCGCCGACCGCCTGCGCCGCCTCACCGGCTCCATCGGCACCTGGTTCCGTCCATCGCGCGCCCAGCGGGCGACCCCCCTCGTCGCCCGCGTCGCCCACCGCGCCGGCTACCCGCACGTCCTCTCGTACGACGTCGACTCCCTCGACTTCACCTCGCCGGGCGCCCCGGCCGTCACCCGCAAGATCGCCTCAGAGGTGCGCGCGGGCTCCGTGGTGAGCCTGCACTTCGGGTACGCGGACACGGTCGCCGCGCTCCCCGCCGTCCTGGAAGACCTCGACCGCCGCGGCCTGCGCGCGGTGACGACCACGGAGCTGCTGACCTGATGACCCTCCACCTCGACCTCACCCGCCGCACCGCGGCGGTCATCGCCGCCGGTGCCGTCGTCGTCGCCGCACTCGCCGGCTGCGGAACCGACACCCGCGAGAACGAAGCCCTCGGCGCCAAGGGCATTCAGAAACCCACCAAACCCAAGGTGGCACCCGGCCTTCCCGGCATGCCCCCCGTCCTCGACCCGCAGGACGTCTACGCCGCCGACCGCCCCAACAAGCTCTCCCCGGTGGTCAAGGACTTCCCCTCCCGCGTCTACGTCCCCAACACCAACTCCAACACCGTCTCGGTCATCGACCCCGAGACGTACCAAGTCATCGACACCATCGACGTCGGCGTCCAGCCCCAACACGTCGTCCCCTCCTGGGACATGAAGACCCTCTGGGTCAACAACAACCGCGGCCACACGCTCACGCCCATCGACCCGAAGACCGGCAAGGCGGGCAAGCCGGTCGACGTACACGACCCGTACAACCTCTACTTCACGCCCAACGGCAAGTACGCCGTCGTCATGGCCTCCATGGACCGCGAACTCGTCTTCCGTGACCCGCACACCATGAAGAAGGTCAAGACCGAACCGGTCAGCTGCTACGGCGTCAACCACGCCGACTTCTCCGCCGACGGCCGCTACTTCATCGTCTCCTGCGAGTTCTCCGGAGAGCTGTTGAAGGTCGACACGGAGAAGATGAAGGTCGTGGGCCAGCAGAAACTGCCCTTCGACGGCGCGATGCCGCAGGACGTGAAGGTCTCACCCGACGGCAAGACCTTCTACGTGGCCGACATGATGGCCGACGGCATGTGGGTCCTGAGCGGCGACAAGTTCGACAAGCCGAAACTGCTGCCCACCGGCAAGGGCACCCATGGCCTGTACGTCAGCCGCGACTCACGGGAGATGTACGTCTCCAACCGCGGCGAGGGCACCGTCTCCGTCTTCGACTTCCCCAAGAACAAGCTCACCAAGAAGTGGAAGCTCCCCCAGGGCGGCAGCCCCGACATGGGCGGCGTCTCGGCGGACGGCAACACGCTCTGGCTGTCGGGCCGTTACGACGACGAGGTGTACGCCATCGACACCCGCTCCGGAGTCCAGACCGCCCGCATCCCGGTCGGCGGCGGCCCGCACGGCCTCGCCGTCTACCCGCAGCCGGGCCGCTATTCGCTGGGTCACACGGGGATCTTCCGCTGAGCCCGAGTCATTCAACGGTTGACGTCCGCGGCCACCGGGAACGGGGAGGGTAGATCCACCGCCCCGTTCCTCTGTCCCACAGGAGGCCGCGCATGATCCGAGGCATCGACGTCAGCTCGTACCAGTCCACGTTCGACACGGACGGCCTCTCCTTCGTCATCATCAAGGCGACAGAGGGCCGTTCGTACATCAACCCGAGACTGACCGCCCAGACGAAGCTGGCACGGGACGGCGGCTGCGTGGTCGGCTTCTACCACTTCCTGTGGCCCGGGAACATCACGGCGCAGGCGGAGTACTTCGTCAGCAAGGCCCCTGAGAAGTCAGGGGACTTGCTGGCGGTGGACTGGGAGTGGACGGGGGAGCATACGGCCGCGTCGAACGCGGAGAAGGACCGCTTCATTCGGGAGGTGAAGCGGCTGCGTCCCTCGCATAGGGTTGTGTTGTATACAAATCGGGACTTCTGGCTCAACCGGGACACTACTTCGTACGCGGGCGACGGCCTCTGGATCGCCGACTACGTGACGGCGGGCAAGCCGCGCATCAAGGCGAAGTGGCGGATCCACCAGTACACGTCGACGCCGCTGGACAAGGACGTCGCGGACTTCGAGAGCGAGGACGCGCTGCGGGACTGGGCGACGCCCTAGTCCGCGGGCCTCAGGCGCGCCACTCCGCCGTGCGCTCCGGGGAAGCCTCGGACAGGGCCTTGGTGACCGCGTCCACGTCCGCCGCGAGGCCGTAGACCGGGGTGCCCGGCTGCTGGCGCCACGACTCGTCCTGGCCGCCCGTGTCGACGGTGTCGAAGCCGATCTCGTCGAGCAGATCGCGTACGACCTTCTTGGCGGTCTCGTCGTCGCCGGACACCGGGAGTGCGACGCGGCCCGGGGTGCCCTTGGGCTTGGGCTTGTCGAGGATGTCGTGGGCGTACGTGCCGTTGAAGGCCTTGATGACCGGGTGGCCGATCCGCCGCTCGGTCCAGCGGCTCTCGGTGAGGCCCTCCTCGATCTCGGCGATCTTCCCGTCGCGCTGCGGGTAGTAGTTGCCGGTGTCGATGACGGCGACGCTGTCGGCCGCGCCGTCCAGGAAGCCGGACGGCAGGTTCGGCACGGCCTTCAGGGGGACCGTCACGACGACGACCTGGGCGTCGCGCGCGGCCTCCTCGACGGTCACCGGCGTCGCGCCGGTCTCCTCGGCGAGGGCGGTGAGGGTCTGCGGTCCGCGGGAGTTCGCGACGGAGACGTCGTGGCCGACGGCCGTGAGGCGGCGGGTGAGATTGCCGCCGATGCTGCCCGCGCCGATGATGCCGATCTTCATGACTCGCCCTTCCGGAGGTTGGTTCGCCGGTGTCGTAGCGGAGTCAACCTCCGGACCGGGTGAGGTATTCCGGCCGGGTGGGCCGGCCTCCTCAGAGCTTCACCACGATCTTGCCGGTGTGCGCGTTGGACTCCATCAGGCGGTGCGCGTCCTGGATGCGGTCCAGGCCCTCGAAGACCTCGGCGATCACCGGGCGGAGTGTGCCGTCGGCGAGGCCCGAGTTGATGTAGGCGGCCGCGCGGTGGCGGCCCTCCTCCGTCGCGGTGACGTTCGGGTTCGCGTATCCGTGGACGGAGAGCGGCCAGTTCATGGGGAGGGTCGTGGGGCGGCCGTCCAGCCAGCCGTAGACGACGAGGTTGCCGTTGGGGACCACCGCATCGCCCAGCGCCTGGAAGCCCGGGCCGCCGATCGCGTCGAGCACGATGTCGGCGCCCCGGCCGTCGGTGAGGCGCTTGGTCTCCTTGGTCACGTCCTCGTCGTCCGTGACGATGACGTGCTCCGCGCCCAGGTCGAGCAGCTGGCGGCGCTTGGCGTCGGTGCGCGTGGTGGCGATCGGCACGGCACCCGCGCGGCGTACGACCTGGATGGCCGCGGTGCCGACGCCGCTGGACGCGCCGGTGATCAGGACGTGCTGGCCCCGCCGCATCCCGGCGGTCTGGAGCAGCGCGCCGTGCGCGGTGGAGTACGTGACCCAGACGGCGGCCGCGGTCACCGCGTCCACATCGGCGGGGCGCGGGACGACCGCGCTCTGCGGCAGCAGGACAAGCTCGCCGTACACACCGTGCGCGCTCAGTTCGAAGTTGGCGGCGGTGAGGACGGTGTCGCCGGGGGCGAACGCGGTGACGTCCGCGCCGACCGCCTCGACGGTGCCTGCGGCCTCGTAGCCGTTGCGGGACGCGGGCAGGGTCGGCTGGTAGTAGTAAGTGCCGGCGCGGAACAGGGCTTCGGCGCGGTTGAGGCCCAACGCCTCGACACGGATGAGGACTTCGCCGGGGCCGGGGGCGGCGAGTTCCACGTCGTGGATCCGCAGGACCTCCGGGCCGCCGATCTCGTCGAAGAGCACGGTACGAGCGGTTGTTGACGCGTCAGTTGTTGTCATGACGGCAACGCTAGGCGGGCCGTGCGAGACGCTCCATGCCTGTTGGTCTCGCTTTTATACCCGTACGTCTCGCGGGGTGCGGCGCGCGCTACGGTACGGGCATGGACGTACTCAGTGACGCGATCGCCGCGATGCGGACGGGGCGGCCGCACTCCTCCCGTACGTACCGGCACGCCCCTTGGGGCATCCGGTTCGCCCCGTCGAACGGCGCCGGATTCCATGTGATGCTCCAGGGTTCCGCCTGGCTGCTTCCGGCCGGTGACGGGGCGGAGCCGGTGGCGCTCGGGCCCGGTGACGTGGTCTTCCTCTCGCACGGGCGCGGGCACGGCCTGGCGAGCGCGCCCGATGCCCCGCTGGAGGAGTTCACCCTCGCCCCGGACGGCTCCTGGCCGAGGACGTGGCAGGGCGCGGGCGACGGGGCGGCGAGCGCCGTACTGCTCTGCGGGGCCTACCAGTTGGACCGGGCGCGCGCCCATCCGCTGCTCGCCGAGCTGCCCGAGGTGGTGCATCTGCCGGCCAGGGTCGGGGAGTACGCCTCGCTGCGGGCCGCCGTCGACCTGCTCGGCGCCGAACTGGCCGACGCGCAGCCGGGATCGGACGCGGTGCTCCCGGCGCTGCTCGACACGCTGCTGCTGTACATCCTGCGGGCATGGTGGCTGCGCGAGCAGACCGCCGGTCACGCCGCGGGCTGGTCCGCCGCGCTGCGGGATCCGTCGGTGACGGCCGCGCTGTACGCGATCCATGACGACCCCGCGCGGCCCTGGACGGTGGAGGAGCTCGGGGCGCGGGCGGGGCTCTCCCGTGCGGCGTTCGCCCGCCGGTTCGCGACGACCGTGGGGGCGAGCCCGCTCGCGTATCTGACGTGGTGGCGGATGGCGACGGCGGGAAGGCTGCTGCGTGAGGAGGACCTGCCGCTGCGTCAGATCGCCGAACGGGCGGGCTACACCTCGGAGTTCGCCTTCTCCCGGGCGTTCAAGCGGGAGTTCGGGGTGGCGCCGGGGCAGTACCGGAGGCTGCGGGCCGCCGGATAGCGCGGTTGCCGCGCGCCGCCCGCAGCAGCAGGAAGAGCAGCAGTCCGAACGGTGAGAGCAGGATCGTCAGGACCAGGAGCGGTCCCATCACCAGGGGGTGGATGCCGATGCGCCGCGCCTCGCGGTACATCCACTGGCCGATCAGCAGGTCCCAGGCGATGACCTGCGCCCAGATGGCGCCGGCCCCGTCGGCGAGGACGAGCAGTTCGCGGAATCCGTCGAGGTCCGGGCTGCTGACGGCGGCCCAGAGTTCGGGGAAGACGGGCAGTGCCATCGCGGCGTAGACGGCGAGGATCGGTACGACGGTGAGGGGCGAGGCGGCGACGCGGTCGGTCGTCCGCCGGCCCGGCGCGAAGATCATGAGCAGCCAGACCGGGGCGGCCAGATAGAAGGAGAGGTCGAAGAGGAAGCCGGTCATGACACGAGCTCCTTCGCGTCGTTCATGTCGTTCGGGTCATCAACTGCGGTGTCCTTGGGGGCGGTTGTGGGACGCAGTGCCCCGTACGCGCCCGCGGCCGAGGCGGCGAGGATCAGTCCCGCTGCCGTCAGCGTCGCGCCGTCCGGGTGGATCAGTGGCTGGCCGCGCAGTGCCTGCCAGGTGACCAGGGCGAAGACGGCGGCGTACGCGCCCGCGGCGACGAGGACGAGCCGCAGCCGGACCCGGTCGTCCGCGAGGCGGGTGAACCGCGGGGCGAGCGCGACGAGCCCCATGAGCAGCAGCGGCAGCAACTGCAGTGCGTGCATGCCGAAGAAGTGCGGGATCCGCAGATCGCCGCCGGTGGTGGACCAGCCGGTCAGCGGCATCGAGGGACCGCCGTCGGGCACGCCGACGCTGTGGGCGCCGACGATCGAGGAGCTGCCCTGCACCTGTCCGGGCGCCGGCCGGCTCATCCGGAACCCGATGGCGGCGCCGGCGAGCGCGAGGGTGATCCCGCACCGCATCGCCCAGGCGGAGGCGCGGTCGGCGATGCGGGCGCGCAGCAGCAGGACGGCGATGACCAGAGTGGCGAGCCACATGATGACGATGGTGACGGCCATCGTGTCGAACAGGGCGTCATCGAGCGGGGTCTGGTGGTTGAAGTGGCTGCGCTTCCCGCGCACCACCTGCCCGGTGATGATCACCATCTCGACGAGGAGGGTCAGGGCGACCACCGTGCCCGCCCACCAGCCGGCCCTGCGGCCCCGGTCGAGCAGCGACAGCATCCAGGCGAGCGAGAGCCCGTAGGCGATGAGCGACACCGAGAACTTGAACGGCTTGGCCCAGATGGGCGAGCCCACCAGGACGCGGTCGTCGACGACGAGTCCCACCGCGGAGACGACGGCGAGTAAGGCCATCGACGCGGCGAACAGCATGAGTGGCCGGTGCCATGAACGCCATGAAGACATAGGTATCCCCTTGCTGGGAGGGTGGTAAGCGAAATATGGATAGCGGCGCTGTCTGCTATCCGATAGCGCCACTATCTATGATGGGTGGCGAGGATGGCAAGGGCGATCAGTGGCGACGCGTTGCGAAGAGTGGCGAAGAGGGTGGGCAGGCCGTGCGTATTGGCGAGTTGAGCCGCAGGACCGGTGTGCCGGTGCCGACGATCAAGTACTACGTCCGTGAAGGGCTGCTGCCGCAGGGCGAGTTGACCAGCCCCAACCAGGCGCACTACGGCGAGGCGCACGAGCGCAGGCTGCGGCTGATCCGCGCGCTGCTCGAGGTGGGTGGTCTGAAGGTGGCCGCCATCGCGGAGGTGCTCGGCGCGGTCGACGATCCCGCCCGCCCGCTGCACAAGGTGCTCGGCGCGGCGGCGGACCGGCTCGGCGCGGCGGGCGCCGCCGAGGACGACGCCGAGGCGGAGGCCGCGCAGGCCGCCGTCGAGCAACTGATCGCGCGGCGCGGCTGGCAGGCCCATGAGTCGAACCCCGCGGCCGCCGACCTGTCACGCGCCCTGGCCGCCATGGGCAGGGTCGGCCACGGCGCGTTCACGGAACTGCTCGACGAGTACGCCGACGCCGCCGAACTGGTCGCCCGCGCCGACCTCGGCTACGTGGACCGCCGGGTCGCGGTCGAGGACCTGGTGGAGAGCGTGGTGATCGGCACGGTCCTCGGGGAGGTGGTGTTCAACGCCATGCGGCGGCTCGCGCATGTGGACGCGTCGGCGCGGTTGTACGGGGTCGATGGCACGGGCGGCGCGGAGCGTGCCGGGAGGGAAGCGGGGGAGGGCAGGTTGTCCGAGGACCGCTGATCGGTCGCGCGGCGGGGGGTGTGTGCCAGGCCAGGGACGGTGGCACCGGTGGGGGCGACCGCGGGCTCGGCGGCGGGGTCCGGGATCCCATGGGCAACAGTCGTCGCGCGTTCGGTGAACCGAGCGGGAATTCCTGGGGGAGTTGTGGTGCGGGTGGTCTTGAGGGCGGCGTGTGAGGGCCTTCGGGAAACGTCCTGAATTCATGGACGAATGACCCTTTTCCCGGGTCTCTTCGGACGTCGCCTACGGTGGCCGATTACGGAACTTGCCAGGAATCCATGACCGATGGAAATGTGAGGGCGGTCGACGGACGAGACCACCCGTCGACGACTCTGTCCGCGAGATCAGTCGAATGGAAAGGGGAATTCGATGGCATCTGTGAAGAGCCTCTCGGCTTCCATTCAGGTGTTCAGCGACGACACCAACCTCGACGCGTACGACGGCAAGACGGTGTGGACGCGGGATCCGGCACAGACCTATCAGATCTGGCAGCTCGAACTCGTGGGTGAGACCCCGGCGGGAACGGGCATTTACACGATCGAGAGCACCCACTTCAAGGGTCAGTGTCTCGAAGCCACCACGCGCGACGGGTCGGTGACCCTGAAGCCCCGCAGCCCCGACAAGCTCTCGCAGCGTTGGGTCGTGGACCTCGGGGAAGAGCAGACCACCATCGAGAGCAAGAAGTTCCCCGCCCTGCTCATCACGGCGAACGGCGTTGACCAAGCGGTGACGATCAGGGAATCCGCGCAAGGTGCGCCGAATCAGATGTGGACCTTCTACAGCAAGATGTAGGAGGGTTTGACTTTCCCTCAATTCCCTTCAGCATTTCCGGCTGAAGGGAATTGAGGGAATAGGGCGTGGGCCCGTCGGGCTATCCGAGGTTCTGCAATTTCCCCAGTGTCTCCTGGAGTTCGGCCTGCGCAACCCGCGCCGCCTCCTCCGGGTCCCTCGCCTCGACGGCGTGCACGAGGGCGGCGTGCGCGGCATCTCCGTGGTTCGCCTCCTCGGCGCGTACGTCGATGAGTTCGAGGAGGCTGATCAGGCCCTGTCGCAGCGCGGGCATGAACTCCGCGAACAGATCGGTGAGTACGGGATTGCGCGCCGCCGCCACGACCGCCGCGTGCAGCGCGATGTCGGCGTCGATGAACGCGGCGTCGCCCGCGCCGGACATCGCCCTGCGGCCTTCGAGCGCGGCCCGCATCGCGGTGATGTCCTCGTCGGTGCGACGCAGCGCCGCGAGCCGCGCCGCCTGCACCTCCACCAACATCCGCACCTCGTACACGTCCGTGACCGCCGCCCGCAGCAGCCGCGTCGGCCAGTCCACGACCGCTTCCGTCGCGATGACGAAGACGCCGGAGCCCTGCCGGGGCTGCACGAGCCCGGCGCCGGCCAGCGCGCGCAGGGCCTCGCGGACGGTGGAGCGACCGATGCCGAGCTCTTTGGCGAGGGTCGTCTCGCCGGGGAGTTTGCTGCCGACGGGCCAGTGGCCGCCGGTGATCTGTTCGCGGAGGCGTGCGGCGGCCTGCTCGACGAGGGGGCTGGGGTGCAGGGAGTTCAGGGGCATTGAGGGGCACCTTGGGGAGGGAGGGGTGCGGTCTTGTTGTCTGAGGGGTACTTGTCTGAGGGGTACTTGTCTGACGAGTGCCCCTCAGACACGTGTCTGTCTGACGACTGCTTGTCTGACGACTGCTTGTCTGAGGAGCACTTGTCTGAGGACCTGAGGTGTGGCTAGTGTAGCCGCGTGATCTTCTGCGGTCTCCTTCTTCTCGGCTGCCGCGGCGGGGCCTGAAGCGACCGGCACCCCGCCGCGGGGTGCCGTGCTGCCGGTCGGTCGTCCGACCGAGCCGAGAGGCCACCGTGAACTCCTCCGCGTACCCGTGGAATCCCCAGCGCCCGAGTGTCATGCCCTCCCACCGCTATCGCCCCTACCAGGAGCGCGTCACCGTCCCCTCCCAGGAACGGAGTTGGCCCGGCACCCGCATCGAGCGCGCGCCCCTCTGGGTCCCCGTCGATCTGCGCGACGGGAATCAGGCGCTCGCCGAGCCGATGGATCCGGAGCGCAAGCGGCGCTTCTTCGATCTGCTCGTCTCGATGGGCTTCAAGGAGATCGAGGTCGGCTATCCGTCGGCCAGCCGCGCGGACTTCGACTTCGTACGCGATCTGGCCGCGCTCAGTGCGCGCGGGCAGATCCCCGACGACGTCAGCATCGTCGTCTTCACGCCCGCCAAGCCCGAGCTGATCGACCGCACCTTCGCGTCGATCGAGGGGCTGCCCCGCGCCGTCGTGCATCTCTACATCCCCACCTCGCCCGTCTGGCGCGACGTGGTGCTCGGGCGGTCGCGCGCGCAGGTGTACGACGTCGCCGCCGAAGCCGCCGCCCAGATGGCGCGCCTCGCCGACGCGCGGCCCGGCGCGGACATCCGGTTCCAGTTCTCGCCGGAGACCTTCAATCTGACCGAGCCCGACTACGTACTCGAACTCTGCGACGGGATCAGCGAGTTGTGGGACGCGAGCCCCGACCGGCCCGTCACGCACAACCTCCCGGCGACCGTCGAGATCGCGACCCCGAACGTGTACGCCGATCAGATCGAGTACCTGCACCGCAACCTCGCCCGGCGCGCATCCGTCATCCTCTCCGTCCACCCCCACAACGACCGCGGCACCGGCGTCGCCTGCGCCGAACTCGCCGTCCTGGCGGGCGCCCAGCGCGTCGAGGGCTGCCTCTTCGGCAACGGTGAACGCACCGGGAACGTGGACCTGGTGACCCTCGCCCTCAACCTGCACGCCCAAGGCGTCGACCCGATGGTCGACCTCTCCGACATCGACGCCGTGCGCGAGGTCGTGGAGCACTGCAACCGGCTGCCCGTGCATCCCCGCCACCCCTACGTCGGCGACCTTGTCCACACCGCGTTCTCCGGCACCCACCAGGACGCCATCAGCAAGGGCTTCGCCCATCACGCCCGCAGGGCCGCCGAGTTGGGCGTGCCGGAGAGCGAGGCGCCCTGGGAGGTGCCGTATCTGCCCATCGATCCGGCGGACATCGGCCGCACCTACGAAGCGGTCATCCGGGTCAACTCCCAGTCGGGCAAGGGGGGAATGGCGTATCTCCTGAAGACCCGGCACGGGCTCGACCTGCCGCAGCGCATGCGGCCCGACTTCTCGCGCGTCGTGCAGGACGCGACCGACGACAGCGGGCGTGAGGCGACCGCCAAGGAGTTGTACGAGCTGTTCGAGGCGGCGTATCTCGCGCCGGGCCGGGACGGTGACGTGCGGCTCGACGCGTGGACCACCGACCGCGCCCCGGACGGCGCGCACCGTTTCGTCTGCACGCTCCAAGTGGGGGACAAGGCAGGGGACTTCGAGGGTGTGGGCAACGGACCGCTGTCCGCGTTCGTCGAGGCGCTCGCCGCCGCCGGGATCACCGTCGACATCCTCGACTTCTCCGAGCACGCCGTCGAGGCGTCCGCGGGCGTGACCAGCGGCGAGGCCGTCGCGTACAACGAAGCCGTCGCGTACGCGGAGTGCCGGGTCGGCGGCGTCACCTGCTGGGGCGCCGGCCTGGACACCTCCGTCCTGACCGCGTCCGTGCAGGCAGTGCTCTCGGCCGTGAACCGGGCGGGGGCCGCCCGATGACACCGGTGCTGCACGCGGACGGCGTCACCGTCGTCCGCGACGGGCGCCCCATCCTCGAAGAGGTCACCCTCACCGTCCGCCCCGGCGAGCACTGGGCGCTGCTCGGCGCCAACGGCGCGGGCAAGTCGACCCTGCTCAGCCTCTGCGGCGCCGTCACCCATCCCACCCACGGCACGGTCGAGGTGCTCGGCCGCCGCCTCGGCAGCGTCGACCTGCGCGAACTGCGGGCGTACGTCGGACATGTGAACCCGCGTCATCCGCTCCGCTCGCCCCTGCGGGTCCGCGACGTCGTCCTGACCGGGCTCACCAACAGCGTTGAGCCGCTGCCCCGTTGGCGCCCCACGCCCGAGCAGGAGGAGCGGGCCGGCCGCCTCATCGCCCTGCTGGGCCTCGCGCATCGCAAGGACGCGCGCTGGCCCACGCTCTCCCAGGGCGAGCGCGGCCGGACGCTGATCGCGCGCTCCCTGATGCCGAAGCCGCGCCTGGTCCTGCTCGACGAACCCGCCACCGGGCTCGATCTCGCGGGCCGCGAACGCCTCCTCGACAGCCTGGACACCCTGCGCGAGAGCCACCCCGAACTCGCCACGGTCCTGGTCACGCACCACCTCGAGGAGCTCCCGGCCGGTACGACGCACGCCCTGCTGCTGAGGGACGGGCGGGCGCTCGCCTCAGGCGCCGTCGACGACGTACTGACCAGCGACCAGATCAGCAAGTGCTTCGACCACCCTGTGCGGCTTGAGCGCAGGGACGGGCGGTGGAGCGTGAGGGCACGTCAGCGGCGGGCTTCGTCGCCGTCCTGGCCTTCCACCTTTTCGAGGAAGGACTCGACGACCTGACGGAAGCGTTCCGGTTCCTCGGCGGAAGGCAGATGTGCGAGGTCGATGACCTCCCGCACCTCTGGGGGAAGGGAATCCTTCAGCCGGCGTGCCTCGGCTTCGTACGCGGGGGCGCCGGCGATGGGGCCGGCCAGGACGAGGCCCGCCGGTCCGGCGGGCCGGCCAAGCACGTATTCCAGGGCCAGCCGGCTGCCCCATGAATGGCCGAGGATGTGTACGCGGTCGAGCCCCAGCGCAAGGCGAGGCCGGCTCTGAACTCGTTCTCGGATCGCCTTCTCAGACCGCCCGGGCCAATTCGTAGCGAAGTGGCCGGGATCGTTCAGGTCGTGAATGAGCCGGGCGGACCCGAATCCCGCATTCGCGTCCTTGGTCCATTCCAGGAACCGGGTGCGCGATCGGTGCGCGTCCGCCCGTACGACGACGTCGGCTCCCGAGACCACCATCAGGTCTTGGGAGCCGACGTCACGCACGGGCCCGAACCAACCGTCCCCGTCGACTACTTGTTCAGGCTCGCCCAGAACTCGTCGAAGGAGAGGCGCTTGTCCGCGTTGGTGTCCTTCGAGCCGATCACGGCCTCGGCCACCGTCTCGGTGACGTAGAAGTCCCCCATCTGCGCCATGGCCGACTTCCACTCGGCCGCCGTGATGAAGCCGTCGCCGTCCGCGTCGAACCGCTCGAACGTCTTGCGCGCTTCCTCGATGTCCGCCACCGGATCCACCCCTTCTTGGTGCACTACTGAGTGGGCTCAGGGTATCCGCCGCCGAGGGAGGCGATCACAAGGAGTACGCCCGTGGCCAGCGAAGCCACCACGGTGGCCTCCCTGCGTCCTGGATAGGGTGGGCCGCGTGCGAGTGCTGCTGGTCGAGGACGACGACAATCTGCGGTTCGCGGTGGCCGCCGCACTGCGTGCCGCCGGGCTCGCCGTCGACGCGACCGCGGATCTGCCGCAGGCCGACGAGGCGCTCTTCGTCACCTCCTACGACTGCGCGGTCTTCGACCGGATGCTCCCCGGCGGAGACGCCGCCGCCTACGTGGCGAAGCTGCGCCGCACCGGCCGGGACGTCCCGGTCCTCTTCCTCACCGCCCGCGACACGGTCGCCGACCGGGTCGAGGGCTTCGCGAGCGGCGGCGACGACTACCTGGTCAAGCCGTTCGCCGTACCGGAACTCGTGGCGCGGGTGCGCAGCCTGTGCCGCAGGTCGGGTGCCGTACGCCCGCCCGTCCACCGGGTCGCCGACGTGGAGATCGACACCGCGCGGCGCCAGGTGCGCCGCGCGGGACTGCTGCTCACGCTCACCAGCAGGGAGTTCGCGGTCCTGGAAGTCCTCGCGGCGCGTGCGGACCAGGCCGTGCCCCGCGCCGAACTCATCGAGAGCTGCTGGGACGAGATGACCGAGCCGCAGTCCAACGTCCTCGAGGTGCTGATCTCCCAACTGCGCCGCAAGCTCGGCGATCCGCCGCTGATCCGCACCGTGCGCGGAGTCGGCTACCGCTTGGCCCCCGAAGGCCCATGAGGCCCCGTTCCGCGGCCCGCACCCGCACCCGCACCCGCACCCGCACCCTCACGCCCACCGCTCGCGTACGCCGCCTGCGCCGCCACATCACCGCGCTGTTCGCGCTGACCAGCGCGGTCGGGCTGATCGGCATGGCCGTCTTCGCCGTGCACAGCGACGACCGGCGGTGGCGCCAGCAGCTCGACCAGTCGATGGGGCAGGACACCAGCTGGGCGATCGGCCTCCTGATCACGGACGAGGACGGCCGCCTCGACACGCGCGAGCTCGCCGACACCATGGGTACGGGATGCCCTCCGCTGACGGTGCTCTCGGTGCCGCCGGGTGAGGGGGACGCCCCGCTGACGGTGGATCACGCCCCGCGCCGCCCTTGTCTGACCGTCAGCTCCTCCGACCTGCAGGCGGCCGGGGCGGCAGCGGTGCGCGGCGAGCACTCGACGGCCGTCGACCGGCACACCACGGACGGGCGGCCCGTCCGGTTGTACGCCGATCCCTTCTACGCTCCTGAAGCAGTGGAGGGCGAAGCGCCACAGGGCGTCATCGTCACGATGGCCGGGACCGCCGACCAGCGGGCCGACCACCGCCGCCTGACCTGGCTGGTGGCCGGGGCCTGCGCGGTCCTCGTGTGCCTGTCGGCGGCGGTCGGCCATCTGCTGTCCGGGCGGGCGATCCGGCCCGCGCTCGCCGCCCTGCGCCAGCAGGAGGCGTTCCTCGCCGACGCGGCGCACGACCTGAGGACACCGGCCGCCTCGCTGCGCACGCTCGCCGAGACCGCGCTGCGGGGCGAGACGGACAGTACGGATGTGCTGCGGCGGTCGCTGCGGCTCGCGGACGGGATGGGCGGGCTCGTCGACGGGCTGCTGACGCGGGCGCGGCTGATGTCGGGTACGGAGACGCTGGTGCGGGAGCCGCTGCGGCTCGACCAGTTGGTGGAGGGGGTGGTCGCGGACGCCCCTGCCGAGGGGCATCGGGTGACGCTGCGTGCCGAGGAGACGGTGGTGGTGGCCGATCCCGATCTCGTACGCCGGGCCGTCGGCAATCTGCTCGGCAACGCGTTGGCCCATGGTCATGCGCCGGGGGAGCCTGCCGAGGTGGTCGTGACCGTGTCGGCGGACGGCAGCGTGGTGGTGGAGGACGCGGGGCCGGGGTTGCCGCCGGGCCTGGCGGAGGCCGGGACCCTGTTCGACCGCTTTCGCAGCGGGGGCGGTTCCACGGGCCTGGGGCTGTCCATCGCGGCGTGGGTTGCGCATGCGCATGGGGGTGACTTGACCGCGGGTCCCGCTGAGGGCGGCGGGGCGAGGTTCGTCCTCCGTCTGCCCTTGGCCTGACCCACGCCGCCTCATCAAATCCTCAGCATCCGCCCGGCACGCTAGGTGCAACCGATCTTGGGAGCACCCCGTTGAACCGCCTCGCCCTCACCCTTGCCGTAACCCTGGCCGCCGCCTCCCTCGGCGGCTGTACCGCAGCTCGGGGTTCGACGCCCGAGCTCAGGCGGTTCTACGGGCAGCAGCTGAAGTGGAAGGACTGCGGCGACCTCCAGTGCGCGCGGCTCACCGTGCCCATGGACTACGACCGTCCCGACAACGGCAAGACCTTCGTCCTGCCGGTGGCCAAGGCGGCGACCGCCGACCCCGACAAGCGCATCGGCTCGCTCGTCTACAACCCGGGAGGCCCCGGCGCCTCCGGCGTGAGCGACCTGAAGTCCGACGGCGGTGAGGTCTTCAGCTCCGCCGTGCGCACCCGCTTCGACATCGTCTCCTTCGACCCCCGGGGCGTCGGCGGCAGCACACCCGCCGTGAAGTGCAAGGAGCTGGACGACACCGAGACCGACACCGAAACCGACACCGAAACCGAAACCGAAACCGACACCGACACCGACACCGACACCGACACCGACACCGAAACCGACACCGGATCTGATACCGCCGCCCCCGCGCCCATCCCGCCCGACACCGCCGCCGACCGCTCCCGAGCCCTCGCCGGAGCCGACGCCGAGGCCGCAGCCTGCGAGGAGAGCAGCCGCCGCATCCTGCGCCACGTAGGCACCGAGGACGCCGCCCGCGACATGGACGTGCTGCGGGCGGCCCTCGGCGACCGGAAGCTGACCTACCTCGGGTGGTCGTACGGGACGAGCCTCGGCACCTCGTACGCCGAACAGTTCCCGCGCCGCGTCCGCGCCCTGGCCCTGGACGGCGCCGTCGACCCGTCCCTGAACTGGCGGCAGCGGGCGATATCCCAGGGCACGGGCTTTAGCAGGGCCGTGGACGACTACGCCGAGTACTGCGCCGACATCGCGGGCGACAGCTGCCCCGGCGCGACCCCGCAGGAGATATCCGAGCTGGTCGACGGCCTGTACGAGGAGGCGGCGCGCGCACCCCTGCCGGCCGACGGCGATGCGTACGACGTCGACGCGAGGACCCTCCTCGACGTCGTCACGACCGCGATGTACACCCCCGAGGCCGACTGGAAGGACCTGTCGGAGGCGCTGAGCGCGGCGGCCGACGGCGACGGCACACCGCTGGCGGACCTCGCGGAGGGAGACCAAGGACCGGAGCCGGAGTCCAAGCCCCGCTCCACGCCCCGCTCCACGCCCCGAGCCGTCGACAACAGCGACTCCGCCATCCTCGCCGTCAGCTGCCTGGACACCCCCCACCCGCGCAAGGCGGCCCCCTACTGGAACGCCCTCGCCCCCGCGGACAAGGCCGCAGGCGTGTACGGCACATCGAGCGTGATCGACGAACTCACCTGCAGAGACTGGCCCGCAGGCACCCAGACCCCGCACCGGGTCCGTGCCGAGGGCGTCCCGCCGGTCCTGGTGGTCGGCACCACCGGTGACCCCGCGACGCCGTACGAGGAGGCCGAGAGCCTCGCGGAACAGTTCCCCGGCGGCATGCTCCTGACGTACGAGGGCGTGGGCCACACCGCGTACGGCCGCAGCAACGCCTGCGTCACGCGCGCGGTCGACGACTACCTCATCGACCTCGAGCCGGTCCGGAAGGACACGACGTGCTGACGCGCCACCGCAGACTCCACAGCCTCGCGGCAGCCTGCCTCGCCGCCCTCCTGATCCCCCTGGCCGCATGCACCAACGAGCAACATCCCCGCGCCCGGACCTGCCTCAGCGGAACCCTCGCGTACGACCACCGCGACGCCGAAGCAGGCCCGGCCAGGCCCCTGGTCACCCGCCCGGCCCGCAACGCCAACTGGGAACTGTGGGGCAGGACTTCGGGCCACTCGGCTGCCCCCGCGCGCAAACTCGCCACCGGCATCACCGACAGCGGCAGCGGACACTTCCGCGCCTGCGTCAAGGCGCCCGGCACCCTGCGCGAGGCCCACGTCAGGTTCCGCTCCGGCAGCACCGACCTCTGGCGGGTCGTCAAGGACCGCACCTCGCAGAAGGAGTACGCCTTCAACTCGCCGTCACGACACGACGTTTCCGCCGATCAGAACCTCGGCACGGTGAAGGTCCCCGCCGCCATGAGCAACGCCTGGCACATCACGGACACCCTCAACCTCCTCTACTGGAAGCGCGACAACCCCACGTCCGCCTGCTGGACCCGGCATCAAGTCACCGGTGCATGCGACCAGTTGACCTTCGTCTGGAGTCGGCGCGAAACCGACGAAGGCGCGGGCTACTTCGACCTCGACGGCACCGACTACGTCATCGCGGCAGGCGACATGACCGACTCCGAGCACTTCACGCTCCACGAGGCGGCCCACTGGTTCCAGTGGCAGCTCTACGGACGCGACCTCCCCGAGGCGACGAACTGCGACCCACACTTCATCGAGAAGCGCAGCTCCACCACCTGCGCCTGGACCGAGGGATTCGCCGACGCGACAGCCGCGTACGTCCTGGGCGACTACCGCTACGTCGACGAGACCGGCGGCGAGACCAGCCTGGAGAACGACGCCACCACCCCGGACTGGGACCCCGGTGACGAGGTGCAGGGCCGTGTCGGCAGCTCGCTGCTCGACCTGTGGGCGAAGGACGGCCCGGACGGCGGCAACTGGAAGCGGACCCTGCGCCTCATGGCGGCCGAGCCCAGCGACGACTTCCGCGAGTACTTCACGGTCGACCGCCCCGAGGCGAACCCGCCCCTGACCACCAGGGGAGCCGCGCGGGACATCATCACGCAGCACACCATCGACTACTGAAGACACTCTCCGGGCTCCCTGGGCGCCCCGGGGAGCAGCCTCAGCACTCGATGATGTTCACCGCGAGCCCGCCCCGCGCCGTCTCCTTGTACTTGACGCTCATGTCGGCCCCGGTCTCCTTCATGGTCTTGATGACCTTGTCGAGGGACACCTTGTGGCTGCCGTCGCCGCGCATCGCCATCTTCGCGGCGGTCACGGCCTTCACCGCCGCCATGCCGTTGCGCTCGATGCAGGGGATCTGGACGAGGCCGCCGACGGGGTCGCAGGTCAGGCCGAGGTTGTGCTCCATGCCGATCTCGGCCGCGTTCTCGACCTGTTCGGGGGAGCCGCCCAGGACCTCGGCGAGCGCGCCCGCCGCCATCGAGCAGGCGGAGCCGACCTCGCCCTGGCAGCCGACCTCGGCGCCGGAGATGGAGGCGTTCTCCTTGAAGAGCATGCCGATCGCGCCGGCCGCGAGGAGGAAGCGGACCACGCCGTCCTCGTCGGCGCCGGGCACGAAGTTCATGTAGTAGTGGAGGACCGCCGGGATGATGCCCGCCGCGCCGTTCGTCGGAGCGGTCACGACCCGGCCGCCCGCCGCGTTCTCCTCGTTCACGGCCATCGCGTAGAGGGTGATCCACTCCATGGCGAGGGCCAGCGGGTCGCCCTCGGAGCGCAGTTTGCGGGCGGAGTTGGCGGCGCGGCGGCGGACCTTCAGGCCGCCCGGCAGGATGCCCTCGCGGGACATGCCGCGGGACACGCACGACTGCATGACGCCC
Organism: Streptomyces sp. MZ04; assembly: GCF_004684775.1. Lineage (GTDB taxonomy): Bacteria > Actinomycetota > Actinomycetes > Streptomycetales > Streptomycetaceae > Streptomyces. The sequence continues at coordinate 18,371 of NZ_SRIC01000051.1, forward strand.
CAGATGTCGAGCAGCCCCGCGCGGATCTCCTCCTCGGTGCGCCAGGCCTTCTCGTTCTCCAGCATCAGCGCGGAGATGGAAAGGCCCGTCTCCTTCGCGAGCCGCAGCAGCTCGTCACCCGTGCGGAAGGGGTGCTTCAGCACCGTGTCGTCCAGCACGATCGGGTTCTCGCCGGCCACCCCCTCTTGATTAAGCACAGTCTCGTCGACGACGAAGCCGCCGCCCACCGAGTAGTACGTCTTCTCCAGGAGGAGGGCGCCCTCACGGTCGTACGCGAAGATCGTCATGCCGTTGGCGTGGTACGGCAGGGCCTTGCGGCGGTGCAGGACCAGGTCCTCGTCGAAGTCGAAGGCGATCTCGTGCATGCCGAGCAGGTTGAGGCGGCCGGTGCCCTTGATCTGCTCGACCCGGTCGTCGGCGGTCTCCACGTCCACCGAGCGGGGGGACTCGCCCTCCAGGCCGAGGAGCACCGCCTTGGGGGTGCCGTGCCCGTGGCCGGTCGCGCCGAGCGAGCCGAACAGCTCGGAGCGTATGGAGGTGGTGTGGGCCATCAGGCCCTCGTTCTTCAGGCGGCTCGCGAAGATGCGGGCCGCGCGCATCGGGCCCACCGTGTGGGAGCTTGACGGGCCGATGCCGATCGAGAACAGGTCGAAGACCGAGAGGGCCACGGGAACTCCAAGGGTGGTTGGTAGACGCCGTTGTCTGCCGGGGTGACGCAGAAGAACAAGGCGGTACAGGAAGTACGAGTACGGTCACGCGGTGCGGGGCACCGCGCACACTGTCCTCACTGTCCAGTGTGCGGGGTGCCCCGACGTTTCGTACGTACGAACAAAAGCGTACGCAAAGGGTACGAAACTACTTCAGGCCGGGGTACAGCGGGTGCTTGTCGGCCAGAGCCGTCACGCGGCCCTTCAGGGCCTCGGCGTCGAAGCCCGGCTTCAGGGTCTCGGCGATGATGTCGGCGACCTCGCGGAAGTCCTCCGTCTGGAAGCCGCGGGTGGCGAGCGCCGGCGTACCGATCCGCAGGCCCGATGTGACCATCGGGGGGCGCGGGTCGTTCGGGATCGCGTTGCGGTTGACCGTGATGCCGACCTCGTGGAGGCGGTCCTCGGCCTGCTGGCCGTCCAGGTCGGAGTTGCGCAGGTCCACCAGGACCAGGTGCACGTCCGTGCCGCCGGACAGGACGGAGACGCCGTGCTCCGTGACGTCGTCCTGCACCAGGCGCTCGGCCAGGATGCGGGCGCCGTCCAGGGTGCGCTGCTGTCGCTCCTTGAACTCCTCCGAGGCCGCGACCTTGAAGGAGACGGCCTTGGCGGCGATCACGTGCTCGAGCGGGCCGCCCTGGAAGCCGGGGAAGACCGCGGAGTTCAGCTTCTTCGCGAACTCCTTGCTGCGGGCCAGGATGATGCCGCCGCGCGGGCCGCCGAGCGTCTTGTGCGTGGTGGAGGTCACCACGTCCGCGAACGGCACCGGGTTGGGGTGCAGACCGGCGGCGACGAGCCCGGCGAAGTGCGCCATGTCGACCCACAGGTACGCGCCGACCTCGTCGGCGATCCGGCGGAACTCGGCGAAGTCCAGCTGACGCGGGTAGGCGGACCAGCCCGCGATGATCACCTTCGGGCGGTTCTCCTTGGCCAGGCGCTCGACCTCGGCCATGTCGACCAGGCCGGCCTCGTCGACGTGGTACGCGACCACGTTGAACTGCTTGCCGGAGAAGTTCAGGCGCATGCCGTGGGTGAGGTGGCCGCCGTGCGCCAGGTCCAGGCCGAGGATCGTGTCGCCGGGCTTGGCGATCGCGAAGAGGGCGGCCTGGTTGGCGGAGGCGCCGGAGTGCGGCTGGACGTTGGCGTACTCGGCGCCGAACAGGTCCTTGACCCGGTCGATCGCGATCTGCTCGGTGACGTCGACGTGCTCACAGCCGCCGTAGTAGCGACGGCCGGGGTAGCCCTCGGCGTACTTGTTGGTGAGGACCGTGCCCTGGGCCTCCATGACGGCGACCGGAGCGAAGTTCTCCGAGGCGATCATTTCCAGGGTGGACTGCTGGCGGTGGAGCTCGGCGTCGACGGCGGCGGCGACGTCCGGGTCCAGCTCGTGGAGAGGGGTGTTGAGAAGCGACATCAGGTGGTCCCTAAGGGTCTTTAGTTGCCTGCGAGCTCGGTGTATTCGGCCGCGGAGAGCAGGTCGTCCGGCTCCGCCGTGATCCGTACCTTGAACAGCCAGCCGCCCGTGAAGGGGGCGGAGTTCACCAGCGACGGGTCTTCCACGACGTCCTGGTTCGCCTCGGTGACCTCACCGGTCACCGGCGAGTACAGGTCGCTGACCGACTTCGTCGACTCGAGCTCACCGCAGGTCTCGCCCGCGGTCACGGTGGCGCCGACGTCGGGAAGGCCGGCGTAGACGACGTCACCGAGCGCGTTGGCCGCGAACTCGGTGATGCCGACCGTCGCCACACCGTCCTCGGTGGCCGAAAGCCACTCGTGCTCCTTGCTGTAGCGCAGCTGCTGGGGGTTGCTCATGACCTGAATTCTCCTGTACGCGGATGGGTGCTGCGGAACGAGAAAGATGTGCGTGGGGTCACTTCCCGGACGGAAGTGTCACTTCTGGCGCTTGTAGAACGGCAGAGCCACGACCTCGTAGGGCTCGTGCGTGCCGCGGATGTCCACTCCCACGCCCTCGGTGCCGGGGGCCGCGTGCGCCGCGTCGACGTACGCGATGGCGATCGGCTTGCCGAGCGTCGGGGACGGGGCGCCCGAGGTGACCTCGCCGATGACCTTGCCGTCGGCGACCACGGAGAAGCCCGCGCGCGGGACGCGGCGGCCTGAAGTGATCAGACCGACGAGCCTGCGCGGCGGAGCGGTCTCGGCGCGCTCGGCGGCGGCCGCGAGGGCGGCACGGCCCACGAAGTTCTCCGACTCCGAGGTCTTCTCGAACTTCACGACCCGGCCCAGGCCCGCGTCGAACGGCGTCAGCTCGGCGGTCAGCTCGTGCCCGTACAGCGGCATGCCCGCCTCCAGACGGAGCGTGTCGCGGCAGGAGAGCCCGGCCGGGACCATGCCGACGGGCGTACCCGCCTCCATGAGCGCGCCCCACAGCTTCTCGGCGTCAGCGGGGGAGACGAAGAGCTCGAAGCCGTCCTCGCCGGTGTAGCCCGTGCGGGCGATCAGGGCGGGCACGCCCGCGACCGTGCCGGGCAGGCCCGCGTAGTACTTCAGGCCGTCGAGGTCGGCGTCCGTGAGGGACTTCAGGATGCCGGGGGACTCGGGGCCCTGGACGGCGAGCAGCGCGTACGCGTCGCGGTCGTCGCGGACCTCGGCGTCGAACTCCTCGACGCGGTTGCTCAGCTCGTTCAGCACGTTCTGGGCGTTGGAGGCGTTGGCGACGACCATGTACTCGGTCTCGCCGAGGCGGTAGACGATCAGGTCGTCGAGGATGCCGCCGTCCTCGTCGACGATCATCGTGTAGCGGGCGCGGCCGACACCGACGGAGCCGATGTTGCCGACCAGCGAGAAGTTCAGGAAGTCCACGGCCTCGGGTCCGGTGACCGTGATCTCGCCCATGTGGGAGAGGTCGAAGAGACCGGCCTTGGTGCGTACGGCGATGTGCTCTTCGCGCTCGCTGCCGTACCGCAGCGGCATGTCCCAGCCCGCGAAGTCGGTCATGGTCGCGCCGAGCGCCCGATGCACCGCATCGAGGGCTGTCTGACGGGGGGCGGTACTCATACGTAGAACTCCCAGGGCATGACGGGCGAGGTAGATCCTCCCCATCTGTCATCGGAACCTGAGAGGTTCACCACGACCCGTACGTAGGAGGGGTCATGACTTGCACCTTGGGTGGGACCGCCGGGGCGGCCCGCTTTTCAGATGTGCCTCGCCCGCGCGGTACGGGGCCTGAGAGATTCAAGGGAGGGACTTGCTCCTTCGGCGCCCCGGTGCGTCGTACGACTCGTACGACGGTGACCGGGAACTCTCCCGCGCGGATTCAAACGGCCTGTATGGAGTTTGCGGGCACATCATTGCACGGGGCTCCGTCACAGGGCAGTGCCAGTCCCGTAATGCCCTTGTGCCGCATTACCTTCTCTTTACACTTGCCGGGGAAGCTGCGGGAAGCAGGTACGTGACCGCTATGGGGAGGCCGATCACGGTGCGCAGGACCAGTGTCTACGCGACCAACACAGGGGTGGCCCTGCCCAAGCAGGCAGCCGCCCCCACCAGGGAGGGCTGTGGCCCCCTGCCCACGGCCGTCGTGCGGGACCTGAGGCAGCGGACCGGGCACAGCCCGCACAGGCTGACCTTCGGCGAGGGCGATCTGATCGTCGTCTCCGGGCTGCCGGGCAGCGGCAAGTCCACGCTGATGCGCAGAGCCGTCGCGGGCCCGCGCATCGATTCGCAGGACACCCGGGACCGCTGGGCGGGGCGCATGCCGCGCCTCCTTCCGTACGCGGTCTACCGCCCGCTGGTCCGCGTCGCGCACTACGCGGGCCTGCGCCGGGCCCTGCGCTCCGGCGGGGGAGTCGTCGTGCACGACTGCGGCACCCAGGCCTGGGTGCGCCGCTGGCTGGCCAGGGAAGCGGCGCGGCGGGGCACGACCCTGCACCTGCTGCTGCTCGACGTGCCGCCGGAGACCGCCGTCGAGGGCCAGCTCGCGCGCGGCCGCGGCGTATCGCGGTACGCCTTCGCGCGTCACCGCAGGACGGTCGGCCGGCTCGTCGGCGCCGCCGAGCGGGGCGATCTGCCGCGCGGCTGCGGCTCGGCGGTGCTGCTCGACCGGGCGTCGGCCGGCGTGCTGCGGGGGATCGGCTTCGGAGGCTGAGCCACTCGTCACGTGGCTGAGCCACTCGTCACGTTAGGGTCGTGCCGCAGGCAGAGCGGGACAGAGCAGGGGTTGGACGACAGATGGACATTCCGGCGCAGGCGCACGCACATCCCTATGGCGGATGGCCGGGCAACGAACTCGAAGAGGTGCTCGCGGCATCCCTCGGCACACCCGGGGCGCCCCAGGCCTCCGCGGGAGCCCGCATCGTCGAGGTGCTCGGCCGCAGCCACGTCTGGGTCCCGCTGCCGAACGGCGGCGCCCCGGACAGCGGGACGCTCGACCTCCCCACACTGGAGATCGACGGCCAGGCCTACGTCCCCGTCTTCAGCTCCGAGCAGCAGTTCCAGCAGGCCACCGGCGGCCGGATGGGCTGCACCGTGGCGCCCGCCGTGGAGTTCGCGCGCGGCCTTCCCCCGCAGCTGGGCATCGCGGTCAACCCGGACGGCACCGTCGGCGTCCCGCTGCCGCCGCCGGCCGTCGCCGAGCTCTGCCGGGCCGGACGCACCCCGCTGGACGGGCCCGCGAGCGGCGGCCGCGTACGCCTCTTCGAACCGGACTGGCAGGAGGACCCGGTGGACTTCCTGTCCGCCGCCGCCCGCGAGTTCGAGGCCACCGGGGTCGTCCTGAGCGCCCGCCGCTGCTTGGCGAGCGTCGAGGGTCAGGCGCCCGCGCTGTTCGTCGGCGTCGAACTGACCTCCTGGGAGGGCAACGCGCGCGACCTGCCGATGGAGGCCGTGGGCCGTGCCCTCGGCCAGGCCCCGGTGGCCTGGCCGGTGAACCTGGTGCTGCTCGACGTCGCCCAGGATCCGGTCGGCGACTGGATGCGCGAGCGGGTGAGGCCCTTCTTCGGCCGGAGCCCGGGCCTCGGCCAGGGCCCGGGGCACGAGCACGGACATGTGTAAGGACATGTGCAGGTACGCGTGTGAGGGTGCCGTACGTCAAGTCGGTGTCAGGATCGCCGCTTAAGCTGGTTTCATGACCCGGGTCCACCGGGTCCACCGGGTCCACCGGGTCAGCGGGTCATCGGTTATCGCGAAGGGGCGGTTAAGGGTGAGTGCGTCGGGCACGGCTGCGGCCGGGCAGGTCGAGCACATGCTGCGCCAGGTGACGCCGGGGCGCTATGACGCCTACGAGGCGCTCCTGCGGGCGCTCGCCGCCGACCAGCTGTGGATGCTGCTCTGGCACGGCCAGGCCGGATCCCCCGACGCGCAGTACGGAAACATGGAGGTCGAGGGCCTCGGGTACGCGCCGTGCGTGACCTCAGCCCAGGAGCTCTCCGCCAGTGGCTGGAACCGCTCGTACGAAGTGGTCAGCGGAATCGACATCTCCCGCACCCTCTACCCCGACCATTACGGCCTCTGGCTCAACCCGCACGCCCCCGGCGGCGGCGTCGGCATCCCCTGGCTCGACCTGCGGCGTATCGCGTCGGGCCTCGACCTGCTGCCCGCGGGCCCGCTGCGGCTCACCGAACCGTCCATCGAGATCCCGCAGTTCTACGCCCTGCTCACGCAGAACGCCCACCGCACCCCCGCGGTCCGCTCGCTGCGCCGCACCTGGGTGCAGCCGGCGCTCGGCGCCCCGTACCTGGCGATCGGCCTCGATGTGTACGACACCTCGCCGGCCTCGGTCGACGGGGTGCGCACGATGATGCAGCAGTCGATCGCCGCCGTCCCCGACGGCCTGCCCGTGTCGACCGTCGCGATGTCCGACGCGTACGACCCCGTGGCCATGTGGCTGCGCGCCAACGCCAGGCCGTTCTACGACCGCGAGGCCCAGCCGGCCCCTGTGGCCTCTTCGGGGTACGGGTACCCGCCGCCGTACGGAGCGGCGCCGAGATCGCGCTGAGTTTTGTCGGACGGTTAAGAAACAGCGGGGCGCAGCACGATGTGACCGCCATATGGGACGAGTGAGAGTCACAGCGGTTCGGAGAACGACCGCGATAGGGCAGTATGCCGAAACGCCTGCTACCTGCTAGCTGCTGTCGCCGGTAAGGAGTGGGCGAGGACTTTCTAAATTCTATGTGATGCGGTGAGCGCCCGCCCTTGTTGGACGCCCCTGCCTGGTACGTGTACTGGCTCAAGCCAGTGACCCCTGAGCCAAATACACCGGATTTGCGCCTCGGGTCTCGGTGAAGTTCGCCGGCCCTGAACGGCTGTAATCGCATGATGGATTTGCGTGATCATGGCGTTAGGTTCAGTCTGCGATGATGGAGGACTGCAAAATCGTCTTCTGCCAGATCAGTTGGGCCTGTAATGGCCGTCTGCTGACCCAGTGAGATTGCGGTCGATTTCTGAGTCTAAGTGATGGCTGCCCTGTCGGGGCGTTCGGCAGAATTGCTGCACGCGCAACGCTAACTCACGCGATGGAACCGAAGTCGACCTAGAGAAGTTTGAGCCAAAACGCGCCTACAGCCCTCAGGAGGCGTCTCGTTTACGGCAAGTACCTCCACATTGGGGCTTTCCATTTTCTCAGTTCACACCAATGAATCCCGAAGGGGGCTCTGACGAAGGTCAAAAGCCTGCTGCGCCCGCCCCGGAAGAGGGCAGGCGCAGCAGGCTAGGATCGCAGGGCCGGTCTAGGTCGCCTGCGGCAGGGCTACGGCAATTTGATACCTAAGCCTTAGGCTTGCAGCTGGGGCGCTTGGTCTGGCACTCAGCGAAATGAAGCTTCGACACAATCGCCTTCATGTGCCAGGAGTCGAGCAGCGTGCTTCCACAGTTACCGTTCTGCCGATACTTCCTGATCACGAACTTGCGATAAAGGACGCCTGGCTTCGTGAACCCGCGCTTCTTCGCATCCACCTTCATGCGGTTCGTTACGGTCGCGCCAGCAGACACCTTCTTTTCTACGGAGTAGCTGGTCTTAGCCTCGATCTTTCCGATGCCCCACTTGATGCTTCCGCCGCCCTCGCCAACCCAGGTGGTTGAGCGGCTCTTGTTTGTCTTGACGGACAGGGTGAGCCAGGAAGCGCCAGAACTGCTGTTGTACTTGCTTACCGTGGAACCGCGGCTCTTGAAGGAGGACTTTCCGTACGGATTCACTTTGTAGAAGTTGAAGACGTCACACTGCTGGGCGCCATTTTCTGCAGCGGTAGCTACCCCGGGCGTGATGGCCAGGCTTCCAACGATGAGTGCTGCCGCTGTGGTCGTTGAATAGAGCGCGTGCTTTATCGTGGCTCTCATACTTCCCCGTTTTCCTCTTTTGTGTTCGTCGTGCGGGTCTCTTCGGCATTGAACATAGTGATGAGCGGTGGCGGTATCAAGGGGTTCTGGAAAAGCCGGTTACACCTTCCTCAGGTAAACCTCAAACTTAGTTGCATAAGAAAGTTAAACCGCATTCACCGTGTCCATTTTGTTTGATTTGGCGGGCGGGGGAAACGGTAACTTGGGGTGAAGTGGACATGACTGTGAGCTGCTGTGATGTAGGTCACGTATCGAAGTGTGCTGTTCCCAACGTCCCTGCGGTTGTGTCGAGTTGCCTCACGCAGCCGCGTCTAAGCGGGTGCGGGCCGCTGGGTTCGCCGGGCACGGCGAGTGTCGTGCTCGCGCTTCTGTGCGACGCAGACCTTCAGTCCAGGCGTGGTCGGGTGTTGCGCTTGTTCGGGTGTTTGGATGCTCGGGGTCGGTCTGGAAGGGGCGGCAAGCCGACCGTGGAGGCTCGTATACCTGCCCTGATCGTCACGATGTCCGTTCTGATGACGGAGGGGCCCTATGGGTTGCCGTGGCACCTTGCATCACAACTGCCCCGTGTTCGCCCCTCGTTCACCCGAGTCCGGATAACGGAACACTCCGATCAGCATCACGGTTGCGCATCCATTCGCCGACAAGGCTGGTAACAGATCGCGACGGCGATGAAGACTCCCGCACCAGGGGCGGTTCGCCCCTGTGTACGACGGACTGATCACGTCGCTACAGCGGCAAGTGCGGGCCGGTCACCACCGGTTGAGAGGGGTCCCTGCCACGATGACGGCACCATTGCATGACACACCTGCGGACGCGGACCCGACAGCGGACGTCGCTCCCGCAGCTGGTGCAGGGGTGAAGAAGGTCGAGGGGCGGTCCCTCAAGCAGATCGCCTGGAACCGCCTGAAGCGGGACAAGGTCGCCCTGGCCGGCGGCATCACCGTGCTCGTCCTGGTCCTTGTCGCCGTCTTCGCGCCCCTGATCGTCTCCCTGTTGGGCCACCCGCCCAACGAGTTCCATCAGGACGAGCTCGAAGACCTCACGAACCTGCCCAAGGGCGCCTTCGGCGGCGTGAGTACGGACTTCCTCTTCGGAGTCGAGCCGAACAAGGGCCGCGACGTCTTCAGCCGGATCGTCTACGGAGCGCGGATCTCGCTCCTCGTGGCGTTCCTGGCCGCCGTGGTGGCGGTGGTGCTCGGCACCTTCTTCGGCATCATCGCGGGTTACTTCGGCGGCTGGATCGACGCGACCATCAGCCGGATCATGGACGTGCTGCTCGCCTTCCCGCAGCTGCTCTTCGTGATCTCCCTGGTCTCGGTCCTCCCCGACGACCTGCTCGGGCTCACCGGCAGCGGCGTACGCATCGCCGTACTGATCCTGGTGATCGGCTTCTTCGGCTGGCCCTACGTCGGACGCATCGTGAGAGGCCAGACCCTCTCGCTGCGCGAACGCGAGTACGTGGAGGCGGCCCGCAGCCTCGGCGGCGGTCAACGGCACATCCTCTTCCGGGAGTTGCTGCCGAACCTGGTCGCACCGATCACGGTGTACGCGACGCTCATGATCCCCACCAACATCCTCACCGAAGCGGCGCTGAGCTTCCTCGGCGCGGGTGTGCGTCCGCCCACGGCCTCCTGGGGCGGCATGCTCCGGGACGCCCTGGCGACGTACGAGCACGACCCGATGTTCATGGTCTTCCCCGGCCTGGCGATCTTTGTGACCGTGCTTGCCTTCAACCTCTTCGGTGACGGGCTGCGCGACGCCCTGGACCCCAAGGGAACTCGGTAAACAGCTCCAACTGGCTTGCCCCTGCCGCAGCGTCAGGTGGCTCTTCCCATGGTTCTCAAGGCAGTCAAAGCCTAGGACCGCGAATCTCGGAGGATGCGAGAAATGCCCACAGGTTCCTCTAAACGACGGTTGACCGCTGGCGCGGCCCTCGTCGTGGCGGCGCTGGTGACCACCACGGCGTGCGGCGGCGGCAGCGACGACGACAGCAAGGGCGCCGGCTACAACGCGGCCATCGGCAAGGTCGCGAACCAGTCGGCGAAGAAGGGCGGAACTCTCAAGTTCGTTGCCAAGCAGGACCTCGACTCGGCCGACCCGCAGCGCGCCTACTACGGCTTTGCGTGGGACTTCATGCGGTACTACACCCGCACGCTGATCACGTACGACACCAAGCCGGGTGCCGCGTCCAACAAGCTCGTCCCCGACCTCGCCGAGTCCACGGCGAAGATCAGCGACGACGGCAAGACCTACACGTACAAGCTGCGTGACGGCCTGACCTGGGAGGACGGCTCGAAGCTGACCTCCAAGGACATCAAGTACGGCATCGAGCGCATCTGGGCGACCAAGGTCATCACCGGTGGCCCCGGCTACCTGAAGTCGACGCTCGACCCGAAGGGTGAGTACAAGGGCCCCTACGAGGACAAGTCGAAGGACAAGCTGGGTCTGAAGGCGATCGAGACGCCGGACGACAACACCATCATCTTCAAGCTGCCCAAGAAGAACGGCGACTTCGAGCAGATGCTCGCGATGCCGTCGGGCACCCCGGTCAAGCAGTCCGAGGACACCGGCGCCAAGTACACCCAGAAGCCGTTCTCCTCCGGTCCGTACAAGTTCGAGAACTACAGCGCAGGCAAGAGCATCACGCTCGTGCGCAACAAGAACTGGAAGAAGTCGTCGGACCCGGTCCGTCCCGCGCTGCCGGACAAGATCACGGTCACCATCTCGGCGAACCTCGAAGAGAACGACAAGCGCCTGATGGAAGGCGACTACGACATCGACATGAATGGCACCGGTATGACCCAGTCGGGTCGCACCACCGCCATTCAGGACCACAAGGGCAACGTCGACAACATGCAGACGGACTTCGTCCGTTACGTCGCCCTGGTGACCAAGACGAAGCCGTTCGACAACGAGGCCTGCCGCAAGGCCGTCTTCTACGCCACGGACTTCGCGAGCCTGCAGAAGACCCGTGGCGGCCCGGTTGCCGCCGGTGACGTAGCCAACAGCGTCTTCCCGAAGTCCATCAAGGGACACGACGACTACGACCCCTACGGTGTTCTCAAGCGCAGCGCTCTGAAGGGCGAGGCCAAGAAGAAGGCTGATGCCGAGTCGTTGACCAAGGCCAAGGCTGAGCTCAAGAAGTGCGGCAAGCCCAACGGCTTCTCGACCAAGATCTCGGCGCGCACCAACCAGCCGGGCGAGGTGGACGCCGCCACGGCGCTCCAGGAGCAGCTGAAGAAGGTCAACATCAACGCCGAGGTCGACCAGATCGACGGCGCCGACTCCTCCAGCATCACCGGCTCTCCCTCGGTGGTGAAGAAGCGCGGCATCGGCATGACGATGGCGGGCTGGGGTCCTGACTTCCCGACCGGCCAGGGCTACGCCCAGCCGCTGTTCGACAGCCGTTTCATCAACGAGAACGGCAACTACAACGAGTCGCAGATCGATGACCCGAAGATCGACAAGTACTTCGACGACGCGATCGGCACGGTCGACCCGAACAAGGCCGGTCAGATCTACACCGATATGGCCCACGAGATCATCGACAAGGCGTACTGGATGCCCTTCATCTACGAGAAGAACGTCAGCTGGCGTTCCTCGCGGGCGACCAACGTCTACTCGTCCGCCGCTTACAGCGGTCGTTACGACTACATCTCGCTCGGTGTGAGCGACAAGAAGTAGTCCCCGCCGCCAAGGCAGTCCCACCGCCGGGCCGCGCACAGTGCTTGCTTATCTCATCCGGCGCCTGATCGCCGTTGTCATCATGGTGCTGGTCGTACTGCTCGCGACCTTCACCGTCTTCTTCATGCTGCCCAAGTGGGCGGGACAGGACATCGCCGTCCTCTTCGCCGGCAAGTCATCCGGTGCCGAGCAGCTCGCGGGCATCCGGATCAAACTGGGCCTGGACGACCCCCTGCTCGTCCAGTTCTGGGACTTCGTCAAGGGCATCCCCATGGGGCGTGACTACGCCAACGGGGCCGACGTCACCCACTGCCCGGCCCCCTGCTTCGGATACTCCTTCCGAACCGAGGCGCCGGTCTGGGAGACCCTGAAGGACGCCCTGCCCGTCACCGCGGCGCTCGCCGCCGGTGCGTGTGTGCTGTGGCTGGTCGCCGGTGTCGCCACCGGTGTGGTCTCCGCGCTCAAGCGGGGCACCGTCTGGGACCGTTCCGCGATGATCACCGCCCTCGGCGGCGTCTCGCTGCCGATCTTCTTCACCGGCATGATCGCGATGGGGATCTTCGTCCACTCCCTGGGCTGGGTGAAGATCGAGGACACCCTCACCACGGACGATCCGATCAACATCTGGTTCGAGACGCTGATCCTTCCGTGGATCGTGCTCGCGTTCCTCAACGCCGCCATGTACGCGAGACTCACCCGCGCCACCATGCTGGAAGTGCTCGGTGAGGACTACATCCGCACCGCGCGCGCCAAGGGGCTCGGCGAGGCCATCGTCATCAGACGGCACGCGCTGCGCTCCGCCATGACGCCGATCCTCACGGTCTTCGGCCTCGACCTCGGTGTGCTCCTCGGTGGCGCCGTCCTCACCGAGTCCACCTTCAACCTGCCGGGGCTCGGCCTCGAGGCGGTCAAGGCCATCAGCAACAAGGACCTGCCGGTGATCCTCGGCGTCACCTTGTGCGCGTCGCTCGCGATCGCGCTTGCCAACCTCGTCGTCGACCTTCTGTACGCCGTCATCGACCCGCGAGTGAGGCTGGGATGACCGAACTGCACAAGACCGGAGCGGCTGTCGGAGAACCCGTCGCCGCCGCTTCGGCCGCTCCCAGCGCCTTCCTCGAAGTACGCGATCTCAAGGTGCACTTCCCGACCGACGACGGCCTGGTCAAGTCCGTCGACGGGCTCAGCTTCACGCTGGAGAAGGGCCGCACCCTCGGCATCGTCGGCGAGTCGGGGTCCGGCAAGTCCGTCACCTCGCTCGGCATCCTCGGCCTGCACACCGCAGGTCAGTACGGCCGCCGCAGGGCGCAGCTCTCCGGCGAGATCTGGCTGAACGGCACGGAGCTGCTCAGCGCGGACCCGAACGAGGTGCGCAGGCTGCGCGGCCGCGACATGGCGATGATCTTCCAGGACCCGCTGTCCGCGCTGCACCCGTACTACTCCATCGGCAAGCAGATCATGGAGGCGTACCGGGTCCACAACAACGTGGACAAGAAGGTCGCCCGCAAGCGCGCCATCGAGATGCTCGACCGGGTGGGCATCCCCCAGCCGGACAAGCGGGTCGACAGCTACCCGCACGAGTTCTCCGGCGGCATGCGCCAGCGCGCGATGATCGCGATGGCCCTGGTGAACAACCCCGAGCTGCTCATCGCGGACGAGCCGACGACCGCCCTTGACGTCACCGTCCAGGCGCAGATCCTCGACCTCATCCGGGATCTGCAGAAGGAGTTCGGCTCCGCGGTCATCATGATCACGCACGACCTGGGCGTGGTCGCCGAGATGGCGGACGAGCTGCTCGTGATGTACGGCGGCCGCTGCGTCGAGCGCGGCACCGCCGAGAAGGTCTTCTACGAGCCCCAGCACCCCTACACCTGGGGCCTGTTGGGATCGATGCCGCGCATCGACCGCGAGGAGACCGACCGTCTCGTACCGGTCAAGGGCTCCCCGCCCAGCCTGATCAACCTGCCGTCGGGCTGCGCCTTCAACCCGCGCTGCCCGTACGCCGACATCCCCAAGGACCAGATCACCCGCAGCGAGCGCCCCGATCTGCGCGAGGTGGCCCCGGGACACTTCACCGCCTGCCACATGTCGCAGGAGGAGCGCACCCGCATCTGGACCGAAGAGATTGCGCCGAAGCTGTGAAAGACGAAGCGAAAGACCAGGCGAAAGCCCAGAAGGATCTGGCGAAGGGCAAGGGCCAGGAGATGACGATCCCGGCGCAGTCGAAGAGCTCACCCGAGCCGCTGCTCAAGGTCGACGGCCTGGTGAAGCACTTCCCCATCAAGAAGGGGCTGCTGCAGCGCCAGGTGGCGGCGGTGCAGGCCGTCGACGGTCTCACCTTCGACGTACGTCCCGGTGAGACGCTCGGCGTCGTGGGCGAGTCGGGCTGCGGCAAGTCGACGATGGGCCGGCTGATCACCCGCCTGCTCGAACCGACCGCCGGGCGCGTGGAGTTCGAGGGCGTGGACATCACGCACCTGGGCGTCGGCAAGATGCGGCCGCTGCGCCGCGACGTGCAGATGATCTTCCAGGACCCGTACTCGTCGCTGAACCCGCGGCACACCATCGGCACGATCGTCGGTGCGCCGTTCAAGCTGCAGGGCGTCAAGCCCGAGGGCGGCCTGAAGCAGACCGTGCAGGAGATGCTGGAGCGGGTGGGGCTCAGCCCCGAGCACTACAACCGCTACCCGCACGAGTTCTCCGGCGGTCAGCGCCAGCGCATCGGCATCGCCCGTGCGCTCGCGCTGCGGCCCAAGCTGGTCGTGGCCGACGAGCCCGTCTCGGCCCTGGACGTCTCGATCCAGGCGCAGGTGGTCAACCTTCTGGACGACCTCCAGGACGAGCTCGGCCTGACGTACGTGATCATCGCGCACGACCTCTCGGTGATCCGGCACGTCTCGGACCGCATCGCGGTGATGTACCTCGGCAAGATCGTGGAGCTCGCGGACCGCAAGGACCTCTACTCCAAGCCGATGCACCCGTACACCAAGGCGCTGCTCTCCGCGGTGCCGGTGCCCGACCCCAAGCGTCGCGGGGTCAAGAGCGAGCGCATCCTGCTCCGCGGTGACGTCCCCTCGCCGATCGACCCGCCCACCGGCTGCCGCTTCCACACGCGGTGCTGGAAGGCGACGGAGCTCTGCGCGAAGACCGAGCCCCCGCTGATCACGCTTGAGACGGGCCACCAGGTGGCGTGCCACCACCCGGAGAACGCCGAGGACCAGGCGCCCGAGGACACCAAGCTGCTGCAGATCGCCAAGGAGGCGATCGAGGTGGTGTCGGTGGTGAGCAAGGCGGAGGAGACGGCGGACGAGACGGCGGACGAGACGGCGGAGAAGTCGGCGCCGGCTGCGGAGGCCGAGACCGTGTCGAAGGACGAAGCCCCCGAGACCGTCTCGAAGGACGCCCCGGAAGCGGAGGCCGAAGCGGAAGCCGAAGCGGAGGCCGAAGTGGAAGCCAAGGGTCAGGGGTCAACTGGCAAGTAGCTCCAGATGACTTGGTAAAAATCAGGCACCAAGTCATGTACACGCCCATACGGGAGAGTGCAGAGTCTGCGTGTCCGTCTCATCGGAACACGCGCGAAAGGGATGACTCATGGCACTCTCCCGTTCGGCACGTCTGGGGGCACTGGCCACAGCCGTCGCCTCCTTCTGCTTGATCGCCGCCGCACCCGCGCCGCACCCCGGCTCGGACGGCGTCGGCGACCCGTACTTCCCGCAGCTCGGCAACGGCGGATTCGACGTACGTCACTACGGCCTCGACGTGGCGTACAACCCCGACACCGACCGCCTCGACGGCCGCACCACCATCACCGCGCGCGCCACCCAGGACCTCTCCTCCTTCGACCTCGACCTCCAGAAGCTGGAGGTGACGAGAATCGAGGTGAACGGAAGACGGGCGCACTTCACGCGCGAGGGCGACGAGATCCGCATCAGCCCGCGCGACCACCTGCGCAAGCACCGGACGTTCACCGTGACCGTCACGTACGGCGGTGTCCCCGAGCCGCTGAGCGGCCCCATCGTCTTCGGCTCCGACTACGGCTGGATGAAGACGACGGACGGCGTCTTCGTCGCGTGCGAGCCCAACGCCGCGTCGACGTGGTTCCCGTCCAGCGACCACCCGGGGGACAAGGCCGCCTTCGACATCCGCATCAAGGCCCCCAAGGGCCTGACCGGGGTCTCCAACGGCCGCCTGGTCGACACGTACGACAAGGGCGGGCAGACCGTCGCCCACTGGCGCGAGTCCACGCCCATGGCGACCTACCTCGCGACCGCCACGATCGGGAAGTTCGACGTGAAGACCGGCAAGACCCCGGCGGGGACCCCGATCTACGTCGCCATCGACCCCGTCCTCGAGAACAGCAACAACGTCGACGTGTACGGCGTCACCGCCGAGGTCACCGACTACTGGTCGGAGGTCTTCGGTCCCTACCCCTTCGAGGAGACCGGCGCGATCGTCGACGACATGCCGCAGGCGGGCTTCTCGCTCGAGACCCAGACCAAGCCGGTCTACTCCGCCGTCCGCAGCGAGTCGACCATCGCCCACGAGCTGGCCCACATGTGGTTCGGCGACTCGGTCACGCCCGAGAAGTGGAACGACATCTGGCTCAACGAGGGGTTCGCGACCTACTCCCAGTGGCTGTGGAGCGAGCACAAGGGCATCCGCTCGGCCCACGACTCCTTCATCGCGGGCTACGACTCGCGCCCCGCCGACGCGCCCTTCTGGCAGACGGTCGTCGGCGACCCGCAGCGCGACACGATGTTCGCCTCCGCCGTCTACCAGCGCGGCGCGATGACGCTCCAGATGCTGCGCGAGCGCATCGGTGACAAGGCGTTCTTCAAGCTGCTTCCGGCCTGGACCCAGCAGAACCGGCACGGGAACGCGACCACCGCCGACTTCATCCGGCTCGCCGAGAAGATCTCGGGCAAGCAGCTGGACAGCCTGTTCGAGACGTGGCTGTTCACGAAGGGCAAGCCCGCCCTGTAGGGGGTGCGTGGGGCTGGGCGGCGGGCAGGTAAGAATGTCGCGTGATTCAGGATCTGTTCAGCCCCTCCGTCCAGCACGCGCTCGACATCGTCGGGATCTTCGTCTTCGCGATCTCCGGCGCCCTGCTCGCCGTACGCAAGAACTTCGACGTCTTCGGCATCGCCGTGCTCGCCGAGGTCACCGCCCTGGGCGGCGGGATCCTCCGGGACCTGGTCATCGGGGCGGTGCCGCCCGCCGCGTTCACCGACCTCGGCTACTTCATCACCCCGCTGTTCGCCGCCGCCCTGGTGTTCTTCCTGCACCCCGAGGTGGAGCGCACCCAGGTCGCGGTGAACGTCTTCGACGCGGCGGGGCTCGGCCTCTTCTGCGTCACCGGCACGACCAAGGCGTACGACTACGGCCTCGGCCTCACCGCGTCGGCGGCCCTGGGTCTGGCCACCGCGGTGGGCGGCGGCGTGCTGCGCGACATCATCGCCAACGAGGTGCCCTCGCTGGTGCGCTGGGACCGTGATCTGTACGCCGTGCCCGCGATCGTCGGCTCGGCGATGGTCGCGCTCTGCATCAACTACGACATGGTGAACGCCTTCACCAGCGGCCTCGCCGTCGTCACGGCGTTCGTCCTGCGGCTGCTCGCGATGCGCTACCACTGGCGGGCGCCGCGGGCCTGGCACCGGCGTTCGACGGCGATGGAGGTGGAGGACGCGTAGGAGTGTGCCTAGGAGTGGGCCTAGGAGCGTGCCTAGGAGTGTGCGGCCCGGTTCACCGGAGAAAGCTACCGCTTAGTAGTTTCATGTTGTACGTTGCTGGCATGGCAGAGGCAGCATCCATACCGGCAGCGGTGCCCGCGAGCATCGGCGACAGCGAGTTCGACCGCGACACCGCGGTCACCCGGCGGGAGCCCGGCGTCTACGACATCGAGCTCTCCGCCGGCTGGACGATCATCAGCGCCGTCAACGGCGGCTATCTCCTCGCGGTGATCGGCCGAGCGCTCGGCGACGCGCTGCCGCACGCGGACCCCTTCACGATCTCCGCGCACTACCTGACGGCGTCGCAGCCGGGTCCCGCGGTGATCCGTACGGACGTGGTGCGCGGTGGGCGGACGCTGTCCACCGGGCAGGCCTCGCTCTTCCAGTACGACGAGGAGGGGCGCGAGGTGGAGCGGATCCGCGTGCTCGCCTCGTACGGAGATCTGGCCGCGCTGCCGGACGACGTCCGTACGACGGCCAAGCCGCCTGCGCTGCCGCCGCTGGAGCAGTGCTTCGGCCCGCAGGACGCGCCGGATCACCGGCCCGTGCCCGGCAGCTCGGCGATCAGTGACCGGCTCTTCCTGAAACTGGACCCGTCCACCCTGGGGTGGGCCCTCGGCCAGCCCTCCGGCAAGGGGGAGATGCGGGCCTGGTTCGGCCTCGCGGACGGCCGCGACGCCGACCCGCTGTCGCTGCTGCTCGCGGTGGACGCGCTGCCGCCGACGGCCTTCGAACTGGGCCTGTCCGGCTGGGTCCCGACGGTCGAACTCACCACCCACATCCGCTGCCGTCCAGCTCCCGGACCGCTCCGTGTCTCCATCACCACCCGCAACCTGGCGGGCGGCTTCCTGGAGGAGGAC
Organism: Streptomyces sp. MZ04; assembly: GCF_004684775.1. GTDB lineage: Bacteria > Actinomycetota > Actinomycetes > Streptomycetales > Streptomycetaceae > Streptomyces. Next base: position 36,635 of record NZ_SRIC01000051.1, read on the forward strand.
GCGGAGGTCTGGGACACGGAGGACCGCCTGGTCGCCCAGTCGCGACAGCTGGCGCGGGTCCGCTTGGGCTGAGGGCATTTCAGCCCGTCCGGCGTTTGAGGACGAACTCGGCGGAGCCGGTGATCTGCGGTCACCTCGAGGCCGGCGCAGCCGGAGAGTTTCGGGAAGGGGCGGGGTCGGGGAAAGAGGAAACCCCCTAACCCACCCACCGCAC
>NZ_SRIC01000519.1 GCF_004684775.1 Streptomyces sp. MZ04
ATCTACACAAGGCTATTCGTCGGCAGCGTCAGATGTGTATAATAGACAGGACCGTGCGTCACGTGGTGGCGCTGTCTATGACACGCGGTGGCAGCGCATCCGCAGGGCCTACCTCTAAAAGCACCCGTGGTGCGTGCTGTGTGGCCGTCTGGCCAACGTGGCAGACCATCACCCGTTGTCCCGACGCGAGTTGATCGCACGGGGCGAGGCGAACCCTGATGGGCCGAACCATCTGCGTCCACTGTGCGTCGCGTGCCACAACCGCGAGACAGTGAGGCATCAGCCGGGCGGATTCGCTGCGGAAGCGCGTTCGCGGCCTACATCAGCTACGTCATGCGCCGCCACCCCTCGGCGGAGACCACTGCGAGTGCGCGCTGTCTGAACCCTGACTGCCGCTGGACCTCTGCACCGACCGGCAACGCTGACGTGTGCACAGACATGTGCATTGAGCACACGGGCCGCACCGGACACATGACGTTCGTGCGGGAGTTCTCGGAAGTCGCCGTGGTGGAGCGCGTTCAGTGACCGACGGCAACGAGCACCAGGACCACGCGGACCGCCGCAAGAGGAGCGCCTTAGCCATGACGCAGTGGCCGCCCTGTCAGTGTCCGACGCACACAGACTCCCGTCCCCGCAGGGGCGGGCCGTAGAACGGCGCGGGGACCGCATCCCCGCAGCGCAGTGAAGGGAAGACACGATGACCACGATTCCCGACTACGAGTTCCGCACGTCCAGCGCATGCCAGTACAACAACAACGACCCCCGCTGTGTGGAGGTGGCCACCAACGTGCCGGACACGGTAGTCGTCCGCAGCTCCGTGACCGGGCGCACGCTGGAGTTCACCCCCACGGAATGGACCGACTTCCTCAGCGGTGCCAAGCTGGGCGAATTCGACCTCTCGGCCTAGGAGACGCGTTGCAGGAGTGCCCCCGCTGCGGCGGCGAAGCGGCCCCCGACCCGGAGCATCAACGCTCGCTCTGGTGCCTGGCCTGCTGGCACTCCTGGCCGATGCCCGAAGACACCCGGTGTCCTGGTCTCCTGCCCCGTCTGGCCCCAGGACTCCGGCTGCTGGGTGAAAGCCGTCACCTGCGCCGCTGAACACGCACGCCCACCAGCCCCGTCCGTTACTACCGGGCGGGGTCTTAAGCTGTAGCCGCCGGACGACTCATCGCAGGTCCGCCCCTATGTGAGTCCGTTGACAGACTTGTTGATTTTCACGATGCTCATGGGCCCATCCTCGCGCACGGCTCCCGTGGGATCAGTCCGGGTGGCGTTCGCGCCAGGTGCGGGCGACCTCGTCGACGTCGAAGGGCTTCAGGCCCAGCGGCGGGCCCGGTGGGGGTCTGCGCAGGGCCTCGGTGATCTTTTCGTTGAGGTCGGTCACGAGGCGGCGGGCCATGCTCTCGGACGGGGCGTCGGGCGCGGCGGCGAGCACGTCCTCGGCCTCCTTGCGCAGGGCGAGGGTCGGGGGGAGGTGGGAGAGGCCCTCGCGGACCATCTTCTGCTTGATCCACCACTGTTCGTCGTACGACGTGGTGTCCAGGCCGGGCGGCAGCGGTTTGCCGTGGCCGGGCAGCGCGGCGAAGTCGCCGCGCTGCTCCGCCTCCCGGATCTGCTTGTCGATCCACGACTCGAAGGTGACTTCCGGTGGCTTCCGTTCAGTCATGTGTCCATTGTTCCAGCCGGGCCGCTGTTCCGGGGAGACCGTGCGGTCGCGGGAGGGCGCGACTTAGGATGCGGCGGCGCGGTGCGGAGTGTGTTCCGTCGGCCGCGCGTTCGATCACCGAGAATTGAGGAGCGTACGTGCTGGAGCTCACCATGGCCTCCGTGTCCGGGGAGGACGCGGGCGCGACCGCGGGCATGCTCATGGCTGACGCGCCGAGCGAACCGGGTGCCGTGCTGCGGGTGGGGCGCGATCGCGGTGTGTGCCGTCTTGTGCCGCCCGACGACTGGCTGTTCGTGTCGCGCACGCATCTCGAGTTCCGCTGCGGTCCCGACGGGGCCTGGTCCGTCACCTGGCTGCGCGGGTCGCATCCGGATCCCTCGTCGGAGGTGCGTGTGACGGCGGGGGGTGAGGTGCGGCCCATCGAGTACGGGGGGACCGCCGCGCTGCCCCGGGGCGGGTCCGGTGAGGTGGTCATCCAGGACCGGGCGGGGCCGCGCAGCGTGAACGTCGGGTTTTATCAGGAGGGTTGAGGGGGGAGGGGCTGTCTGTTATACACATCTCCGAGCCCACGAGACGCTCATG
>NZ_SRIC01000520.1 GCF_004684775.1 Streptomyces sp. MZ04
CCATTGACCTCTGCCCCGGGCGGGGCGGAGGCCTCCGCGGGTGGGCCGTGCGCGGGGTGGGTGCGGTCCTCCAGCCAGCTGTCGCAGTCCGGGGTGAGCGCTATCGCCGACGGCGCGGGCACGTCCAGGCGGTCGGCCAGGTCCCGCACCAGGCGGTACAGATCGGGGGCCGAGCTCTCGCTGATCGGGACCGTGGGGCTGACGGCGGGCCTGGCGCGGGCGACGACCAGCGCGATGCCCGCGGCGGCGAGCAGCACGACGGCGGCGACGGCCGTCACGATGCCGCGCACCACGTCCCAACTGCCGCCGGTGACATGGCCCGTGGCCCCGCCCGCGAGCAGCACGACGGCGACGGCCGCGGGCAGCAGTGCGACGGCAAGGGCCCTGCTGCGGATGCGCAGCACGGCGAGCGCCTGGGAACGCGCGGACTGCACGCCCACTTCCACACCCGTACCTGACACGACCTACGTCACCCCCTGCTGCCTGCTCCGCCTGCTGCCCGGCCGCCGGCGGGGACCGGGGCCGAGGGCGGACGGCAGCCGCCGATGGATTTGCTCACTCCCCCACTGTGGCACCCGCCACTGACATCGCAATGCCGGTGGTCTGTTTGGCTATGGGCACCTGAACCGCTTGCGCCGCACCCTAGTTGGGGTGCCGGGCATCGTCAGCCGGATGGGCCAGCGGTCACCCGATGGAATGGCTTTGGGTAAAGGTGGATGACGGTCAGGCCCCGGATCCAGTGTCAGATCCGGGGCCTGTGAGCTGTTCGCGGCCGGCACGTGGGCGACCTTGGTTACGCCTCCGCGGCCGCCTTCGCCGCGATGTCCGTGCGGTGCTGGGAGCCGTCGAGGCGGATGCGGGACAGCGCCGTGTACGCGCGCTCGCGGGCCTCGGTCAGGTCCACGCCCGTGGCCGTCACGGACAGCACACGGCCGCCCGCGCTGACGACCGCGTCGCCGTTGTGCTTCGTCCCGGCGTGCAGGACGTACGCGTCCGGGGCATCCTGCGCCACGACGTCGCCGAGTCCCTCGATGGGGTCGCCGGTACGCGGCGTATCGGGGTAGTTGTGCGAGGCGATGACGACAGTGACCGCGGCGTCGTCGCTCCAGCGCAGCGGGGGCAGGTCGACGAGGGTGCCTTCGGCCGCGGCGCGCAGGACTCCGGCGAGCGGGGTCTTCAGGCGGGCGAGGACGACCTGCGTCTCGGGGTCGCCGAAGCGGGCGTTGAACTCGATGACGCGTACGCCGCGGCTGGTGATCGCGAGGCCCGCGTAGAGCAGCCCCGAGAACGGGGTGCCGCGCCGTCGCAGCTCGTCGACGGTCGGCTGCAGAACACTCTGCATGACCTCGTCGACCAGCTTCGGGTCGGCCCAGGGAAGCGGCGAGTACGCCCCCATGCCACCCGTGTTCGGGCCCTCGTCCCCGTCCAGCGCGCGCTTGAAGTCCTGGGCGGGCTGGAGCGGGACGACGGTGACGCCGTCCGTGATGGCGAAGAGGGAGACCTCGGGGCCGTCGAGGAACTCCTCGATGACGACGCGGTCACAGGCGAGGGCGTGCTCCCGGGCGGCTGCGATGTCGCCGGTCACGACGACGCCCTTGCCGGCGGCGAGCCCGTCGTCCTTGACGACGTAGGGCGCCCCGAAGGCGTCGAGGGCTTCGTCGATCTCCCCTGCGGTCGTGCAGACGTACGACCGGGCGGTGGGCACCTGGGCGCCCGCCATCACGTCCTTGGCGAAGGCCTTGGAGCCCTCCAGCTGGGCGGCCTCCCGGGAGGGCCCGAAGCAGGGGATTCCGGCGTCGCGTACGGCATCGGCGACCCCGGCGACGAGGGGGGCCTCAGGGCCCACCACGACGAGCTCGGCGCCGAGGCGGGTGGCCAGGGCGGCCACCGCGGTGCCGTCGAGGGCGTCGACCGGGTGCAGCTCGGCCACGTCCGCGATGCCGGCGTTGCCGGGGGCGCAGTGCAGGGCGGAGACGTCGGGGTCGAGGGACAGAGAGCGGCACAGGGCGTGTTCGCGGGCACCACTGCCGATGACGAGGACCTTCACGGTGGTCAGCCTAGCGGCCGCGATGCTCTGCGCTTGTACGGGAGGCCGAGGTGACCCTCTGGGTGAGGTTGTACGTTCCTCCAGGACTGGGGGTGATTTGTCCCCCTGCGTCAGGGCTGGCCGGTCCTCGGGTGCGGGTCGCGTCCGCCCTGGGCCGCCGCTTCGCGGCGGATGCTTTCCCGCCCACC
>NZ_SRIC01000521.1 GCF_004684775.1 Streptomyces sp. MZ04
GGGCGGGGATACGGTGACCATGAACGCCTCCTGCGGTGAAGGGACTTGCCCGCTCGACGACCGCGCCGGGCGGTGGCATGCCGCGTGGTTGCGGTGCGCTTCCGGCTTATCGGCGGGGGCAGTTGGGCGGCTTACGGCTTCACCGTAGCGGCGTCCGTAGAATAGTTTCTACGCAATCTGCGGATGCATCCGACGCTCCACCCGTGTGGGTGACAGCGCAGGGCAAGGGAGTGCAAGAACATGCCGCCACGGTCAACGCCCACAGCACGGCAACTCCGGCTGGGAGTCGAACTGCGCAAGCTCCGGGAGCGCGCAGGCCTGACCGCCCGCGCCGCAGGCGAGCTGATCGGGGCCAACCAGGCCCGGATCAGCAACATCGAAACCGGCCGCTTCGGCCTCAGCGAGCAACGCATCCGCACCCTCGCCCAGCACTACGACTGCGCCGACGAAGCCCTCGTCGACGCGCTCGTCGCCATGGCGGCGCACCGGAAGCGCGGCTGGTGGGAGGAGTACCGCGAGACCCTCTCCGCGTCGCAGCTCGACCTCGCCGAGTCCGAGCACCACGCCACCGCACTCCGCATCTCCAATGCCCTGCACATCCCCGGCCTGCTGCAGACCCCTGACTACATCCGGGCGCTGTTCGACGGCTCGGTGCCACGCCTGTCGCCCCCGGACGTCGAGCACCGGATCTCCTTCCGCATCAAGCGCCAAGAGGTCCTCTACCGGGAACACCCCACCCCGTACAGCGCCGTCGTCCACGAGGCGGCCCTGCGCATGCGGTTCGGCGGCAAAGGGACGACCCGCGAACAGCTGAAGCACCTCACGAAGATGAGCGAGCACGAGGGGATCACCCTCCGAGTGATCCCCTTCACCCACGGCGTCTTCCCCGGCTCCGGCCAGTCGGTCGGCTACTACTCGGGCCCTGTGCCCCAACTCGACACGGTGCAGCTCGACCAGTCCCACGGGGCGCTCCTCCTGGACGCCGAAGCCCAGGTCCACAAGTACGCGCTGCTGCTCGACCGCATGGAGGACACCGCCCTCGACGCCGCCGCGTCACGCGCCTTCATCCACCACATCGCGAACGAACTCTGAGCCCAGGGAGCCACCTTGACCGACCAGACCTGGCAGAAGTCCTCGTACTGCCAAGAGGCAAGCGCGTGCGTCCATGTCTCGGCCGCGCCGGACGGGACGATCCACCTCCGCGAGAGCGACGCCCCGGAAACCACCCTCACCACAGGCCCAAGCCAACTACGGGCCTTCATCACCCACATACGCACCGGGACCGAACAAGGACCCCGAAGCCGAAACTGATGGAACCGGAAGCCTCCCCCGTGCTTGCATGAACCGCATGGTGTCTGCCGACCGTCTGCTCGCCTTCGCGGCGATGTCGTTCCTGTTGATCGTGATCCCCGGCCCCAGCGTGCTGTTCGTGATCGGGCGGGCCCTGGCGCAGGGCCGCCGTGGCGCGCTGACCACGGTCGTAGGGAACACCGCCGGCGCCTATGTCCTCATCGTGGCCGTGGCGTTCGGGGTCGGGGCGGCACTGGAACGCTCGGCTCTTCTCTTCACGACGCTGAAGCTGACGGGTGCCGCCTACTTGGTTTTCCTGGGCGTGAAGGCGTGGCGGGAACGCGGTTCGCTGCAGGCAGCGGTGACTGGCGTGGGCACCGCGCAAGGAAATCTGCGGACGTTCTGGGAAGGCTTCGCGGTAGGGGTGACCAACCCCAAGACCATCGTCTTCTTCGCCGCGGTGCTACCGCAGTTCGTCGACCGCGGACAGGGCCACGCCGCGGCGCAGATGCTGGTGCTCGGCCTGGTGTTCAACGCCATCGCCCTCGCCTCCGACATGACGTGGGGCCTGGCGGCATCCACCGCACGGGACTGGTTCGCCCGCTCACCTCAACGCCTCTCCCTGGTCGGCGGCGCCGGCGGCCTGACAATGATCGGCCTCGGTGTCACGGTGGCAGTGACGGGCCGCAAGGACTGACGCCCGGCGGGGTGGGGCTCTGGCGGCGGTGGCCTTGATTCGTACCGGGGCCGCCCGGTGACTATCAAAGGCACCGGATCAGCAGCGCCCCGTCCCGGCAAGTGTCGTGACGCAGGTCGGTCACGCCGCCGACACCGAGCCCCAGTTGGCCCCGCCACCGTCCCGGGCGGGATGCCCGGCTTGGCGGGGGAGGG
>NZ_SRIC01000522.1 GCF_004684775.1 Streptomyces sp. MZ04
CCCACGGCTTCCCCACCCCCGGCCACTTCGCCTTCGTCGAGTCCGCGCCGCCCGCGCCGGGCCCCGGCACGGCCCTGGTGGAGAACCTCTACTGGTCCGTCGACCCCTACCACCGCGAAATGATGGACGGCGACTTCGAGCTGAACGCCCCGCTGGAGGGCCGCGCCCTGGGCCGGGTCGTGGAGTCCCGCGACCCCGCGCTCCCCGAGGGGGAGATCGTCTTCCACCGGCAGGGCTGGCGCACCCACTCCGTCGTCACGCCCGAAGAGGCCCGCCGCGTCCCCCGCTTCGACGGCGTACCCCTCTCGGCGCACCTGAGCATCCTGGGCGGCACGGGCCTGACCGCGTACGTCGGGCTCACCCGCGTCGCCCAACTCCGGGAGGGGCAGGACCTGTTCGTCTCGGCGGCGGCCGGCGGCGTGGGCACGGCCACCGGGCGGCTCGCCCGGCTGATGGGCGCCGGGCGGCTCGTCGGCAGCGCGGGGACGGCGGCGAAGGCGGCGTACCTCACCGAACACGTCGGCTACGACGAGGTCTTCGACTATCACGCGGGCCCGGCGGCCGAGCTGCTCGCGAAGGCGGCGCCCGACGGCATCGACCTCTATATGGACAACGTGGGCGGAGAGCACCTGGAGGCCGCGATCTCCTCGCTGCGCGAGTACGGGCGGATCGTACGGATCGGCACGATCGCGCAGTACAACGCCACGGGCGCGCCGTACGCGCTGCGCAATCTCCCCGACATCGTGGAGAAGAGCCTGCGCATGGAGGGGTTCCTGGTCCGCAACCACCGTGATGTGCAAGAGGAGTTGAACGCGTTCGTGGTGCCCCATCTGCGGAGCGGGCGCATCGGGCTCGACGAGACCGTGGTCGAGGGCTTCGGCGGGATCGTGGACGCGTTCCTGGGGATGCTGCGGGGCGAGAACCTGGGCAAGATCATCGTCCGGGCGGTCGGCGCGGAGCTGTGACAGCAGGACGATTCCGACGAGGTCGCGGAACTCGTAGTTGATCAGCAGGCACTCCCTGGCGAGGCGCGCCGCCTCGTCGGTGCGGCCGCCCGCCCAGGCGGCGAAGGAGCACATAGAGGGCGTACGCCTTGGCCCAGCGCTCGCCGTGTGCCTCGCAGGTGGCGCGGGCCTGCGCGCACAGGCCGACGGCCGCGTCCAGATCGCCCTGGAACGCGAGCGCCATGGCCAGCTCGATGCGCGCCATCATGACGTTGCTGTTGAGCTCGCCGAGTTCCGCGTAGCCGGCCACGGACGCCTTGAAGTACCTCTCCGCCGTGGCGTGTTCGTCCCGCGTCAGCGCGGCGCAGCCGAGCCGGTGCGTGGAGTACGCGTACGCCGTGTCGTCGTCGCTGCGCCGTGGCGACCGCGTGCACGAGGAGGACGCCGTCCTGGAGGCCGGAGAGCTCGACGAACCAGACTCCGTCGGCGAAGCCGTCCGCCACGTCGGCGGCGCCGCGCAGTGCGGTGCGGGTCTTGCCGATGCCGCCGAGGCCGGTCACGGTCACCGTGCGGGAGCGGGTGCAGAGCTGGCGCAGCAGGGTGAGTTCGCGGCGGCGGCCGACAAGAGGGGTGTGCTCCGTAGGCAGATTGCCGGCCACGGTCGCCTCTTCTCGGCAGGGCGTCCACGAAGGTGGCGCGGCGCGCGCGGATCAGCAGGGGCGGCGGATGTCCGCAGCAGACCAGCTCCACGCTGCCCTCGCCGTCGGACGCGCCGAGCAGCAGCGCGGTGACGAAGTCCGCGCCGCTCTCCCGGTGCGCCAGGGCCGCGTCCATACGCTGGGCCACCATGGACAACCGCGCCTCGCACTGGGCGAGTTCGCGGAAGGCGCCGAGGGCGTCTATGGCGGTGCCGACCGCCGCCCTTCCCTTGCCCATGACGTCGCCCATGACGTCGCCCATGACGTCGCCCATGACGTCGCCCATGATCAGCCGTACGCCGAAGGGTGTGCTGACGACGTCGTAGATGTCCCCGCCGACCTGGGCCCCGGGCTGCGCCGCCACATAGCGGACCTCCGCGCGCAGCCCGCCGTGTGCCAGCTCTGTTCACCGGAGGCGTCTCCGGGAATTTAGGGCACGAGACGGCGCGGCACAGGCGCCTTTGGCATATTCGAATGCCCTGAACCTGGCTCTTATACACATCTCCGAGCCCACGA
>NZ_SRIC01000523.1 GCF_004684775.1 Streptomyces sp. MZ04
CTTCTTTCCCCAACCCCGCCCCTTCCCGATACTTTCCGACTTCGTCGGGCTCATGGCTCGCCAGATCACCGGCTCCGCCGAAGTCGTCCCCAAACGCCGGACGGGCTGAAAGAAGCTGCGGCGGGCCTGAGATCAGTACGGCCACACCGGAGGGTTCGTGCAGAAGTGGCCGCCCAGACGAGCGTGCTCGGGGTTCTCCGGGTCCAGCTCCCCGTGCTCGGCGACCAGCTTCTCCGCGTACTGCTCCGAATCGTCCTGCGGCTCGTAGCCGAGCGCACGCGCCGACGACAGGTCCCACCACAGCCGGGTGTTCGCGGAGGACCCGTACACCACCGCATGCCCCACCGCGGGAGCGGTCAGCGCCGCGTGGAAGAGGCGGGCGCCGTCCCCCGGCGACATCCAGATCGACAGCATCCGCACGCTCGTCGGCTCCATGAAGCAGGAGCCGATGCGCACCGAGACCGTCTCGATCCCGTGCTTGTCCCAGTACAGCTGGGCGAGATCCTCGCCGAAGGACTTGGAGAGGCCGTAGAAGGTGTCGGGGCGGCGCGGTGTGTCGACCGGGATCAGCGGCTCGTCACCGGCCGGGCGCGGTGTGAAGCCGACCGCGTGGTTCGAGGAGGCGAAGACGACGCGGCGTACGCCCTCCTCGCGGGCCGCCTCGTAGAGGTTGTACGTCCCCTCGATGTTGGCCTTGAGGATCTTGTCGAAGGTGGATTCCAGGGAGATGCCCGCCAGATGGACGATCGCGTCGACGCCCCGCACGGCCTCGCGCAGCGCCGCCCGGTCCGAGAGGTCCGCCGCGATCGCCGCCGGTTCGCCCTCGATCGGCCGCATGTCGAGCAGCCGCAGCTCATAGCCGTAGGCGGGCAGAAGACCCCGCATCAGGGTGCCGAGGCCGCCTGCGGCGCCGGTGAGCAGGACGGTGCGGGGAGCGGGCATGGGGGAGTCTCCTCGGGTCAGCTACTCGGGTCAGCTGCGCATTCGTATGCACGTACAGCATTCACATGTGTGGACAAGCTAGGGATCGGATCACCGCCGCGTCAAGTGTCGTACGGAGGCGGCGAGTCCGCTCCTGAATTGCGATTCTGTTGCGCCCCTGCGCGCTTGACCAGGGGTTAGGGCGCACCTTAGCGTGGACGCGTTCAGAAATATGGACGTCGATCAGAAACGTGCACGCTAAGGGAGAGCCCGTGACGTCAGCACCCCTCGCCGCTCGACTCCGCATCCCCAGCGGGCCGCTGTTCTTCCCGGTGACCGCCTACGGCCCTGACGGCTCCGTGGACCTCGACGTCTTCCGCGCGCACGTACGCGCGGGCGTCGACGCGGGCGCGGCGGCCGTCTTCGCCTGCTGCGGCACCGGCGAGTTCCACGCCCTGACCCCCGAGGAGTACGAGGCGTGCGTCGCCGTCGCCGTCGAGGTGTCGGCGGGCCGGGTGCCGGTGGTCGCGGGCGCCGGCTACGGCACCGCGCTCGCCGTGCGGTACGCGAAGCTCGCCGAGGAGGCGGGCGCCGACGGGCTGCTCGCGATGCCGCCCTATCTCGTCGTCGCCGGGCAGGAGGGCCTGTTGCGGCACTATGCCGAACTGGCCGCGGCGACCTCCCTCGACGTGATCGTCTACCAGCGCGACAACGCCGTGTTCACCCCCGAGACGGTCGTCGGACTCGCCCGCACCGACGGGATCATCGGCTTCAAGGACGGCCTCGGCGACATGGACCTGATGCAGCGCATCGTGAGCGCCGTGCGCGGCGAAGTCCCGGAGGAATTCCTGTACTTCAACGGTCTGCCCACCGCCGAACTGACCGGGCTCAGCTACCGCGGCATCGGCGTGACGCTCTACTCATCGGCCGTCTTCTGCTTCGCGCCCGACATCGCGCTCGCCTTCCACCGGGCCTTCAACGCCGGGACCGCCGAAGGCGACGCCCTCGTCAACCGGCTCATCGACGGCTTCTACCGGCCCTTCGTGGAGCTGCGAGCCGAAGGCCGCGGCTATGCCGTCTCCCTCGTCAAGGCGGGCGTACGCCTGTCGGGACTCGACGTCGGCGGGGTGCGGACGCCGCTGCACGACCCCGCCGACGACCACGTCAAGCGTCTGGCCGAACTGACCGGGCGGGGCAGGGCGTTGCTG
>NZ_SRIC01000524.1 GCF_004684775.1 Streptomyces sp. MZ04
GGTCTGGGGTGGGTGTGCCGAGGTAGGCGGCGGCCTGGGTGAGGAACATGTCGGCGTAGACGCCGTCGGTGGCCAGCAGGTCGTGGTGGGTGCCGTGTTCGATGATGCGGCCGTCTTTGAGGACGTAGATGCGGTCGGCGGCGCGGACGCTGGAGAACCGGTGGGAGATGAGCAGGACGGTGCGGCCGGTGAACAGTTGGCGTATGGCGGTGAACAGGTCGGCTTCGGCGAGGGGGTCCATGGCGGCGGTGGGTTCGTCCAGGACGACCAGGGGGGCGTCGCGGAAGAACGCGCGGGCCAGCGCGATGCGCTGCCATTGGCCCGTGGACAGGTCGACGCCGCCGGTGTACTCGGTGCCGAGCCGGGTGTCGTAGCCGTGGGGCAGGCCGCTGATGATGGTGGTCGCGCCGGCGTTGGCGGTGGCCGTCTCGATCGCGCCGGTGTCGGTGTGGCGTTCGGGGCGGCCGAGGGTGATGTTGTCTTTGGCGGTGAGTTTGTAGCGCAGGTAGTCCTGGAAGAGGACCGCGGCGAGGCCGCGCAGGTCGGCCGGGTCGGTGACCGGGGTGCTGTCGAGGACGATCTGTCCGCCGGTGGGCCGGTACAGGCCGGTGAGGAGTTTGGCCAGGGTGGTCTTGCCGGAGCCGTTCTCCCCGACCAGGGCGATCACTTCACCGGCGCCCAGGCGCACGCTCACATCGGTGAGCGCGGGCCGGTGTCCTGCGGGGTAGGTGAAGGAGAGTTTGCGGGCCTCGACGCTGGTGAAACCGGATCGGACCGGGACCGGCGGGGGCAGTGGGGTGGAGGGCGCGGTGAACTCGCGCAGGGCGTCGAGGTAGAGCATCGCGCCCCCGGCGACGCCGGCCAAGGCGGCCGTTGCGGTGGCGTTGCGGCCGGCCAGGTAGAGCGCACCCAGCACGGTGAACGCGGTGGCCGCCTCCAGGCGCCCGGTGGCGGCGGCCACGACGAGCGCGGCGGCCACGGCGGCCAGGAGGATGTCGGTGGCCAGGCGCGCGCCGATGCCCAGCAGGGTGAAGCGGCGCTGCAGCGCGGTGGTCTCGGCCAGGACCTGCCGGTAGCAGTCGGTCAGCCGTTGCCACATGTATCCGGCCAGGTCGAACGCGCGGATCTCCTTGGCTTCGTCACGGCCGGTCAGCAGCTGGGTGAGGTAGTAACGGGTGCGGCTGTTCTCGGTGAGGTGGACCTGCAGCCCGTACATCGCGCGCTGCCTGCTCAGCGCCACCCTGACGGTGGGGACGACGAGAAGCGCGAGCAGGGGCAGCAGCCACCAGGCCATCAGCACCAGCGGCACCGCAAGGGCCACCAGCATCAGGCCGGTGCGAAGTCCCGCGAACAGCAGCGTCAGTGTCAACGGCGCGTACCGGTTGGCGGCCAGGACCGCGCGCTCCACCCGGTCGTGGAAGGCCGGGTCCTCGAACTTCTCCAGGTCCACGGCGGCGGCAGCGGCGACGACCTCGCCCACGGCCATCCGTTCGGTCTTGAGCCGTAGCACGCTCTGCACCGCCGCCGCGGTCAGCTGGAGTGCGGCCCCCAGGGTTCCCATCCCCAGCAGGATCAGCGTCGCCACCCCCACCGCCGCGAGCCCTCCCCGGTCGGCGGCTGCGGAACCGGCGCCGGCGACGGGTGCGGTCGCGAGCAGTGCCGACACGGTGTGCCGCAGCAACAGCAGCCCGGCGCCCAGACCGACCGCCTGCACCAGCTCGAACCCGCCGGTCAGCAGGACCAGGCGGCCATCCGCCCGCCACGCCAGGCCCAACCCGAACCGCGCCAGCCGTACCAGGTCGGCCGCGCTCAGACGTCGGCCCGCCTCACCCGCACCGGCCGTCTCACCCCTGCTGCCTTCACTACTCCTCCCGCCTTCACTACTCCTCCCGCCTTCACCACTCCTCCCGCCTTCACCACTCCTCCCGCCTTCACCACTCCTCCCGCCTTCACCACTCGTGCCGTCTGCCGCACCCGCCGCCCCCGCACCGGCTTTTGGGGTGTCGCCGGGCGTGGGCGTGGCCACCTGGCTGGCGCTGGTTCGCTTGTGCCGTGGGGTTTTCACTGCCGGACCGCAGGGCCGGGTTGCCCCGCCCCGTCCGCGGCCGCGTGCGGGGCC
>NZ_SRIC01000525.1 GCF_004684775.1 Streptomyces sp. MZ04
CGGTGGGCGTGCGGGTCACGGTGGTGGCGGGCGCGGTGGCCATGCCGGTCACGGTGGCGGCGTCCGTGACGTCGCCCTTCAACTCCCGGCAGGCCGACGGGCAGCAGCCACCCGCGGCCTGCCGGGCTCCACGGCGGCGGAGGCGACGCCCGCCACCTGGCCCCGGGGCACCCGCGCCGCACAGCACTCGGCGCTCGCTGCCGCCACGGCACCCGGGCCATGGCTCACCGGCACCCGCGACGCAGGGCAACCCGCGCTGGCGGCGACTGTGGCCGGCGAGACTGGTGCGGCACCCGGCGTGTGGCGCACCGGCACCCGCGCCGCGGTTCAAGCCGCCCTCGCGGCCACCTACGCCGTCACCGCCGCCCGCCCCCTCTTCCACGCCACCCTCAACCCGTCACCCCAGCTCACCCAACGAGCCGTCGGCGGCGGAATCCGAGCCATGATCCCGCTCCAGGCCGCACTCTCCGCCCGCGCGGGCGCCTTGGGCAGCGCCCTGCTGACCGCGGCTCTCGCCCCGGCGGCCCGCCGGTTCGGCCGGAAGGTGAGTGTCACGTGACCGGGAGAGCGAACTGGGCGGCGACACCACCACCGAGCGGCGGTGAGCCCGACGGACGCCAGGGGGCGCCCCGCGGGGAGGGCCAGCCGCAAGGGCCACCCCGAGCGGCCGACGGATCGCAAGGGTCCCCTGGAGCTGGAGCTGGAGCTGGAGCTGGAGCTGGAGCCGGAGCCGGAGCGGGAGCGGGAGTCGGAGTCGGAGCTGGAGTCGGAGCGGGAGCCCGAGCCGGAGTCGGAGCGGGAGCTGGAGCTGGAGTCGGAGTCGGAGTCGGAGCTGGAGTCGGAGCGGGAGCCCGAGCCGGAGTCGGAGCGGGAGCTGGAGCTGGAGCCGGAGTCGGAGTCGGAGCTGGAGTCGGAGCGGGAGCCCGAGTCGGAGCTGGAGCTGGAGCCGGAGCTGGAGCCGGAGTCGGAGCTGGAGCCCGAGCCGGAGCTGGAGCTGGAGTCGGAGCCGGAGTCGGAGCGGGAGCCCGAGCCGGAGTCGGAGTCGGTCCGCAGGGAGTGCGCGGCCGCGACGGCGGTTCGCGACGGGCACCCGCAGGCGTGGGCTCGCAGGCAGGACCCGGCAGCGTGAGCGGTTCGCGACGGGCGGCCCCGCAGGTGAGTGGCGCCGGAGGCCCCGGCGTTGCCGAGGAACCCCTTCGCTTCGGGTACGGCACCAACGGGCTGACCGACCTCCGGCTCGACGACGCCCTCGGTCTCCTCGCCGACCTCGGATACGCCGGCGTCGGGCTGACCCTCGACCATATGCACCTCGACCCCCTCGCCCCCGACCTCGCCGCCCGCACCCGCCACGTGGCCCGCAGCCTGGAACACCTCGGTCTGACGGCGACGATCGAGACCGGCGCCCGCTACGTCCTCGACCCGCGCCGCAAGCACGGCCCCTCGCTCCTGGACCCCGATCCGGACGCGCGGGCGGCCCGCATCCGCCTGCTGATCCGTGCCGTCCAGGTCGCCGCCGACCTCGGTGCCCACGCCGTGCACTGCTTCAGCGGCATCACCCCCGAGGGAACCACCGAGGACACCGCCTGGCAGCGCCTCGCCGAAGCGCTCGGACCCGTCCTGGACGCCGCGTCCGGCGCCGCCGTGCCCCTGGCCATCGAACCCGAACCCGGCCACCTCCTCTCCACACTCGCCGACTTCCACCGCCTCCGCCACGAACTCGGCGACCCCGAGCCCCTGGGCCTCACCCTCGACATCGGCCACTGCCAGTGCCTCGAACCGCTCCCTCCCGCCGACTGCGTACGCGCCGCCGCGCCCTGGCTACGGCACGTCCAGATCGAGGACATGCGCCGCGGTGTCCACGAACACCTCCCGTTCGGGGACGGGGAGATCGACTTCCCGCCCGTTCTCGAAGCCCTGGCCTCCACCGGCTACCAAGGCCTCACCGTCGTCGAACTGCCCCGCCACTCCCATGCGGGCCCCCAACTCGCCTCCCAATCCATCGAGTTCCTGCACCGGGCCGCCAAAGGAATCCGCGCCCCGGATCGCAACGCCCCACCCC
>NZ_SRIC01000526.1 GCF_004684775.1 Streptomyces sp. MZ04
CCCCGTGGGCTCGGAGATGTGTATAAGGGACAGCCCGTACACAATGGTGAAGACCGTGCCGAGCGAGCCGATGATGAAGACGCCGGTCAGGCCCGCGATGATCAGGCCCTTGCCCTGCTCCGCGCTGAACGTGTCGCGCAGCGCCGTCGCGCCGATGCGCTGTTTGGCCGCGCCCCAGATCGCAATGCCGAGACAGAGGAGGATGGCGATCGCCATCACGACCTCGATCATCACCCGTGCCTCGTTGCCCAGGCTCCCGAAGGGCCCCCAGTCGGGGGCGATCCCGCCGATGATGGTGGTGATGTCGCCCTTTTCGGCTGCCATAAGCATGTGTAACTCACCGCCCCTAGTGGGTTGTTCTGTCACCTCTGCCTACCGCAGTACAGAGGACAGCTCATTCTCGCCGACAAACGGGCCAGTGCATGTCGACTTGGCGTCATTCGTTGGCTGAAACGTATGGTCACTCTGTGTATCACGCTGAGTGACGCCGGGCAATGACGGCCCGGCGTGCCCTCTGACCAGGTCTCACATCATGCTTCACGTAAGCCCGTCGAGATCGTCCAGGTCCCCGAGCCCGCCGCCCGTCACGACGTACGAGCAGTCGGTGTAGCGGTAGCCGGGCCTGACCTGGCTGCCCTCGGTGTTGTTGCGGACGCTTCCCGCGCTGCTCGCGCCGCGCTTGTAGAGGAAGTGGTACTCGCCGGCAGGCAGACGCAGGGTCTTCTTCGGGTACCCCTTGCCCGCGAGGCAGGCCTTCTTGCCCTTCGCCTTGGTCGTGTACGTCTTGCAGCCGCCGCAGGCCTTGAGCTTGAGGGTGCCGGTGGTGGGCCCGGTGTAGAGGACCTCGAGCGGGCCGGGGCCGCCGTTCTCGACGACGTACTCCAGCTTCGCGCCGCCCGGCGACTTGCTGGGCGGCAGGCGCAGGCCGGCCTGTGGGCGGTCGGCGGCGATCTCGGCGGCGATGGCGATCTGCCGGGCGCGGTCGCGTTTGCCGTTGCCCCGGTAGGTGTCGGCGAAGTCGTCGAGCGTCTTGGCGGCCGCGTCGAACTTCCCGTCCTCGAACTCGTCGACGCCACACGCGTACGCCCCGGACTCCACCGCGCTCGCGGCGTCACCGGAGAGCCCGTCGCCCGCGTCGTCCGGGAGGGCCTTGGCGGTGGAGCCGATGTTGCGGAGCTCGTCGGTGGCCTTGCAGGGGTCGCTGCCCTTCAGATCCGACGAGCGCTCGTCGATGGCGTCGCGGAAGGCGGGCTCGACCTTCCCGGCCTGGTCGGAGTCGGGGAACGTACGCAGAAGCTCTCCGAACTGCCCGCTGCCGCCCGCGGCTGTCCCGAGACCTTGGGCGCCGCACTCGTAGAGGGAGGTGGCGAGCCGGTCGTCGGGCCAGGCGGCGAGGGAGCCGAGACGGTCCTTGCCGAGGTCGTCGGGGAGGGTGCGGAGGTATTTGAGGGGCTCGAGGGCGTCGCAGTACTTGCGCTCCTCGTACGGGGCGGCGACGGACTCGTAGTACGTCTTCAGGCTGTCCGGCACGCGGTCGGCGGCCTTCGAGCCGGGGTGGTCGTCGCCGAGGTCGCGGTAGACGGCGAGGGCGGAGCGGTAGTCGTCCTTGGCGGAGTCGAAGGGCTGCCCGTCGGCGGCGCTGACAATCTTGTCGGCCTTCTCCAGACGCTCGAGCAGCATCTCCTCGATGGCGTCGTCGCGCGCACCGTCGTATGCGATAACGCCCCCGGCCGGCACGGCGAGCAGGACGAGCCCGAGCCCGACGGCGACGGGCGCGCGCAGCGGCGAGGTGTGCCGGGGTCGCAGGGCGCGGCGCGCACCGTCGGCGGCGACGAGGGCGAGGAAGGCCAGATAGCCGATGAGTACGCCGCCGGGGACGCCGTCCACGTCGGCGGGCAGCGCGACGAAGAGCAGCCCGGCGGTCGCGGCCCAGCAGAGGGCGGCCGGGAGCCAGCGCTTGAGGAGTACGTAGCCGAGGCCGAGGCCGCTGAGGTTGAGCAGGGCGGTGGAGAGGGCGTGGAG
>NZ_SRIC01000527.1 GCF_004684775.1 Streptomyces sp. MZ04
GTCCTGACATCCGGCCCCACCCCTGCACCTCCCGCCATCCCCAACTCCTCGATCCCTTGGTTCCCTTGGTTCCCTTGGTTCCCTTGCGCCTTGCCAACGCGCTCTCAGCGGTTCAAGTCCATGACTCCGACGCCGAGCCCTTCGTAGATGTGGGGCGCCACCGTAGCGACGGCCGCCCCCGGCTCGTACCCGGCGGCCACACCGCGCGCAGCTACGACGGCCGCCGCGCAACCCAACGGGAGCCCGGCATGCCGCAGCTTCATGACGTCGACGGTGTCGGAGTAGTCGAGCGGCACCACACCGAGGGCATCCAACTGCCCTACGTGCTCGGCGATGCCCTCAAATTCGGAGTCCGCGTCGACCAGGGAAAGCACCGGCACGCACAGCCTCAGGAACTCGTCACCGTGGGCGTAGTGGACGAGGCCGGACACCTGCTTGTTCCCTCGCAGCGCCAGCAGCGTCGGAGCGTCGAGGACCAGATGGTGCTCTTCCATCAGGCCGCCGTGCCCTTCCCGGACTTGGGGCCCGCCTGACGGCCGTCGAAGAAGTCCCGCACCTTACGCCCCACCGCAGCGCTTTCCTCATCGGTGACCTCGGCACCGAAATGCTCGGCGAGATAGGCCCGGCAGCGCTCAGCCCGCTCCTGACGCTCCTCAGCGGTGAGCATCCGCTCGGCCACCTCTTGCATCAGGGCACGCACGGACATGTTGCGGGAGGCGGCGACGACGGCAAGACGGTCGCGCACGTCAGCGGGAACACGAATCATGACTTCGGACATGCCGCGAGTAGACGCAGGCGTAGACGGCGGGGGAGTCTCAAGCGCGTCGACGGGATGCCTCCGAGCATCCGCGACGGCGGCCCGATGCGCAGCAGACGCTTCCCGCATCTTGCGCCGCATCTCGACGGACTCCTCATCCGTCACGTGATGCCCGAGATGCTCGGCGAGCAGGGTGCGGGTTCGATCGGCCCGCTCCTTCAGCTGCTCAGGCGTGAGCGCACGAGCAGCGAGGTCCCGCATCAGGGCTCGGAGACTGGTGCCGCGTACTTCGGCGACAGCGGCAAGCTGGTCGCGCACCTCGGCGGGCACGCGGATCACGACGTCGACCATGCGGTGAGTATGCGGTGCGGAGACGCAGGCGTTGCCCCCTCGGCGGCGACATCACCTGTCGGCGACGAACGACCCCATGCCGGGGGTGGTGACGATGAGGCCTTCGGCGCGAAGGGCGGCGGTGGCTTTGCGGACGGTATCGCGAGCGACGCCGAACTCCTGCTCCAGCTTCACCTCGGAGATCAGCGCACGCTCCGGATACTCACCGCTTGCGATGCGTTCCCGGACCACTTCGGCGATCTGCTGCCACTTCGGCCTTGTCGGATTGAATTCGAACACAGGTGGACTGTACGTACTGCCACGCATGGGCTCATAGATAGGCCCCTTGTTGCATATGGGTAGACAGGGGTCTGCAAGCGACCGTACGGTGAGTACGCAAGAGACCCCGGCGACGGATGAAGGCCGCCCCGGGGCATGGCCGAACGCTTCGAAGGAGCGCCGACATGCGCGACTCTATCGCCCGCTTCCTACGCTGGACCCTCACGTACTGCACCCCGCATCCGCGCGGCCAGCACCGCGCCGACGCCGCACCAGTACGGCACACCCCCTCCCTGCCACGCCCCTTCACCGAACTCCTAGACGGCAGCACCCAACTCCTCGTACGCCCCTACGTACTTGACCTGGAGGAACTGCGCCGCCAACGCGCCCGCCGCCGCGCCCTGTACCTGGCCACGCTCGGCGTCGACGTAGGCCCGCAGAACATCCACGGCGTACGGGTGGCCGCCCGATGACACCACACCCGCGCCCGCCGGTCCGCATGTGCGCCCGCTGCCAACACACCACCGACGCCCCTGTCCTCGTACACGAGGTGCACGCGGCCACGGGTCCCGGCTTCAACGTCTACGCGTGCCAGGCCTGCGCCACGCACTACCCGCCGCCCACCGACGCGCTGGAACTCCTCGACGCCCCACCCCACCC
>NZ_SRIC01000528.1 GCF_004684775.1 Streptomyces sp. MZ04
TTCATGAGCGTCTCGTGGGCTCGGAGATGTGTATAATAGACAGGGCCCATTCCGTCCCGATCGATTCGCCGAGGAGGCGTCGTGAGCAAGCGCACCACCCCCATGGACCTGGTCCGCGCCCGCCCCGGACCGGCGTACACCGTCACGTTCGACGGTCGCGAGATCCCGGCCCTGCCCGGTCAGACGGTCGCCGCCGCGCTGTGGTCGGCCGGTGTCACCGCCTGGCGCAGTACGCGGCGCGGGGGAGAACCGCGGGGTGTGTTCTGCGGGATCGGCGTCTGCTTCGACTGCCTGGTCACGGTCAACGGCCGCCCCAATCAACGCGCTTGCCTCGTACCCGCCGAGCCGGGCGACGCGATCCGCACCCAGGACGGAACCGGTCACAGCGACACGGGTGAGGCGCGATGACCCTCGCCGTGATCGGGGCCGGACCCGCCGGTCTCGCCGCCGCAATCGCCGCCGCGGACCGGGGCATCCGCGTACGCCTCGTCGACTCGGCCGCGCAGCCGGGCGGGCAGTTCTACCGGCAGCCCCCCGAGGCCCTCGGCGCCCGCCGCCCGGAGGCGCTGCACCATCAGTGGCGGACGTGGCGGCGGCTGCGGGACGCCTTGGCCAGGCACGTAGAGGCGGGGCGCATCGCTCACTTGACGGAGCATCATGTTTGGTTCGCCGAGCGCCAGTTGGGCCCGTCGTCCGGATTCACCGTGCACGCGCTGCTCGGGCCCGAGCAGGAGGAGGCCGCAACCGTGCGGGCCGACGCCGTACTGCTCGCCACCGGCGGATACGAGAAGGTCCTGCCGTTCCCCGGCTGGACGCTGCCCGGCGTCGTCACCGCCGGTGGCGCGCAGGCCATGCTCAAGGGCGGCCTCGTACTCCCCGGACGCACCGCCGTGGTCGCCGGTACCGGGCCGCTGCTCATGCCGGTCGCCGTAAGTCTCGCCGACGCCGGGGCCGATGTCGCGGCGCTGGTCGAGTCCGCGGGGCCGAAGGACTTCGCGCGGCACGCCGCGACACTCGCCGCCCACCCTGCCAAGCTCGCCGAAGGCGCCGGATACGCGGCCGAACTCCTGCGCCACCACGTCGAGTTGCTGCCGCACCACACCGTCGTCGAGGCGCACGGCAAGGACCGGCTCGACGCGGTGACCGTCGCCGCCCTCGACCCGGAGGGGCGGGTCAGGGCGGGCACCGAGCGGCGCATCCCCTGCGACACCCTCGCCGTCGGGCACGGCATGCTGCCGCACACCGACCTCGCCGAGGCGCTCGGCTGCCGGATCGTCGGGCCCGGCGTCGCCGTCGACGCCGAGCAGCGCACCGATGTGCCCGGCGTCTGGGCCGCCGGCGAGACCACCGGCATCGGCGGCGCCGCCCTCTCCCTCGCCGAGGGGCACATCGCGGGACGCTCCGCCGCCGCCCGGCTCCGGGGGCGGGAGCCCGACCCGCGCTGGTGGGCTGCGGCGGCCAAGTCCCGTACCAGAGCACGGCAGTTCGCTGCCACCGTCGACGCCGTGTACGCGCCGCCCGCACACTGGGCCGAGCTGCTGCGCGACGACACCCTCGTCTGCCGCTGCGAGGAGGTCCCCGCGTCGGCGGTCCGCGAGGCCGTCGACGAGCTCGGCGCGACGGACGCGCGCAGCGTGAAGCTCCTGACCCGCGCCGGCATGGGCTGGTGCCAGGGCCGGATGTGCGCGGCGGCCGTCGCCGGACTCACGGGATGCGAGGAACGGTCCGCGCGCAGACCGTTCGCCCGGCCGGTGCCGCTGGGCGTCCTCGCGCGGGCGGGCGAGGACGAGCCCGACCCCGGCCGACCGCGGTGACCGCGTTGACCGCCCCTGCCTACGGCCGACACGGAACCGCACAGCACCAAGAGCTGTCTCTTATAAACATCTGACGCTGCCG
>NZ_SRIC01000052.1 GCF_004684775.1 Streptomyces sp. MZ04
ATGTGGGTGGGCCCTGGCGCTCGGATTTGCGTGGTGGGCGGAAGGGCTGTGCCGCTGACGGGGCGGATGCAGGCCCGGTGTGCGGCTTGCCTGGTGGGTCGAAGGGGCCGTGTGTCTGCCGGGGGTGGATGTAGGTCCGGTGTGCGACTTGCCTGGTGGGTCGAAGGGGCCGTGTGTTTGCCGGGGGCGGATGCAGGCCCGGTGTGCGGCTTGCCTGGTGGGTCGAAAGGGCCGTGTGCCTGCCGGGGGTGGATGTAGGTCCGGTGTGCGGTTGGCCCCAGCCTTGCCGCAGGGGCGCAGGCGGGGCCTTCGGTGGACGGCGGGGCGGGGTATCAGGCCGATTCGTCGCGGTCGATCAGTTCGTCTGTGGTCGTGCCTCTGCGCCAGTAGCCCGAGAACGACACCCGCTTGCGGTCGAAGGCGCGGTCGCCGACCAGGTGGCGGCGGGTGGTCTTGACCGTCGCGGACTCGCCTGTGATCCAGGCGTACGGGGTGCCCGACGGGAGTTCCGCTGCGCGGATCGCCGGCGGTGTCGCGCCCGTCTCCGTGAGCCAGGTGATCTCGGCGGCGGCCTTGGTGGGCAGCTCCTGGCGGTCCGCCGGGTCGTGGACCTCGATCCAGACGCGCGTCGGAGTGCCGGGCGGCAGCGTTTCGAGGATGCTCGCCACCGCCGGGAGCGCCGACTCGTCGGCGGTCAGCAGGACCCAGTCGGTGTCCTGCGGCGGCCTGAAGTCGTACGCGCCGTTCTCCTCCTCGATCGGGGCGAGTACGCCGATTCGGGAGCCGGGGACCGCCTTCCGTGCCCAGCTTGTGGCCGGTCCGTCCGAGGGCGAGGGAGTCGGGCCGTGGACCGCGAAGTCGACGATCAACTCGTCGGGGTCGCGGCGCAGTTCACGCGTGGTGTACGTGCGCATGATGCCGCGTACGTCGGGGTCGAGGGCGAGCCAGTCGGCGTACCAGGTGGCCGCGTCCCCGCCCGACGTGTCCGGCATGACCGGGGCGTCCTGGCCCGGATGCGGCAGGAACACCTTGATGCGCTGGTCGCGGCCGGCCGAGGCCATCCGCGCCAGGCCGTCGCCGCCGAGCGCCACGCGGATCATCGCGGGCGTGATGTACTCGGTGCGCAGCACGTGCATGTCGAAGTAGTGGTACGGGGAATCGGTCATGACGTGAGCCTCTTCGACTTCTCGATGGCGGCGGCGAGTTGTTCGAGCACGGGGGCGAAACCGGCGTAGCTGTAGCGCTCCTCCATCGACCAGGGCACCGTCTGGCCGGCCTTGACGGCGGCGAGCCGCTCCCAGGTGGGTTTCTTCGCGAGCTCCTTGGGCGGCAACGCGCTCGAGCGGTTGTCGATCATGATGAGATCGGCGTGGTACTTGTCGGCGTTCTCCCAGCTGAGGAACTCCCAGAAGCCCCATTCATCGCTCTTCTTGCCCTCGACGAACTCGACGCCGAGGTCCTTGAAGTAGTTCAGGTCGCAGTAAGAGTCCGGCACGGCGACGTAGAACTGGTCGGCGTCGCCGGTCATCGCGAGGACCTTCAGGCCGCGGTTGGCCTTGGCCGCCTTGCGCAGTCGGCGTTCGGCCTTGTCGAAGCGGGCCTTGGCGGCGCGCACCTTCTCCGTCCCGAGGTCCCCGCCGAGCGCCTCGGCCAGCTCGGTGTAGCGCTTGAGCGGTTCGAGCAGGGAGACGCGGGCGCCCTTGATGCCGACGGTGGGCGCGAGCGCCTCGATCTTCTTGGTGCTGTCCGCGGGTACGAACCAGAGAGCGGGCGGCGGGAACATGTTGCTGATCAGGAGGTCGGGCTCGAGGCCCGCGTACTTCTCGATGTTGAACTGGTTGAAGGACTCGCCGAGGCTCGTCAGTTTGTCGACATCGAGATCGCCGGCCTGCGGGTTGGGCTTGCCGTCCACCGGCTTGGAGGGGCCGAAGATCCCGGTGCACTTGACGCCGTAGTCGTGCAGCGCAGCCGCCGTGCTGACGTAGGCGACGATGTTCTTCGGGGCGTGGTTCACCTTCGCGGTTCTGCCGCGGTCGTCCTTGAAGCTCCAGGCCTTGGAGCCGGAGCTCTTCTCAGGCTTCTCTTCACTTCCGCACGCGGCGAGCAGGGCGCCGAGGCCGACGGCGCCGCCGGTGGCGAGCAGGCCGCGGCGGGAGAGGGGACGGTGAGTGTTCAACAGACGGCCTTCTTCGACTTGTCGACGGCTGCCGCGAGATGCTCGATGAGCGGCGCGTAGCCGGCGTGACTGAACTGCGCCTCGTTCGACCAGGAGACGACCTGGTCCGCCTTGACGGCGGGGAGTTTCGCCCAGGTCGGTTTGGACTTCCTGAGGTCGGCGCCCAGGGAATCGGTGAGTGCGGCGCAGCGGCCGATGGCCTTCGTCAGCGAGGTCTTGCCGGTGAGGATGCCGACGGTCGGGGCGAGCGAGGTGATCTTCTTGGCGGATTCCTCGGGGACGTACCAGAGCGTCGGTGTCACTCGCGGCGGCCGCGCCGATGTAGGTGACGATGCGGCGCGGGGTCCTGCCGGCCTTCGCGGTCGTGCCGCGGTCGTGCCGCGGTCGTCCTTGAAGGTCCAGTCGTCGCCCGATGCCTTCGAGTCATCGCCGTCGCCCGATGCCTTCGCGTCATCGCCGTCGCCCGAGTCGCCGCCGCATGCCGAGAGGAGTCCGCCCAGGCCGAGGCCCCCGACCCCGCCGAGCACGCCGCGGCGGGTCAGAGCGGGAGGTATCGGGCGGCGAGCGTGCATGGGTGGTGCTTCTCCCGTCGAAGTTGAGTGCGAGGGTAGGCTAACCTAACCTGGTGTTGGTCGACAGTCCCCCCGAAGCCGGCGCGGAGACCGCTCCCGCGCCACCCAACCGCCGCGCGATACGCAGCATCGGGCTCCTCGTCTCGGTCGGTGTGCTCGCGCTCGTCGTCGTGGCGAGCATCGCGGTCGGTGCCAAGTCGATGTCCCTGGACCATGTCTGGCACGGTCTCTTCCATGACACCGGGACGTACGACGATGTCGTCGTCGCGGAGCGGCTCTCGCGCACGCTGCTCGGACTGCTCGTCGGCGTGGCCCTCGGCCTCTCCGGAGCCGTCCTGCAGGCGCTCACCCGCAATCCGCTGGCCGACCCCGGACTGCTCGGTATCAACCTCGGCGCATCGGCCGCCGTCGTCACCGCCATCAGCTTCTTCGGCGTCACATCGCTGAGCGGCTATGTGTGGTTCGCGTTCTTCGGCGCGGCCGCGGTCGGCGCCCTCGTCTACGCGCTCGGCGGCACCCGCAACGCGACGCCGGTGCGCCTCGCGCTCGCCGGAACCGCGCTCAGCGCCGCCCTCTACGGCTATCTGCAAGCCGTGATGATCATGGACAACGCGGCGCTCAACAAGATGCGCTTCTGGACGGTCGGTTCCCTGGCGTCGGCCAAGAACGAGACCATCCTGCAGGTCCTCGCCTTCTTCGTGATCGGCAGCGTGCTCGCGCTCGGCCTCGCCCGGCCGCTGAACGCCATGGCCATGGGCGACGACACCGCCCGCGCGCTCGGCGCCCATCTCAACCGCACCCGCGCGCTGTCCATGCTCGCCGCGACCCTGCTGTGCGGGGCGGCGACCGCGGCCTGCGGGCCCATCATGTTCGTCGGCCTGATGGTGCCGCACGTCGTGCGCTCCTTCACCGGGCCCGACATGCGCTGGATCCTGCCGTACGCGGCGATCCTCTCCCCGGTCCTGCTGCTCGGCGCCGACGTCGTCGGGCGCATCGTCGCCCGGCCCGCTGAGCTGCAGGTCGGCATCATCACCGCGTTGATCGGCGCCCCGGTCTTCATCATTCTCGTACGACGGCGGAGGCTGGCTCAGCTGTGAAGGCGATACGCACCCGGGGCGGGCTCAGCTTCCGTCTCGACGTCCGCACGGCCGTGGTCGTCGCCCTGCTCGTCGTGGCCGCGCTCGCCGCGAGCGTCGTCCTGATCGGCACCGGCGACTTCGACATCCCCACCGCCGACGTCATCCGCACCCTGCTCGGCGACGGCGACGCCGGGCAGGAGTTCATCATCAACGACCTGCGCCTTCCGCGCGTCCTCGTCGGCCTCCTCGTGGGCGCCGCGCTCGGGCTCGGCGGCGCGATCTTCCAGTCCATCTCGCGCAATCCGCTGGGCAGTCCGGACATCCTCGGCCTCGGGCAGGGGTCCACCGCCGGGGCGCTCATCATGATCGTCCTCTTCCAGGGCAGCGCGGTTCAGGTCGCGGGCGGTGCGCTCGTCGGCGGTCTGGTGACGGGCACGGCGATCTATCTCCTGGCCTGGAAGCGGGGCGTGCACGGCTTCCGGTTCGTCCTGGTCGGCATCGGCGTCTCCGCCTTCGTCACCGCCATCAACGGCTATCTGCTCACCAAGGCCGACCTTGTCGACGCCGCGCGCGCCGTCGTCTGGATGACCGGCTCCCTCAACGGCCGGGACTGGGAGCAGGTCTGGCCGCTGCTGGTGCTGTGCGCGATCCTGGTGCCGCTCGTCATGACGTACGCCCGACCGCTGCGGATGCTGGAGATGGGCGACGACGTCGGGTACGCGCTCGGCGTGCCCGTCGAGCGCACCCGCCTCGTCCTGATGGGCTCGGCCGTGCTGCTCACCGCGGCGGCCACCGCAGCCGCGGGACCCGTCAGCTTCGTCGCGCTCACCGCGCCGCAGCTGGCCAGGCGGCTCACCCGCTCGCCGGGACCGAACCTGATCCCGTCCCTGTGCATGGGCGCCACCCTGCTGATCGTCGCGGACTGGGCCTCGCAGCGGGCGTTCGGCGCCGATCAGCTGCCCGTGGGCGTGGTCACCGGTGTGCTCGGCGGTGTCTATCTGCTCTGGCTGCTCGTCATCGAGCGCAAGGCGGGGCGGATATGAGCGGCGGGGCGCAGACCAACAGCGGGGCGCAGACCAACAGCAGGGCGCAGATCAACAGCGGGGCGCGCATGAACACCGGGAAGACCACCAACTCTGAAAGCACCGACAGGCAGGAGCGTGCCGCAGTGAACCGGCTCATCGCGGACGACGTGACCCTTGGCTACGACCAGCGCGTCATCGCCGAGAAGTTGTCCGTCGAGATACCCGACAACTCCTTCACGGTGATCGTCGGCCCGAACGCCTGCGGCAAGTCCACCCTGCTGCGCGCCCTGTCCCGGATGCTCAAGCCGTCGGCGGGCCGCGTCCTGCTCGACGGGAACGTCATCCAGTCGATGCCCGCGAAGAAGGTGGCGCGCACCCTCGGCCTGCTGCCGCAGTCGTCCATCGCGCCCGACGGGATCACGGTGGGCGACCTGGTGGCCCGCGGCCGCTATCCGCACCAGGGCCTGCTCCGGCAGTGGTCGGCGGACGACGAGCGGATCGTGGGCGAGTCGATGGCCTCGACCGGCGTCGCCGAACTGGCCGATCGCTATGTCGACGAACTGTCCGGCGGGCAGCGCCAGCGCGTCTGGATCGCGATGGCGCTCGCCCAGCAGACCCCGCTGCTGCTGCTCGACGAGCCGACGACGTATCTCGACATCCAGCACCAGATCGACGTCCTCGACCTGTGCGCCGAGCTCCACGAGGAGCAGGGGCGCACCCTCGTCGCCGTCCTGCACGACCTCAACCACGCGGCCCGGTACGCCACTCACCTCATCGCCCTGCGCGAGGGCGAGATCGTCGCCGAGGGCGCGCCGTCCGACGTCGTCACGGCGGAGCTTGTGCGGGACACCTTCGGGATGGACTGCCAGATCATCGACGACCCGGAGACGGGGACGCCGCTGGTGGTGCCGGCCGCGCGGCGAGGCCGCAAGAAGCCCGAGAAGACGGCGGGCGTCGGGGCTGAAGTCGGGGCTAAAGCAGCGTCCTGAGGCGCAGCAGATCGCGCAGTCCTGCCTCCAGCTTGACCCGGCCGGAGGCCCAGGCCTTGGCGAAGTTCAGCTCGCCGTCCACCATCGCCACCAGATCGTCGCCGGACATGGCGAGCCGGATCTCGGCCTTCTCCCCGGGGGCGCCGGGGTAGGTGTCGAGCACCGTGATCCGGCCGTTCTCGAGACGGCCCGTGAACGTCACGTCCAGGTCGGTGATGCGGCAGGTCAGCGAGCGGTCGAGCGCGGCGGCGCTGCGCACGCCGCCTTCCGCGCCCGCCAAGTTGTCCGAGAGTTTGCCGAGCGCCACGCGGCACTCTTCGATCGTCGCCATCGTGATCGACGGTACCCCAGCGCTTCGCGGTAGCGTCGTGGCATGAACGACTCGTTGCCGGGCCCCGAGCCCGAGGCCGAGCCTCAGCTGGTGGAGGCGGAGGAGGCTTACGACCCCGCGGGCCCCGCGCCCCTCGGCGTCGAGCGCGCACCGACCGGCGACGCCGAGGTGGACGCCCTGCTCCAGCGCCTCGGCGACGCCGACCACCTCGCCACGGACGGCCACATCGAGGTGTACGAGGATGTGCACCGGGGACTGCGTGACGCGCTGACCGCGCTCGACGCACGCCCCGGGCCGCCGGCGCCCTCGCCTTCGTCCCCGCACCCACCGTCGTACACACCTTCGTACAACAGGAGCTGAACAGAACGTGGCAGGAGTGGCACGCCGCCGCCTCGACGCCGAGCTGGTCCGTCGCAAGCTGGCGCGCTCGCGCGAGCACGCCAGCCAGCTGATCGCCGCCGGGCGGGTGACCGTCGACCGGAACACCGCGACGAAGCCCGCGACGCAGGTGGAGACCGCCGCCGCCATCGTGGTCGCGGCCGACGAAAGCGACCCCGACTACGTCTCGCGCGGCGGCCACAAGCTGGCGGGCGCGCTCGCCGCGTTCGTGCCGCAGGGGCTTGTCGTCGAGGGGCGGCGCGCGCTGGACGCGGGCGCTTCCACCGGCGGCTTCACCGATGTGCTGCTGCGCGCCGGTGCCTCCGGTGTCGTCGCCGTGGACGTCGGGTACGGACAGCTCGCCTGGTCGCTGCAGAGCGACGACCGGGTCACCGTCAAGGACCGTACGAACGTACGGGAGTTGACGCTCGACCTCATCGACGGCGTCCCCGTCGACCTGGTCGTCGGCGACCTCTCCTTCATCCCGCTCGGGCTCGTGCTGCCCGCGCTCGTGCGGTGCGCCGCACCGGACGCCGACCTTGTCCTCATGGTCAAGCCGCAGTTCGAGGTCGGCAAGGAGCGTCTGGGCAGCGGCGGTGTGGTGCGCAGCACGGAGCTGCGGGCCGACGCGGTGCGGACGGTGGCGCGGCAGGCGTGGGGGCTCGGGCTCGGTGTACGTGGCGTGACTGCGAGCCCTCTGCCCGGCCCTTCCGGAAATGTCGAGTACTTTCTGTGGCTGCGTGCCGGGGCGCCCGAACTGGACCCGGCGGACGTTGACCGTGCCGTGGCGGAGGGGCCCCGTTGACTCAGACCAGAGTGACCCAGACCCGAGCTCGTACCGTTTTCCTGCTCGCGCACACCGGACGGCCCGCGGCCATCCGCAGTGCCGAACTCGTCGTCCAGGGACTGCTGCGCAGCGGCCTCGGCGTACGGGTCCTTGAGGCGGAGGCGGCCGATCTGCCGCTGCCGCCCGATGTCGAGACGGTCAAGGAGGCCACGGCCGAGTGCATCGACGACTGTGAGCTGATCGTCGTGCTCGGCGGCGACGGAACGCTGCTGCGCGGCGCCGAGTTCGCACGGGCCTCCGGGGTGCCGATGCTCGGCGTGAACCTGGGCCGTGTCGGCTTCCTCGCCGAGGCCGAGCGCGACGACCTCGACAAGGTGGTCGACCGGGTCGTCACCAAGGCGTACGAGGTCGAGGAGCGGATGACCATCGACGTCGTCGTGCACCGCAACGGCGATGTCGTGCACCGCGACTGGGCGCTCAACGAGGCCGCCGTGCAGAAGATGTCGGCCGAGCGGATGCTCGAGGTCGTGCTCGAGATCGACGGGCGCCCGGTCACCGGCTTCGGCTGCGACGGCATCGTGTGCGCGACGCCCACCGGATCCACCGCGTACGCCTTCTCCGCGGGCGGGCCCGTGGTGTGGCCGGAGGTGGAGGCACTCCTCATGGTGCCGATCAGCGCGCACGCCCTGTTCGCCAAGCCGCTGGTGACCTCGCCGGACTCGGTGCTCGCCGTCGAGGTCCAGCAGCACACGCCGCACGGGGTGTTGTGGTGCGACGGGCGGCGGACCGTGGAACTGCCCGCGGGGGCGCGGGTCGAGGTGCGCAGGGGAGGGGTGCCGGTGCGGCTTGCGCGGCTGCACCACGCGTCGTTCACGGACCGGCTTGTGGCGAAGTTTGCGCTGCCGGTTTCGGGGTGGCGCGGGGCGCCGCACTAGCGCTCCGCTGGGAGGGCGGTGATGACGTGCGGGTGTGTGGGGGCTTGTCGCGCAGTTCCCCGCGCCCCTTACGGGGGCGCGGTCCTTCTCCGGATTACGTTGAGCTGACCACGGAGATGGCCTGCCTCCGCATCACCGCACGTACCGGAAGGCCCGTCGCCAGGAGCGTCAGGAGCAGGGTGCCTGCCGCTATCCCCGTCGGTACGCCCCACGGCAGGTAGGGGATCGCCGAGCCGAAGGCCGTGCTGAGGATCGGGGCCAGCGTGCCGAGCGCTATGGCGCCGCCGAGCAGCAGCGCGGTCTCCGCCACGACCACGGCCTCCCAGGCCGCCATGGCCCGCACCTGGGCGCGCTGGCTGCCGACCACCCGCAGCAGCGCGACGTCGCGGCGGCGCTCGAAGGAGATCATGGCGAGCGTGTTCGCCGCGGCGATCGCGGCGAAGCCCGCGTACAGACCCGTGCCCACATAGTCGAGCCAGACCTCGCCCGTGCTGCCCGCCGAGCCCGTGTGGTGCCGGGCCGTGGTGTGCATGCCGATCTTGGTGAGGCCGAAGCCCACGACCAGGACGAGCGGCACCACCGCGGCGGAGAAACGGCGGGGCTGCGAGCGGACGTTGAGCATGGCCAGGCGCGCGCTCGGGCCGAACCGGCCGACCAGCGCCGAGACCAGCCAGGCCGCGGGCCCGATGATGCGCGGGCCGAGCAGTCCGGCACCGACGCAGAAGAGGATCAGGACGAGGAAGGCACCCTCGCTCGCCTCGTCCGCGGGCTGCCGCGACAGGAGCACCGCGACGACGCACGCCCCCGCGACCGCCAGCACGCCGAGCGGCGCCCGCAGCACGCCGAGGCCGCGCCGCCCGGTCGCCGCCTCGCTCAGGGCGCGGGCCGGGCGCAGCAGCGAGAACCGCAGCGCCGAGAGGAGCGCGGCGAGCGTCGTCGTCACCACGGCCACGCCGACGCACACCGGCAGGGCGACCCAGCCGAACCGGAAGCCCGCCTCCGCGGGGAGCAGGCCGTGCTCGACCATGCCCGCGTGCCACCACCGCGCGACGAAGCCGCCCAGGACGAAGCCGGCGAGCGCCGCCGGTATCGACGCGGCGAGGGCCTGGCCGGCCACCGCGCGGCGGACCTGCCGGGGCCTGGCGCCGATGGAGCGCACCATCGCCAGCTCGCGGTGTTGCTGCGCGACGGCCGTGCCCATCGTCGACGCGACCACGAATATCGACATGTAGATCGAACCGATGAGAAGGACGACGGCCATGTCGCCGACGCCGTTCTCCGTGATCTGCCTGCGCGCCCGCGCGGAGAGCCCGTCCGTGCCCGTCGTGCCGAGCATCATCGTCGACGCGCTCACCACGGTCGCCGCGAACAGCGCGGCCACCGCCGTGCCCACGAAGGCCGGTCGGTGCGCGCGCAGCGCCGCCTGTGCGAGTCCCGTTCCCATACGGATCATGGTGGGGTGCTGGGGCCACCGCGCACCATGAGGCTGTCAGGAAGATCATGGTGGGGAAATCCCCCGCACTGAAATCCCCGCACGTAAATCCCCTCCCCCTGCGGGTGACAGCGTCCGTTCGGTCCGCCTTTGCCACCTGCGCCTTCGCGGAAGGTGGCCAGGGGCCGTCGCACACCCGGGCTCTGACCTCGTAAGGTCGTGTCCGTGTTGGAGGAGATGCGGATACGGTCGCTCGGAGTCATCGACGACGCGGTGGTCGAGCTGTCACCGGGGTTCACCGCCGTGACCGGTGAGACCGGTGCGGGCAAGACGATGGTGGTCACCAGCCTCGGCCTGCTGCTCGGCGGGCGCGCCGATCCCGCCTTGGTGCGGATCGGCGCCAAGGCGGCGGTAGTCGAGGGGCGGATCGCCGTGCCCGACGGCGCTTCGGCGGCCGTGCGCGCGGAGGAGGCGGGAGCCGAGCTCGACGAGGGTGCGCTGCTGATCAGCCGTACGGTCTCGGCGGAGGGGCGCTCTCGGGCGCACCTCGGCGGGCGGTCGGTGCCGGTGGGACTGCTGTCCGAACTGGCAGACGACCTCGTCGCGGTGCACGGCCAGACGGATCAGCAGGGGCTGCTCAAACCGGCCCGGCAGCGCGGCGCGCTCGACCGGTACGCGGGCGACGCGGTCACCGTGCCGCTGGCCAAGTACACGGCCGCGTACCGCAGGCTGCGCGCCGTGACGACCGAGGTCGACGAGATCACCACGCGCGCGCGTGAACGCGCCCAGGAGGCGGATCTGCTGCGCTTCGGCCTCGACGAGGTCGCGGGCGTCGAGCCGCGGGCGGGCGAGGACGTCGAACTGGCCGCCGAGGCCGAGCGGCTCGGCCACGCCGAGGCGCTCGCGTCCGCCGCCACGGCCGCCCATGCCGCGCTCGCGGGCAACCCCGAGGACCCGGAGGGCGTCGACGCCACGACGCTGGTGGCGGGCGCGCACCGGGCCCTGGAGGCGGTGCGGTCCCACGACGCCGCGCTTGCCGCGCTCGCCGAGCGGATCGGCGAGATCGGGATCCTGCTCGGCGATGTCGCGGGCGAACTCGCTGGTTACGCCGACGACCTCGACGCCGATCCGCTGCGTCTCGCGGCGGTGGAGGAGCGGCGGGCCGCGCTGACCCAGCTGACCCGGAAGTACGGCGCCGACATCGACGCCGTCCTCGCCTGGGCCGAGGAGGGTGCCGCGCGGCTCACCGAGCTCGAGGGCGACGACGACCGGCTCGAGGAGCTGACGGCTGAGCGGGACGCGCTGCGGGGCGAACTCGCGGGGCTCGCGCAGGCGCTGACCTCCGCGCGCGAGGAGGCGGCGTCGCGGTTCGCGGCGGCCGTCACGGAGGAGCTGGCCTCGCTGGCGATGCCGCACGCGCGCGTGACGATCGACATCAGCAGTACGGAGGTGCCGGAGGGGACCGACGGAGTCGTCGTCGGCGAGCGCACCGTCGCCTACGGGCCTTCCGGCGTCGACGAGGTCGAGCTGCTGCTCGCCCCGCATCCCGGGGCGCCGCCGCGGCCGATCGCCAAGGGGGCCTCCGGTGGTGAGCTGTCGCGCGTGATGCTGGCCGTCGAGGTCGTCTTCGCGGGCACGGATCCCGTTCCGACCTACCTCTTCGACGAGGTCGACGCGGGTGTCGGCGGCAAGGCTGCGGTCGAGATCGGGCGGCGGCTCGCCCGCCTCGCCAAGTCGGCGCAGGTCGTGGTGGTCACCCATCTTCCGCAGGTCGCGGCGTTCGCCGATCGGCAGCTGCTGGTCGAGAAGACGAACGACGGGAGTGTCACGCGGTCCGGGGTGCTGGTCCTCGAGGGCGAGGACCGGGTGCGGGAACTGTCCCGGATGCTGGCGGGGCAGGAGGACTCGGAGACCGCGCGGGCCCATGCGGAGGAGCTGCTGGCCACGGCTCGGGGGGACGGGTAGCGGGCGGTACCGTCGATCACCGGCTCCGCCGAGTTCGTCCTCAGACGCCGGACGGGCTGAGAGCCGTCGGACGGGCTGAGAGCCGCCGGACGGGCTGATACGTCCTCGGCCGTACGCTGAACCGCATGATCGCCCGTCGACTCACCGCCCTCCTCACCGCCGCCGCCGTCACCCGCGCCGCCACCGCCGCGTTGCGTTCCCGCGCTCCCGGCGGCCCCGACCGCTGGGAGCGGAAGAACTACGCGGGGCGGGCAGTGGAGTTGTACGGCGGGCCCGCTGCCGCCCTGGGGGCCGCGGCCGGGGGCATCGCGCTGGCCGCCGAGCCGCGTGCCGCCGCCACGCTTGCCGTGCTCACCGCAGGTGCCTGCGGGGTGTACGACGACATGGCGGGGGCGGTTGATCCGCGCCGAGGGTTCCGCGCGCACCTCGCCGCGCTGCGTGGGGGCGAAGTCACCAGTGGGGCCGTGAAGTTGTTCGGGATCTCCGCGACCGGTCTCGCCGCCGGCGCGCTGCTCAAGGAGCGGCCGGTGGACAAGTTGCTCGCGGGGGTCGTCATCGCGGGCACCGCCCACTTCGTCAACCTCGTGGACGTACGCCCCGGACGCGCCGTCGGAGCGGTGCTCGCCCTGGGGGCGCCGGGGCTGCTGCGCAAGGGCACCGCCGGGGTTCTCTCCGCCGCCTCCATGGGGGCCGCCGCGGCCGTGCTCCCGGAGGACCTGGGGGAGCGCGCCATGATCGGTGACGCCGGAGCGCACGCCCTGGGCGCGGCCCTGGGCACCGCCATCGTCGCGGGCAACGGCCGCGTGGGCCTGGTGGCGCACGCGGCGGGCCTCGTCGCCGCGGCGGCGTACGGAGAGAGGGTCGGCGCGGCCGGCGGGGCCTAGGCCCTGCCTTCAACTACCGCTCGCCCCAGGGCGCCCACGACCGCCGAGCAACGCCGAGCGGACCGAAAGCCTTCCGCCCGTCGAGGCCCCGCTGCGAAGATGCCTGGGGCCGCAGGACATCCGCGGCGCTGAAACCCCGTTGTCCTCACCCATGTGAGTGATCCGCTTCAGGGAGTTGCCTGCCCCCGTGCGGAAGAGACCTTTCGGCGGTGCCGGAACGTCCGTACGGACTGGCATCCTTGGCGCAGCCCCCCGACGCCGACTCAGGAGCCCCGGCTACGTGAGCCACGTGAGCAGCCACTCACCGCACGGTCAGACGCCGCTGCACACCGTGCAGGTGCTGGGCGGCGGAAGCGCGGGCAGCAGCGCCCATGTCAGGTCGCTCGCCGCGGGCCTCGCCGCGCGGGGCGTGCGGGTCACGGTGTGCGCCCCTTCCGAGGCGGCCACCGCGTACGACCTGACGGGCACCGGCGCCCGGCACGTCCACGTGCCCCGCCGCAGCGACCCGGTATCCGTCGCCTCCCTCCGTGTGGCCTGCGCCGACGCCGACCTCGTGCACGCGCACGGGATGCACGCCGCCCTGCGCGCCGCGCTCGCGCTCACCGGCCGCCGCATCCCGCTCGTCGTCACCTGGCACACGCGGGCGCACGCGGAAGGCGCGCGCGCCCACGTCCTTCGCGCCCTGGAGCGGCGCGTCGCCAAGGCGGCTGCCGTGGTCCTCGGCACCTCGTCGGACCTCGTCGACCGCGCCCGCCGCAGGGGCGCGCGGGATGCCCGGCTCGCCCCCGTCACGCTCCCCGCGCCGCGCGCGGTCGACCGTGACGGCCGTGACGACGAGGAGCCGGGCGGGTTCCGGCACAAGGCGCGCGCCGAACTCGGTGCCGTGGACCGGCCGTTGATCGTGGCGGTCGGCACGCTGGAACGCCACCGTGGCTACGACGTGCTGCTCGACGCCGCGCGCGCGTGGCGGCACCTCGACCCGCTGCCGCTTCTCGTCATCGCCGGAGAAGGGCCCGAGCGGGCGGAGCTGAAGCGGCGTATCGAGGGCGAGGGTCTGCCGGCCCGGCTCGTGGGGCGGCGTGACGACGTGCCCCAGCTGCTCGCGGCCGCCGATCTCGTGGTGCTGCCCAGCAGTTGGGAGTCCCGCTCCGTGCTGGCCCAGGAAGCCCTGCACGCGCGCGTGCCGCTCATCGCGACCGCCGTGGGCGGCGTGCCCGAACTCGTCGGAGACGCCGCCGAACTCGTCCCCTACGGCGACGCCGAGGCCCTCGCCGCCGCCGTCGCACGCCTCCTCGCGGACCCCGAGCGCCGGGAACGGCTCAAGGAGAAGGGCACGGCCCAGGCGGCCACCTGGCCGACCGAGGACGAGACGGTCACCCAAGTCCTCAGCGTCTACGACGAGTTGACGCAGCCGCGGGCCATGTAGTTGACCCAGCCGCGCGCCATGCAGCAGTAAACGGCGCGCCCGCCACGGCGCATGCCGCCCCGCCCCCTACGGCACATGCCGCCGCGCCCGCAGCGCCAGGCTCAGCGCGAGGACCGTCTGCGGGTCGTCCAGGTCCGTGCCCAGGAGCTCGCTGATCCTGGCGAGGCGGTTGTAGAGCGTCTGGCGGTTCAGGTGCAGTTCGCGTGCCGTCTCCGCCTTGCGGCCCGCGTGCGCCAGGTACGTCTGCAGGGTGGGCAGCAGCGGCGGCTTCGAGCGCCGGTCGTGGGTGCGCAGGGGGCCGATCGCGCGGTCCACGAAGGCTGCCAGGGCCGAGTCGTCGTAGTTGTGCAGCCGCCACAGGAGGAGGTCGATGTCCAGGCGGCGCGCGTCGTACCAGGGGCGGTCCGACAGGCCCTGGGCCGCCGTCGCCGTCTCCGCCGC
Source organism: Streptomyces sp. MZ04 (assembly GCF_004684775.1). GTDB lineage: Bacteria > Actinomycetota > Actinomycetes > Streptomycetales > Streptomycetaceae > Streptomyces. The sequence continues at coordinate 14,421 of NZ_SRIC01000052.1, forward strand.
GTGCCGCAGGCCCGCCGATGCCGCGGCCCAGCCGCCCGCGACGCCGACCACCACCACCGGCGGCTGCGCACCCGCCCGCTGCATCCCCGCCCGCTCGACACCGGCCCGCAGCGCCGCCGCGACCCGGTCGGCGACCGCGGTGCGTTCGGATTCCGTACGGAGTCCCAGGAGCAACGGGACGCGGCCCTCGACCGGGCGTACGCCGAGCAGCACCGGAACGCCCACCGCCGCCAGCTCCTCCGCGACCGCACGCGCGAGGACCGCCCAGCCGCCGCCCGGCGGCAGCCCGTCCGCGAGCCGCATCACGACCGGGAGCAGCGGGCTGTCGCCGGGCTTGAAGCCGAGCACCCGTGCCTGGGCGGGCGCGTCGTCGGCCGTGATGCGCCCCTCCGCGAGATCGGTCAGGAAGTCGCCGCGGCCGCGTGCCGCGAGCTCCTCCTCCTGCCTGGCCTGCATCAGGACCACCGCGAGCGAGCCCGCCGCCCGTTCCGCCGCGATCCGGTGCACCGGAAGCAGGACGGACTCCACGGCCAGCAGCACGAGCCGGGCACGCACCGACCCGGTGCCGGGTCCGCCGCCCGGCACATCGACGAGCACCGCGCCCGCGGGCGGCCCGTCCCGGTCGACGGTCCTGCCCCGCAGGCCCTCCCACACCTGGAGCGGATCGGCACACTCCGTGCCCGCCCCGGCGGCGTACAGAAGCTGCCCGTCCGCCGTCTCCAGGAACACCGGATTGCCGCTGAAGTCCGCGAGGACGCCGAGGACTTGCGGCACCCCGCCGCCGCCGAGCAGCGCCTCCGTGCAGCGCCGGTGGACCTCCTCGGCCCGCTGGAGCAGCGCGTAGTGGCCGTTGACGATCTCCGTGTGCACCTCTTCGGTGACCGTCACGAAAGGCACCTCGCGGTGCAGCTGCACCAGCGGAAGCCCCGCCGCGCGCGCCGTCTCCACGATCGCCGCGGGCAGCCGGGTGAAGCGCGGGCCCAGCTCGACGACGAGCGCCGCGATGCCGCGCTCGGCGAGCCTGCGTACGAAGGCGCGCTGCTCGGCGGGGCGTGCGCCGAGGCCAAGGCCCGTGGTCAGGAGCAGCTCGCCGCCCTTGAGCAGCGAGGCGATGTTCGGCACCTCACCGGCGTGCACCCAGCGCACGGTGCGCTGGAGCCGTTCCGCTCCCGCGACCACTTCCGGCAGGCCGCCGCGCAGCCCCGGAAGTTCCAGGGCCCGCTGCACGGTGATGCCGCCCTGAGTGCCCTGTGTGCCCTGACTGTCCATGGGGCGGACGCTACCTGCGCACAGGTTCCGGGAACATCTCCGGCCGGTTACGGGAACCCCGGAAGGGGCTCAGGGCCCGACAACTCGTCGCCCCAGCACGCCAATTGCACGACCCCTTGTCGCTTGTGGCGTACGTCACTCCACGGCAAGGTGCCCGCCATGCCAGAGCAACCGAGCACACCCGGGGTCCACCGCCTCAAGGCGAACTCCGTCGGTCTCGTCGGCGTCGTCTTCATGGCCGTCGCCACCGCGGCGCCCATCACGGCGATGACCGGAAACCTGCCCATCGCCGTCGGCGCGGGCAACGGCACCGGCGCGCCCGCGGGCTATCTCTTCGCGACCCTCGTCCTGACGGTGTTCTCCGTCGGATACGTCGCCATGGCCAAGCGGATCACCGCGGCCGGCGCCTTCTACGGCTATATCTCGCACGGCCTCGGCCGGATCGCGGGCATGGCGTCCGGGATGCTCGCCGTCCTCGCGTACGTCGTCTTCGAGGCGTCCATCGTCGGAGTCTTCGCGTACTTCGCCAAGACCACCGTCCTTGATCAGCTCGGCGCCGACCTGCCGTGGATCCTCTACGCGGCCGCGATGCTCGCCGTCACCGTCGTCCTGTCGTACTTCGACATCAACCTCACCGCGAAGGCGCTCGGCGTGATGCTGATCGCCGAGATCGCGGTCCTCTTCGCCGTCGCCACCGCCGTACTGATCCACGGCGGCGGCCCCGACGGCATCCCCGTCGAGCCGATCAACCCGAAGAACGCCTTCACCGGCACATCCGCCGGGCTCGGCCTCTTCTTCGCCTTCTGGTCCTGGGTCGGCTTCGAGTCCACCGCCATGTACGGCGAGGAGTCCCGCAACCCCAAGAAGGTCATCCCGCGCGCCACTCTGATCTCGGTCGTCGGCGTCGGGCTCTTCTACATCTACGTCTCGTGGATGACCATCGCGGGCAACGGCCTGAGCGGTTCGGTGAAGGTCTCGCAGTCCACCAGCCCGCTCGACCTGTTCTTCGACCCGGCGCACTCCTTCATCGGGGCCTGGGCCGTCGACACCTTCCAATGGCTCCTGATCACCGGCTCGTTCGCCTGCGGCATGGCCTTCCACCAGTGCGCGTCGCGCTATCTGTACGCGATCGGGCGCGAGGGCTTCCTGCACCGCGGCCTCGGCCGTACGCACCCCACGCACGGCTCCCCGTACATCGCCTCCTACGTCCAGTCGGCGATCGCCGTCGGGCTGGTCGCCGTCTTCTGGCTCAGCGGCCAGGACCCGTACATCCACCTGTACACGCTGCTCGCGATCCTCGGCACGATGGCGATCCTCATCGTGCAGACCCTCTGCTCGTTCGCCGTCATCGGCTACTTCCGCAAGAACCACCCCGAGGACCGGCACTGGTTCAAGACCTTCCTCGCCCCGCTGCTCGGCGGCATCGGCATGATCGCCGTCGTCGTCCTCCTCGTGATCAACATGGACACCGCGGCGGGCACGGCCGCCGACTCCCTCTTCTTCAAGGCCATCCCCTGGATCGTCGGCCTCGTCTTCTTCGGGGGTCTGGGGCTCGGCCTGTATCTGCGCGCGAAGCAGCCCGCCCGTTACGAGATCATCGGCCGGATCGTCCTGGAGGACGCGGCCGAGCGCACGACCGACACAGAGCCATCGTCCGCCACCGTCTGAGGGGATCTCCCGTGTCTCGTACGAATCCCATGCACGCACTGAAGCGCCTGGCAGCGGAGCACGGCGAGGCCCAGCGCCTCGGAGTACCCGTCGCCGAACTCCGGGGCGCCGCAGGACAGCCCGCTCGAAGAACAGTCCTCAAAGGCGCCGCGGGCCTCTCGATCGGGGCCGCCGGACTCGCGGCCGCTCCCCGCGCCAGGGCCGCGACCGGCAAGGGCGCGCCCCGCATAGCCGTCGTGGGAGCCGGCATCTCGGGCCTCACCGCGGCCCTCACCCTCCACGACGCGGGCCTGAACTGCACGCTCTACGAAGCCAACCCGGACCGGGTCGGCGGCCGCATGTACACCCAGCGCGGCCACTGGGCGTACGGCCAGACCTCCGAGATCGGCGGCGAGCTGATCGACACCAGCCACAAGAAGATCCGGGAGCTCTGCCGCCGCTTCGACCTGCCCGTCGAGGACTTCCTCGGCGGCGGCCCGCGCGGCGCGGAGGAGATCCTCTGGTTCAACGGCGCCTACTACCCGCGCGCCCAGGCCGACGACGACTTCAAGGCGGTCTACCAACTCCTGCGCCGCGACCTGTCGGAGGCGGGCGAGGTCTTCTGGAACCAGACCACGCCGACCGGCACCGCCCTCGACAACATGTCGCTCTACGAGTGGATCGAATCGCGCGTCCCGGGCGGGCACGGCTCCCCGCTCGGCTGCTGGTTCGACGTCGCCTACAACGTCGAGTACGGCGCCGACACCACCGACCAGTCCGCGCTCGCCCTCGTCCTGCTGATGGGCTACCAGACCAATCCGGGGCACTTCAACATCTGGGGCCTGTCCAACGAGCGCTACCACATCACCGGCGGCAACGACCAACTCCCGCGCGCCGTCGCCGACTTCCTGCCCGACGGCACCCTGCGCCCCGGCTGTGCCCTGACCGCCGTACGCGCCAACGCCGACGGCACGCAGACCCTCACGTACACCGAGGCGGGCGCCGTCCGCACCGCCACCGCCGACCACACGATCCTGTGCGTGCCACTGCCGGTGCTCCAACAAATCGACCTCACCAAGGCCGGGTTGGACACCCGGATGACGAACCTGCTGCGGGACGCCCGGATGGGCTACTGCACCAAGCTCAACATGCAGTTCTCCAGCCGCCCCTGGCGCGGCACCGGCGCCTGGCCCGGTGTCAGCGCGGGCGACTGCTTCACCGACGCCGACTTCCAGCAGACCTGGGACACCACCAAGGTCCAGCCCGGCACCGGCGGCATCCTCATCCAGTACGGCGGCGGCACCCTCGCGAAGTCCCTGTCACCGGCGGGCCCGTTCCACACCGAGACGGACCCCTACGTACGCGACCTCTCCACCCGGTATCTGGGCCAGATCGACAAGGTCTTCGCCGGCACCAAGGCCGCCTGGACCGGCAAGGCCCAGCTCTCCGCCTGGCACAAGAACCCCTACGCGCTCGGCGCCTACTCGTACTGGCCCGTCGGCTATCTGCACCGCTACGCCGGCTACGAAGGCACCCCGCAGGGCAACCTCCACATCGGCGGCGAGCACTGCAGCTACGACTTCCAGGGCTTCATGGAGGGCGGCGCGACCGAAGGGGAGCGCGCCGCCCGGGAGGTCATCGGGAAACTGGCCTAGCCGCCGTACGCCCCCGAGGCCGTCAGCCGCAGTGCCGTGTCGATCAGCGGGACGTGGCTGAAGGCCTGCGGGAAGTTGCCGACCTGGCGCTGCAGCCGCGGATCCCACTCCTCGGCGAGCAGCCCCAGGTCGTTCCGCAGCGCGAGCAGCTTCTCGAAGAGCTTGCGGGCCTCGTCGACCCGGCCGATCATCGCCAGGTCGTCCGCCATCCAGAACGAGCAGGCCAGGAAGGCGCCTTCGTCACCCTCAAGGCCGTCCACGCCCGCGTCGTCGCCCGAGGTCGGGTAGCGCAGGATGAAGCCGTCCGACGTCGAAAGCTCCCGCTGGATCGCCTCGATGGTGCCGATGACGCGCTTGTCGTCGGGCGGCAGGAAGCCCATCTGCGGGATGAGCAGCAGCGAGGCGTCCAGCTCCTTGGAGCCGTACGACTGCGTGAACGTGTTCCGCTCCTTGTCGTAGCCCTTCTCGCAGACGTCACGGTGGATGTCGTCACGCAGCTCGCGCCACTTCTCCAGCGGGCCGTCCGCGTCGCCGGACTCGATGAGCTTGATCGTGCGGTCGACCGCGACCCAGCACATCACCTTGGAGTGCACGAAGTGGCGGCGCGGCCCTCGCACCTCCCAGATGCCCTCGTCCGGCTGGTTCCAGTGCGTCTCCAGGTAGCGGATCAGCTTGAGCTGGAGCAGCGAGGCGTAGTCGTTGCGGGCGAGGCCCGTCATGTGCGCCAGGTGCAGGGCCTCGGTGACCTCGCCGTACACATCGAGCTGGAGCTGGTGCGCGGCGCCGTTCCCGGCCCGGACCGGCGTGGAGCCCTCGTATCCGGGAAGCCAGTCCAGCTCGGCCTCGCCCAGCTCGCGCTCGCCCGCGATGCCGTACATGATCTGCAGGTTCTCGGGGTCGCCCGCCACCGCGCGGAGCAGCCACTCGCGCCAGGCGCGGGCCTCCTCGCGGTACCCGGTGCGAAGGAGCGAGGAGAGCGTGATGGCCGCGTCGCGCAGCCACGTGTAGCGGTAGTCCCAGTTGCGGGAGCCCCCGATGTCCTCGGGCAGCGAGGTGGTGGGCGCCGCGACGATGCCGCCGGTCGGCGCGTACGTCAGGGCCTTCAGCGTGATCAGCGAGCGGACCACGGCCTCGCGGTACGGCCCGTGGTACGTGCAGTGCTCGACCCACTCGCGCCAGAACTCCTCGGTCGCCGCGAGGGCGCCCTCGGGATCGGGCAGCGCGGGCGGCTGCCTGTGGGAGGGCTGCCACGAGATGGTGAACGCGATCCGGTCACCCGGCGCGACCGTGAAGTCCGAGTACGTCGTGAGGTCCTTGCCGAAGGTCTCGGCCGGGGTGTCGAGCCACACCGAGTCGGGCCCGGCGACGGCCACCGTGCGCCCGTCGACCTTGTGCACCCAGGGCACCACACGCCCGTAACTGAAACGCATCCGCAGCGCGGAGCGCATCGGCACCCGGCCGCTGACGCCCTCGACGATCCGCACCAGCTGCGGGGCGTCGCTGTCGCGCGGCGGCATGAAATCGGTCACGCGGACCGTGCCGCGCGGGGTGTCCCACTCGGACTCCAGGATCAGCGAGTCGCCGCGGTAGGTGCGCCGCGCCGCCGTCGGTGGTGGCGCGTCCGGGCTGTGCGCGGGCCCAAGGCGCCAGAATCCGTGCTCCTCCGTGCCGAGCAGCCCGGCGAAGATGGCGTGGGAGTCGAAGCGGGGCAGGCACAGCCAGTCGACCGTGCCGTCCCGGCAGACCAAGGCGGCGGTCTGCATGTCTCCGATGAGTGCGTAGTCCTCGATGCGCCCGGCCACGTGCATCTCCAGTCAAACGGCCACGTCGCCCGCTCGGGGCGCTCGCTCTACGGTCAGAGGTTCGCTGTAAGTCGCTGTAAAACGAACTGCGCGAGCCTCTTGTTCCTGGAGAACGGGCGGGGGTGATGCCGTTGGTCGGACGGCTCGGCAGCAAGTGTCCGAGCAGGATACGACGCACCCCGGTGATCTGCGCGCCGCTCCGGGCAACGTGGCTGCGCCGAACGGGTGAGCGCCAGGTGAGGCGGCTGTGAAGAGAGTGTCGGAGCGTGGCCGGAAGCAGCCTCGTCCCGTCGCTGATACCCTGGTAGCCCGTGAGCCGGTGGTCATAGAACCCCCGAACCGCAGCGACGGCGCCTCCCCCGAATCCCTGGTGAGAGCGCCGGTACGCACCCTCCAGACCGCGACCACGGGAGCCCCCCTTTGGCTATGCAGCCCGCTGCTTTTCGAAACAGCACAGCCACGACGACCAAGCACATCTTCGTCACCGGGGGTGTCGCCTCTTCCCTCGGCAAGGGACTGACGGCGTCGAGTCTCGGCGCGCTGCTCAAGGCCAGGGGTCTGCGCGTCACCATGCAGAAGCTCGACCCGTACCTGAACGTCGACCCGGGCACGATGAACCCCTTCCAGCACGGCGAGGTGTTCGTCACCAACGACGGCGCCGAGACCGACCTGGACATCGGCCACTACGAGCGCTTCCTCGACGTCGACCTCGACGGCTCGGCCAACGTCACCACCGGCCAGGTCTACTCCCAGGTGATCGCCAAGGAGCGGCGCGGCGAGTACCTGGGCGACACCGTGCAGGTCATCCCGCACATCACCAACGAGATCAAGCACCGCATCCGCCGCATGGCGACGGACGACGTGGATGTCGTGATCACCGAGGTCGGCGGCACCGTCGGCGACATCGAGTCGCTGCCGTTCCTGGAGACCGTCCGCCAGGTCCGCCACGAGGTCGGCCGCGACAACGTCTTCGTCGTGCACATCTCGCTGCTGCCCTACATCGGCCCCTCCGGCGAGCTGAAGACCAAGCCGACCCAGCACTCGGTCGCCGCCCTGCGCAACATCGGCATCCAGCCCGACGCGATCGTGCTGCGCGCCGACCGCGAGGTGCCGCTGTCCATCAAGCGCAAGATCTCGCTGATGTGCGACGTCGACGAGGACGCGGTGGTCGCCGCCATCGACGCCAAGTCGATCTACGACATCCCGAAGGTCCTGCACACCGAGGGCCTGGACGCCTACGTCGTCCGCAAGCTGGACCTCCCGTTCCGCGACGTGAACTGGACCCAGTGGGAAGACCTTCTGGACCGGGTGCACAACCCGAACCACGAGGTCACCATCGCGCTGGTCGGCAAGTACATCGACCTGCCCGACGCCTACCTCTCGGTCACCGAGGCGCTGCGCGCCGGCGGCTTCGCCAACCGCGCCCGCGTCAAGGTCAAGTGGGTCACCTCCGACGACTGCAAGACCGCGGCGGGCGCCGCCAAGCAGCTCGCCGACGTCGACGGCATCTGCATCCCCGGCGGCTTCGGCGACCGTGGCGTGACCGGCAAGGTCGGCGCCATCACGTACGCCCGTGAGAACAAGATCCCGCTGCTCGGCCTCTGCCTGGGCCTGCAGTGCATCGTGATCGAGGCCGCCCGCAACCTCGCGGACATCCCCGACGCCAACTCCACGGAGTTCGACGCCGCGACCTCCCACCCGGTCATCTCGACCATGGCCGAGCAGCTCGACATCGTCGCCGGCGAGGGCGACATGGGCGGCACGATGCGCCTGGGCATGTACCCGGCGAAGCTCGCCGAGGGCTCCATCGTGCGCGAGGTGTACGACGGCAAGGAGTACGTCGAGGAGCGCCACCGTCACCGCTACGAGGTGAACAACTCCTACCGCGCCGACCTGGAGAAGAAGGCCGGCATCCAGTTCTCCGGCACCTCCCCGGACGGCAAGCTCGTCGAGTACGTCGAGTACCCGCGCGAGGTCCACCCCTACCTGGTCGCCACCCAGGCGCACCCGGAGCTGCGGTCACGGCCGACCCGCCCGCACCCGCTCTTCGCGGGCCTGGTGAAGGCCTCGGTGGAGCGCAAGACGGGCAAGTAACACAAGGGTTGTACGGTTGCCGGGGTACGCGTCTTTCGAGGCGCGTGCCCCGGTTTCTGTTTGTGTACGTGGGAGGAACAGGTCCGCATGACCGACATGACGACGCTTCTGGACACCGCCGAGGAGTGGCAGGTCACGGCGACCGCGACCCCGTTCCAGGGCAACAAGACGAGTGTCCGCACCGACGACGTGGTCATGCCCGACGGGACCGTCGTCCGCCGCGACTACCAGGTGCACCCCGGCTCGGTCGCCGTGCTCGCGCTCGACGACGCGGGCCGCGTCCTGGTCCTGCGCCAGTACCGCCACCCGGTCCGCCAGAAGCTCTGGGAGATCCCGGCGGGCCTGCTCGACATCCCCGGCGAGAACCCGTTGCACGCCGCCCAGCGCGAGCTCTACGAAGAGGCGCACGTCAAGGCCGAGGACTGGCGCGTCCTCACCGACGTCTACACCACGCCCGGCGGCTGCGACGAGGCCGTGCGCGTCTTCCTCGCCCGTGAGCTGTCCGAGGCCGAGGGCGAGCGCTTCGAAGTCTCCGAGGAGGAGATGGACATGGAGCTCGCGCGCGTACCGCTCGAAGAGCTCGTACGCGGTGTGCTCGCCGGCGAGCTGCACAACAACTGCCTCGTCGTGGGCGCCCTTTCGCTCACCGCCGCGCTGAACGGCGACGGCGTCGACGCGCTGCGCCCGGCCGACGCGCCCTGGCCCGCGCGTCCGTTCGAGGCCTGAGCGCACCCCGGGGGTCGTCTTCAGACTCCGGTACGACGATCCGCTGATCCGATCGGGCGACTTGTGCGCCCCGCGTGACGGGGGACGCGACAGGGCCTGAACTAGGCTCTGGAAGCGTCCCGACCGGAGTCCCGGCGGGTTCGCGCGCAGGCGGACGGAGCATGGCCCGTGACGGATCAGGCGGTCGACACGGACGGTTCGGCGGCGGACGGCGCGGTGCCGCGCCCCGCGTCGGCCCCGGCTTCCGGGGGAGGCCGATTCACCGGCCGGCGCCGGGAGTTGAAGGAACTCCGCGCCGACATCGACCGCGCGGGCCTCGACACCATCTCGGGCCGCAAGGCACCACGCGCGCGTGTGTTGCTCATCGCGGGACGCCCGGGCTCGGGCCGCACCTCCCTCGCCGATGAGCTCGCCCGGCAGGTCGCCGACGACTACCCGGACGGGGTGCTCCGCGCCCACCTCACCGAACCCGACGGCACGCGCGTGCCCACCGAACGCACCGCCCGCGAACTCCTCGACACCCTGGAGGTCCCCGCACCGCCGGGCGCCGACGAGGACGAGCTGACCCAGGTGCTCCGCGAGGCCCTGTCCGGCCGCCGGTGCCTGCTGCTGCTCGACGGCGCGGCCGACGCCGAGCAGGTCGACCCGCTGATCCCGGACGCGCCCGACTGCCTGGCCGTCGCCGTCTCCGAGGGCCCGCTCACCGGCATCCCGGACGTGCGGCCCTGCACGCTCGGCGGCCTGGACACCGCGGCCGGGGTCGAGCTGCTCTCCCGCGCCGCCGGCCCGGTGCGCGTCACCGTCGACCCGCGTTCCGCGGAGAGCCTGGTCGAGGCGTGCGCCGCGCACCCCGCGGCCCTCGTCCTGGCCGGCGGCTGGCTCTCCGGGCGGCCCAAGGCCGCCATCGCCGACCTGGCCAAGCAGGTGCACGACCGCCCCGACGAGGGGTCCGCGTTCGCTCGGGTCTTCCAGCTCTCGTACGCCTCGCTGCCGAGCGCCGCGGCGCGGATACTGCGCTTCCTCTCCCTCGCCCCGGCGGGCCACGTCGACCCGCACACCGCTTCCGCCCTGGCCGGCTGCTCGGTCTCCGCCGCCCGCACGACCCTGGACGACTTCGTGAAGCTCGGCCTGGTCAGGGCCGTGGAGTCACCGCTGCCGCAGTACGAGGTGCCGGGCTGCCTGGTGCCGCTGCTCCGCGCCCTCACGGAGAGCCGGGACCGCCCGGCCGAGCTGCAGCTCGCACGGGCCAGGATGCTGGAGCGGACCGTGCGGCTCCTGCAGTCCTGCCGGGCGATCACCGAACCGGACGGCTCGGCGGCCCGCAAGAAGCTCGCCGGTCTGCCGCGCGCCCTGCGCTTCCCCCACCGGGCGGCCGCCGCCGAGTGGCTGCGCATCCGGCAGCCCGCGCTGCTCGCCGCCGCCCGCCTCGCGGTGGCCGACGGGGAGCTCGACACACTCGCCCGGCGCCTGATGGCGGCCCTGACGCGGGCCCTGGTGGCCCACCGGGGCACGGAGGACGCGGCGCCGGAGCTGTACGGCATCCATCAGCTGGTCCTGGATGTCGCCGAGCGCCGGAACCTGCCCCGCGAGCAGGCCGCGGCGCTGCTCAATCTCGCGGATCTGGACGCGCGCACGGGACGTACACAAGAGGCTCTGGTGCGATATCGGGCAGCTTTGGATGCCGGACGCAGAGCAAATGACCCGTACGCGACCGGCCGCGCAATGGAATCCGTAGGTGGTGCCTACCAGGAGCTGGCGGACTGGTCGCGGGCGTCGGACTGGTTCGGCCGGGCCCTCGCCCAGCGCCTGGGGCGGGACGAGCGCGCCGACGCGGCCCGGCTGCACGGCCGCATCGGCGCCGTGCACACCTATGCGGGGCGCTACGGAGAGGCGCTGCGCAACTGGAGCTCGGCCGTCACCGGGTACCGCAAGTGCGGTGATGTGGCGGGCCAGGCAAGGGCGTTGAGCGAACTGGCACGGGTTCAGGAGTACGCGGGGCGGCCCGCGGAGTCGCTTCGCACCTGCCAGGAGGCCGTCGAGTGGGCGCGGCAGGCGGGCGACGTACGACTGCAGGCGGCGCTGCAGCTCAGGCTGGCCGACACCCTGGAGCGTCTGGGCGACCCGGCGGCCGCCCGGCTGCACCGCGCCGCCGCCGAGCGCATGCTGGGAACGGAGATCGAGGAGGTCACGGGGCTTGCATCGAAGGATGGACCCGAGGGTTCCGCCTACGAAATCCGTAGCGCTTCCGCAGAAGATTGATGCATTGAAAGGCTAGACAGAGAGAACTCCTTCATTAGACTGGCTCCGCCGCGTACTTCCGTGGTGTCTTCCGATGCGCCCTCTTGTGCGTCGGTACGTAGTTCATTGCCCGAAACATCCCTGAGCCAAGAGGACCGTGATCCACGTGAAGGTCGGCATCCCCCGCGAGGTCAAGAACAACGAGTTCCGGGTGGCCATCACCCCCGCCGGTGTGCACGAGCTGGTGCGCCATGGCCACCAGGTCGTCATCGAGCGGAACGCCGGTGTCGGCTCCTCGATCACGGACGACGAGTTCGTCTCGGCCGGCGCCCAGATCCTGGACACCGCCGATGAGGTCTGGGCCACCGCCGACCTCCTCCTGAAGGTCAAGGAGCCCATCGCCGAGGAGTACCACCGCCTCCGCAAGGACCAGACCCTCTTCACCTACCTGCACCTGGCAGCCTCCAAGGAGTGCACGGACGCGCTCCTGGAGTCCGGCACGACCGCCATCGCGTACGAGACGGTGGAGACCGCGGGCCGCGCGCTCCCGCTGCTCGCCCCGATGTCCGAGGTCGCGGGCCGTCTGGCCCCGCAGGTCGGCGCGTACCACCTGATGGCCGCCCAGGGCGGCCGCGGTGTCCTGCCCGGCGGTGTCCCGGGTGTGGCGGCCGGCAAGGCCGTCGTCATCGGTGGTGGCGTCTCCGGCTGGAACGCCGCGCAGATCGCCATCGGCATGGGCTTCCACGTGACCCTGCTCGACAAGGACATCAACAAGCTCAAGGAGGCGGACAAGATCTTCGGCACGAAGATCCAGACCGTCGTCTCCAACGCCTTCGAGCTCGAGAAGGCCTGCCTCGACGCCGACCTCGTCATCGGCGCCGTCCTCATCCCGGGCGCCAAGGCCCCGAAGCTCGTCACCAACGAGCTCGTCTCGCGCATGAAGCCGGGAAGTGTCCTTGTCGACATCGCGATCGACCAGGGCGGCTGCTTCGAGGACTCGCACGCGACCACGCACGCCGAGCCGACCTTCCCGGTCCACAACTCGGTGTTCTACTGCGTCGCCAACATGCCCGGCGCGGTGCCCAACACCTCGACGTACGCGCTGACCAACGCCACGCTGCCGTACATCGTCGAGCTCGCGAACCGCGGCTGGGTCGAGGCGCTCCGCCGTGACCAGGCGCTCGCCCTGGGTCTCAACACCCATGACGGCAAGGTGGTTTACAAGGAGGTCGCCGAGGCGCACGGCCTCGAGCACCTCGAGCTCGAGACTCTTCTCGGCTGATCCTGACGGCTTTCGTCAACGAGAGTCGTCAATCTCACGCCAGCGGCCGGACCTTGAGAGGGGTCCGGCCGTATGCGTATGTCCTGGGACTTGGTCAACTCGCCGTTAACGTAACCCTTTAACCGATTCGCCCACCCCGGAAATGTCGCGATGGCGGACCGCACACCCTTGACATGGGGGCGTTCGATTGCCGACACATCGGGCCGGGTCCGGCGGATTGTGTTGCTGCGGACCGGTGACACGCCATAGAGTCGCCAACCGTCGGCATGGTGCCACGCTGACCTATCGAGAAGTTTCCTGGTCACCAAGGAGGTAAGACGACTTGTGAATGAGTCGACATTTGCTCCCGGGGGTGGTCAACCAGGAATGTCTGCGCGGGGCCAAGGACCCGTGGGGCTCGAGGCTGTCGGCTCCGTCGCTGTCCGCACCTTCGAAGCCCGCCAGAAACCGCAGCCGACGCAACCGACATCGTCTGCACCCCAGAGCATGGATGGCCATCACGTGAACGCCATGGCCGGCGACCGGAGTGGCGAGAACACCACCCACACCCAACTCGCCGACTACGAGGAACTGCCCCAGGGGCACTTCTACGACCCTGACGCCGAGTACGAGCCCGATCCTGAGTACGCGGCCACGCTGGCCCCGGACGCGGCCCGTCAGCGCCGTGAGCGCATCGGTCCCACGGGACGCCCGCTGCCGTACTTCCCGATCCCGGGTCCGCTGACCGATCACGGCCCCGCGAAGATCATCGCGATGTGCAACCAGAAGGGCGGCGTGGGCAAGACGACGTCGACCATCAACCTGGGTGCCGCGCTCGCGGAGTACGGACGCCGGGTCCTGCTCGTCGACTTCGACCCGCAGGGCGCCCTCTCGGTGGGCCTCGGGGTGAACCCGATGGAGCTGGATCTGACGGTCTACAACCTGCTCATGGAGCGGGGTATGTCGGCCGACGAGGTGCTGCTGAAGACGGCGGTCCCGAACATGGACCTGCTGCCCAGCAACATCGACTTGTCGGCCGCCGAGGTGCAGTTGGTCAGCGAGGTCGCCCGAGAGTCCACGCTGCAGCGGGCGTTGAAGCCGCTGATGCAGGACTACGACTACATCGTGATCGACTGTCAGCCCTCGCTCGGCCTGCTCACCGTGAACGCCCTGACGGCGGCTCACAAGGTGATCGTGCCGCTCGAGTGCGAGTTCTTCGCGCTGCGCGGTGTGGCCCTCCTGACGGAGACCATCGAGAAGGTCCAGGAGCGGCTCAACCCCGACCTGGAGCTCGACGGCATCCTCGCCACCATGTACGACTCCCGCACGGTGCACAGCCGTGAGGTGCTCGCGCGGGTGGTCGAGGCCTTCGACGATCACGTGTACCACACGGTCATCGGGCGCACGGTCCGCTTCCCGGAGACCACGGTCGCCGGTGAGCCGATCACCACGTACGCCTCGAACTCCGTCGGTGCCGCCGCCTACCGTCAGCTCGCCAGGGAGGTGCTCGCCCGGTGTCACGCCGAGTGAGTCTGCCGGGGGCCGACGAACTGTTCCGTACGACCGGGGGGATGGCGCTTCAGTCGTCGTCGCCGCGGCGCCAGACGAACGGCGAGCCGCGGGTGCCGGCGCCCGCGGGGGAGAGCGACGAGACCGCCGCCGGTGACTCCGGGGGCTCCGCCGACGTAGATGGCGGTGAGGCCGCCGAACACGGCGCCGCCGACGCGGAGTCGGGGGCCGGGGAATCCCGCAGCCGCTCGGCTCCGGCGGAGGGCGAGAAGGGTGCCGCCGCCGCACAGGGCGGCGGCCGGTCCGCCGGCTCCGCATCCACCGCGCAGGCGCGGCGGCGTGCGCGGGCGGCCAATCGGCGGCCGAGCGGGCGTGAGCGGCACGACGAGAAGATCACCGTGTACGTGTCCGCCGAGGAGCTGATGGACCTCGAGCACGCCCGGCTCGTGCTCCGGGGTGAGCACGGTCTCGCGGTCGACCGCGGGCGGATCGTCCGCGAGGCGGTCGCCGTCGTTCTCGCGGATCTCGAGTCCCGCGGGGACGCGAGCATTCTTGTACGACGGCTGCGTGGGCGGTAGGGGTAGCCTTCCCGCCGATGCCCCTGAACGACGATCCCGCACCGCCTGCCCGCCGCCGCGCCCTGGGGCGCGGTCCCGCGGTGGCTCCGGCGGAGGAGCCCGCCCACGACCAGGAACCGGCGGTCGAGCCGGAGGCGGCGGTCGAGCCGGAGGCGGTGGCGGAACCGGAGGCGGTGGCGGAACCGGAGACGTCGGTCGAACCGGAGACGTCGGTCGAACCGGAGGCGCCCGCGGAGCCTGACGACGGGCGGTTCAAAGTCCGGCTCGCGAACTTCGAGGGGCCCTTCGATCTGCTGCTCCAGCTCATCTCGAAGCACAAGCTCGATGTCACCGAGGTCGCGCTGTCCAAGGTGACCGACGAGTTCATGGCGCACATCCGCGCCATGGGGCCCGACTGGGACCTCGATCAGACCACCGAGTTCCTCGTGGTCGCCGCCACGCTGCTCGACCTCAAGGCGGCCAGGCTGCTGCCCACCGCCGAGGTGGAGGACGAGGCGGACCTGGCGCTGCTCGAAGCGCGGGACCTGCTCTTCGCGCGACTCCTTCAGTACCGCGCGTACAAACAGATCGCGGACATCTTCAGCGGGCGGCTCGAGGACGAGGCGCGGCGCTATCCGCGGACCGTGGGGCTCGAGCCGCACCATGCCGAGCTGCTGCCCGAGGTCGTCATCAGCATCGGCGCCGAGGGGTTCGCCCGGCTCGCCGTGAAGGCGATGCAGCCGCGGGCCAAGCCCCAGGTGTACGTCGACCACATCCATGCCCCGCTGGTCTCCGTGCAGGAGCAGGCCGGGGTGGTCGTGGCGCGGCTGCGGGAGCGGGGCGAGGCCAGCTTCCAGGTGCTCGTCGAGGACGCGGGGGACACCCTCACCGTGGTCGCCCGCTTCCTGGCGCTGCTCGAGCTGTACCGCGAGAAGGCCGTGGCCCTGGACCAGGAGGACGCCCTGGGCGAGCTCATGGTGCGGTGGACCGGCGGCGACGGCGACGGGCAGCCCACGGTGACCGATGAATTCGACCGGGCCCCGGAGCCGCCGGGCGAGACGAGCGAGGAGCAGACGGCATGAGCAGTCCCGTGGGAGACCTGGCCGGCGCCGTCGCCGATCTGGAGCTGCGGCCCGCCCTGGAGGCCGTTCTCATGGTCGTCGACGAACCGGCCACCGAGGAGCACCTCGCCAAGGTCCTCGACCGGCCCCGGCGGCACGTCGCCGACGCGCTGCGCGAGCTCGCCGACGAGTACACCGCGCAGAAGCGGGGCTTCGAGCTGCGGCTCGTGGCGGGTGGCTGGCGGTTCTACACGCGCCCCGAGTACGCGGCGGCGGTCGAGCGCTTCGTGCTCGACGGCCAGCAGGCCCGGCTCACCCAGGCGGCCCTGGAGACCCTCGCGGTCGTCGCGTACCGCCGGCCGGTCAGCCGTTCCCGGGTCTCCGCCGTGCGCGGAGTGAACTGTGACGGCGTGATGCGCACCCTCCTCCAGAGGGGTCTGGTGGAGGAGGCGGGCGCAGAACCCGAAACAGGTGCGATCCTGTACAGGACGACGAACTACTTTCTGGAGCGGATGGGCCTGCGTGGCCTTGACGAGCTCCCGGAGCTCGCGCCCTTCCTCCCCGAGGCGGACGCGATCGAGGCCGAGACGCAGGAAGGTGTCCCGTCGTTCGACCCGGACGCGCCTGATGCGCCGGGTTACGAGGACGCAGACGACTAACGGAAATTTGATGCGAAGCAGCAGCGGCAGGAACAGCAGCGGAAACAACGGCGGGAGCCGTGGTGGCAACAGCGGCGGCCGAGGCAGCAGCGGTGGCCGCGGCAATGACCGGGGTGCCGGTAAGAGCCGCGACGACAAGCAGGGCGGCAGCGGCCGCCCGAAGAAGCCGCGTCCGGAGGAGCGGCGCTACGACGTAGGCTCCGGCGGCACACAGGACGGTCCGAAGTCGGGCCGTGGCGCCTCGGCGCGCGGCGGCGCCAAGGGCGGCCCCAAGCAGGGCCAGGGCAGCGCACGAGGGCGTTGGGCTCCGGCCACCTCCCGTGAGTACGACGCTCGGGCCGAGGAGCGCAACCGCGAGCGGTACGCGGGCAAGCCGAAGACCAACCTGCCCAAGACCTTCCCGGGCGCCGAGCAGGAGGGCGAGCGGCTGCAGAAGATCCTCGCCCGCGCGGGCTACGGCTCGCGCCGTGCCTGTGAGGAGCTGGTCGAGCAGGCCCGCGTCGAGGTCAACGGCGAGATCGTGCTCGAGCAGGGCATGCGGGTCGACCCGGAGAAGGACGAGATCAAGGTCGACGGCCTGACGGTGGCGACCCAGTCGTACCAGTTCTTCGCCCTGAACAAGCCCGCGGGCGTCGTCTCCACCATGGAGGACAGCGAGGGCCGCCAGTGCCTCGGCGACTACACGAACAACCGCGAGACGCGGCTGTTCCACGTCGGCCGGCTCGACACCGAGACCGAGGGCGTCATCCTGCTCACCAACCACGGTGAGCTGGCGCACCGCCTCACGCACCCGAAGTACGGCGTGAAGAAGGTCTACCTCGCGCACATCGTCGGCCCGATCCCGCGCGACCTGGGCAAGCAGCTCAAGGACGGCATCGAGCTGGAGGACGGGTACGCGCGTGCGGACCACTTCCGCGTCGTCGAGCAGACCGGCAAGAACTACCTGGTCGAGGTGACCCTGCACGAGGGCCGCAAGCACATCGTGCGGCGCATGCTGGCCGAGGCCGGGTTCCCGGTCGACAAGCTGGTGCGGGTGGCCTTCGGGCCGATCACCCTCGGCGACCAGAAGTCGGGGTGGCTGCGCAGGCTCTCCAACACCGAGGTCGGCATGCTGATGCAGGAGGTCGACCTCTAGGCGTTCTCGGACCCCCTCGGGGGTTGTGACTGCCCGTCCGTTCTCTTTATAGTCGTCATGACTATTAAGGGGGTGGGCGGGCATGCCTGTGTCCGGGACCTACGACAAGTACGCCTTCGAGCCGTTCGCCGTCACCGTCGACATCGCCGTCTTCACCGTCCGCGCGGGCCGGCTGCACGTGCTGCTCGTCGAGCGGGGCCAGGAGCCGTACGCGGGACGCTGGGCGCTGCCCGGCGGGTTCGTGCTCCCCGAGGAGTCGGCCGAGACCGCGGCGGGCCGTGAGCTCGCCGAGGAGACCGGCCTCACGGACGCCGCCGGGCTCCACCTGGAGCAGCTGCGCACCTACAGCGAACCGGACCGCGATCCGCGGATGCGCGTCGTCTCGGTGGCGTTCGCGGCGCTCGTGCCCGATCCGCCCGCCCGTCTCCCGCCACCACCCTCAACCGAGGCCCTCCGGGCCGCCCCTTCACTTCAAGTACGCGGCGGCACCGACGCCGCCCGCGCCGCCTGGCTGCCGTACGGCTCCGCGTACGGGCCGCTCGCCTTCGACCACGAGCGGATCCTCGCCGACGCCCATGACCGCGTCCGCGCCAAGCTCGAGTACACCGGCCTCGCCACGGCCTTCTGCCCGCCCGAGTTCACGCTCGGCGAGCTGCGGCAGGTCTACGAGACGGTGTGGGGCGTCGACCTCGACCCGGCCAACTTCCGGCGCAAGGTGCTCGGCACGTCCGGGTTCGTCGAGGCGATCCCCGGGGCCGCGCGCCTGACCGGCGGCCGTGGAAAGCCCGCGGCCCTCTACCGGGCGGGCGGCGCCACCGAGCTGCACCCGCCCCTTCTCCGCCCCTCGACCATTGCCTCGGATTCCTCGGATTCCTCGGAAGGAACGACCTCATGAAGCGCGCCGCCACCGGATCCCTGATCGGGCTCGCCCTCGGGGACGCGCTCGGCTTCCCGACCGAGTTCAACGACGTACCCTCGATCCTCGCCAAGTGCGGGCCCTGGCGGGAGATGGAGCTGCCGAGGCCCGCGTTCGTCACGGACGACACGCAGATGACGCTCGCCCTCGGCCGCGCGCTCAAGGCCGCGTCCTCGCGAGGGCTGTGCGGGCCCGAGCGGTTCGCGCACCTCGCCCGCCGGGAGTTCGTCGCCTGGAACTTCTCGCCGGACAACAACCGCGCCCCCGGCAACACCTGCGTCACCGCCTGCGAACTGCTCGCCGACGAGCAGCGGCCCTGGCGGGACGCCAGCCGGCTGCACTCCAAGGGCTGCGGCGCCAATATGCGGGTCGCGCCGCTCGGCCTCATGCCCTGGCTGAGCGAGGAGATGCGGGCCGGTGCCGCACAGACCCAGTCCGCGCTCACCCACGGCCACCCCACGGCCCTGGCGGCCAGCGATCTCACGGCGTACGCGGTGAAGCTGCTCGCCGAGGGCGCGGAACCGATGGGCCTGGTCGGCCTGCTCCGCTCGTACGCCATCGACAACCGCACCCGGTACCGCGAGGACTGGCTCGGCGACCTGTGGACCCGCTCCCAGGACCCGAGCCCCGAGCACTTCATCGCGCGCGGCTGGGACGAGTGCCTCGCGATACTCGAGCGGCTCGCGGCGGCGGTCCGTGACGCCAACCCGGAGACCGACCCCTGCCTGGCCACCGGCGCCGGCTGGATCGCCGAAGAGGCGCTCGCCACCGGCCTGCTGTGCTTCCTGATGTTCCCCGACGAGCCCCTCACCGCGCTGCGCAGGGCAGCCTGCACCTCGGGCGACTCCGACTCGATCGCCTGCCTCGCCGGGGCGTTCGCGGGCGCCCACCTCGGCGCGGACGCCTGGCCCGCCGAGTGGGCCGAGCGGATCGAGTACCGGCAGGAGCTGCTCGAGCTCGGAGCGCTCTGGGACAAGGAGGCCTAAGCCGCAGCTGCCGCCGACGCGCGGCGCACCCGGAGCAGGAAGTCCTCGACCCGGCGGCGGTCCGGCTCCGGCGGGAGCGGCGTGCGGGCGGCGGCCGCGTCCGCCTCGGCCGTCAGCCGGTTCATCCAGGACTCGAGGTCCGGCCAGGCGACCTCGCCGCGCTTGACCGCGAGGAGGGGTTCGCGCTGGTCGCCCACGTCGATGACCAAGTCGCCGGTCCGCAGGAGGTCGCGGCAGCTCGTCAGGAGGCGCAGGAGGTGCATGGCGTGCTTCCAGCGGGGCGCGCCGTGCAGGCGTACGTCCGCGTCGAGCTTCTTGCGCTGGCCGAGCGCGTAGCCCGCGAAGCTGGCCTGGACGTGCTGGGACAGGAACGCCCCGCGCAGCGCGAGGAGTTCGCGCCCGGTGTCCGTGAGGTGCTCCACGAGCGGGGAGTGCAGGCACTCCAGGATGTTCGGGTTGGCGCGCAGGGCGAGCTCGCAGAAGCGCTCGAGCTCCCAGCTGAACTGCTCCTCCGCCGGGCCGTCCAGATGCGTGGGCGGCTTCTCGAAGTGCCAGAAGAGCGGAGTGGGCGCCAGGAAGACGCCCCTGCGGTCGGTGTCGCTGCCGTCCGTGGCCAGGCCGAAGGCGCGCGAGCCCATCACACAGGAGTAGACGGTGTGGTCGCGTACGAGGTCCAGGTCGCTCCGGCGCTGCATGCCGTGAGCGTACGGCGCACGGTCAGCCGAGCGTGATCGATTTTCCGGTGACCGTGATCTTCTGCGGGGGGAGCGGGCGTGGTGCGGGTCCATCCGCCACCGAGGCGTCCGCCACGCGGTACTTGCTGCCGTGGCACGGGCAGTTGATCGTGCCGTCCGCGACCTCGCCGACCGTGCAGCCCGAGTGGGTGCAGACGGCGGAGAAGCCCTTGAAGTCGCCCTCCTCGGGCTGGGTCACGACGACCTTCTTGTCCTTGAAGATCTTGCCGCCGCCGACCGGGATGTCCGTCGTCTTCGCCAACTCCTCGGCCGCGGGCGGCTTCTGGGACTTCCCGCCGTCGGAGGAGGAAGAAGGTGCGGCGGCGGAAGACGAGGCCGCGGGCGGCGGCTCCGGCTCCGCGCCCTCGTCGCCGTACTTCGTGCAGCCTGCGGACAGCGCGACCGCGCCGCCGGTGGCGAGGACCGTGCGCCGCGTGGGGTGCGTACCGCTCATGTCGTCACTCCGAACGTACGGAAGAACCACAGCGCCGACGTCAGCCAGATCACCGTGAGGACCGTGAAGACCAGGCCGCCGATCAGCGGCAGCAGCCATCCCGGCAGTCTCTCCGAGCGGAGCAGCAGCATCTTGGCGCTGAACGCGCCGAAGAAGAAGCAGCCGAGCAGCGAGTGCCACATCACCCGTGTCGAGTACGTCTGGTAGCCGAGCGCGTAGAGGCAGTGCACCGCCACTGGCACCGACACCAGGAACGCGATCCGGCCCGACCAGCGGTGCAGCGCCGCCGACCAGGAAGGGCCCGGCAGTCGTCCGTACACCATGAACGCCGAGATGACCTGGACGAGCGCGAAGGCGAACGCCGTCGTGCCGAGCCAGGCCTTGACCGCGCTGGTGCTGCTGAACCCGGCGAGGTTGAAGGCCGTGCCCTCCGGGTCGTGCGTCTTGCCGTACACACCGAGGCCGACCGCGACCGCGGCGGCGACCAGGGCCGGGAGGAGGTAGCGGGCGGGGTGCGGGCGGCGGTGGTCGCCCGTCGCGGGGGGCGGGCCGA
>NZ_SRIC01000529.1 GCF_004684775.1 Streptomyces sp. MZ04
GGAGGGGAGAGGGGCGGGCGCTGTCGGCTGCGTTCTCAGTCCAGGACGCGGGCCAGGGCGAAGCCGTCGTAGCCCTTCGTGCCCACCGTCTGCAGTGCCGTGCCGGTCAGCTTCGGGTGCCGGGCGATGATTTCGAGCGCCTCGCGGGTGCCCTGGATGCTCGGCTCGGTGCTTGCCGCGTCCGTCACCGCGCCGCTTCGTACGACGTTGTCGACGATGATCAGGCTGCCGGGGCGGGTGAGCTTGAGCGCCCACTCCACGTAGTGCGGGTTGTTGGCCTTGTCCGCGTCGATGAAGACCAGGTCGAAGGGTTCGGGGTGCTCGATCGCGAGCGCGGTCAGCGAGTCGAGGGCCGGGCCGACGCGGACCTCGGTGATCTTGTCGAGGCCGGCGCGGGCGAGGTTGCCGCGGGCCACTTCGGCGTGGACGGGGGAGTACTCCAGGGTGATGAGCCGGCCGTCCGCGGGCAGGGCGCGGGCCAGCCAGATCGTGCTGTAGCCGCCGAGCGTGCCGATCTCCAGGATGCGGCGGGCGCCCTGGATCTGCGCGAGGAGCTGGAGCAACTTGCCCTGGTTCGGTGCCACGCTGATCTGCGGCAGACCGGCGGCGTCACTGTCCCGCAGGGCGGCGGTGAGCGCCTCGTCGGCGGGGGCGAGCAGGTCGGTGAAGTAGTGGTCGACTGCGGTCCACTGCTGCTGGGACATGGGTGATCGGCCTTTCGGGGTGCGGAGTTGGAGTGCCTCTGTCTTCTGGGTTTCTAGTTTGGGTGTCTAGTTAGTTTTGCTAAAGATGCTAGCGGGGTGGGGGGCTAATGTCAGTGGTGACTCGCATACTGGGGGCGTTGGGCCGAGTCGGTGGTCTGCGGACTGCGGGGGTTGAGATGACATACGGGATTGGGCAGATGGTGCCCGCGGCGGCGATCCGGGGCCTTGCCGACCGGTGGCTTCCGTTGATGGCCGAGCCGAGGGAGGACGGGACTCCGCACGGGACTCCGGGGGATTTCGTGTGTTCGCCCGCCGGGCTGTGGCTCGCGCTGGCCGCCGTCGCGGTGGGGGCGCGGGAGGAAACCGCCGGTGAGCTGCGGGAGTTGCTGGGCGTCGCCGACGTGGAGGCCGCGGATGCGGTGACGGCCGCGGCGCAGGCCCTCGCCGGTACGGACGCGGTGGCGGTCGCCACGCGCGTGTGGAGCCGGGTGCCGGTGTACCGGGCCTATCGGGAGTCGCTGCCGGATGTCGGGTTCGGGCCGATGGACCCCGATGCCATCGACGCGTGGGTGCGCGACGCTACGGGCGGTCTGATCGAGCGGCTGCCGGTGGTGATCACTCCGGATGTGCTGCTTGTGCTGGTCAACGCGCTTGCGCTGAAGGCGCGTTGGGAGATCCCCTTCGAGGGGGCGGGCACGCGGGACCAGGACTTCACCGACGCGGTGGGCGTGCGGCACCGGGTGCCCACGATGCACCGGCCCGTTCCGCTGAACTGCGCGTGGACGGTGGGCGGAGCGAGCGTCGTCGAGCTGCGCTGCCGGGCCGAGGGCGGCCGGGCGCCGGCCCGCGTGCGCTTCGTGCTCGGTGAGCCGGGGGCTGGGCCCGCCGAGGTGCTGCCGCTGGCGTGGGCGCCGGAGGGGCGCTGGACGGGGATCGACGCGGAGCAGATCAATATGGCGCTGCCTCGGATGTCCCTGCGGACGCGGGTCGACGCGACGGAGCAGTTGGCGGCGCTGGGGGTGCGGTGGGCGATGAGCGCGGGGGCGGACTTCTCCGGGATGTCGCCGGAGCGGCTCGCGATATCGCAGGTGGTGCAGGAGGCCGTGGTGAAGGTGGCCGAGGAGGGGGTTGAGGCGGCTGCGGTCACTGCCGTGCCGATGGCTCCCGGTGGTGCGCCGTATGTCCCTCGACGGATCGAGTGGATCGCCTTCAACCGGCCGTTCGGGGTTGTCGTGCTGGACGGGGCGGGGGAGGTTCCGTTGCTGTCTCTTATAGACATCTGACGCTGCCGACGAATAGCCTTGTGTA
>NZ_SRIC01000530.1 GCF_004684775.1 Streptomyces sp. MZ04
CCGAACTCCAGCAGACCCTCAAGGACTTCCTCGGGTCCAACCTGGACAAGGAGGACGAGATGATCGCGTGGGGCGCGAAGCGCTCCCCCGCGACCTACATCGACCAGATCAACAAGAACGGCGCGGCGGCACAGGGTTGCTCATATCCGGACGTTACGACACAAACACCGGCCGGGCACCCGCTCCGAAAACGCCTGAGGCGCCCCTCTCCGAAGAGGGGCGCCTCAGGCGGCGTACGACATACGAGGCGTCAGCCCATGAACTTCTTGAACTCGTCCGGAAGCTCGAAGTCCTTGCCCTGCTGACCCGCGGGGAGGCCGAAGGCGCCGCCTTCCTGAGCCCCCTGCTCGCGGCGGGCCGCGTCCTCCAGCTCCTGCTGCTTGCGCTTCATCGGGTTGCCGGAGCGCTGCTTGCCCTTGGCCTGCTTCTGCTTCTTCTTCTGCTTGCCGGGGCCGCCACCCATGCCCGGCATCCCGGGCATACCCGGCATGCCGCCGCCCTGGGCCATCCGCGACATCATCTTGCGGGCCTCGAAGAACCGCTCGACCAGGTTCTTGACGGCGCTGACCTCGACACCGGAACCCTTGGCGATACGGGCACGACGCGAGCCGTTGATGATCGTCGCGTCCTGCCGCTCGGCGGGCGTCATCGACTTGATGATCGCGGCGGTCCGGTCGACGTCCCGCTCATCGAGGTTGTTGATCTGGTCCTTGATCTGCCCCATGCCGGGCATCATGCCGAGCAGCTTGCTGATGCTGCCCATCTTCCTGACCTGCTCCATCTGGGCCAGGAAGTCGTCGAGCGTGAAGTCCTTGCCGCCCTTGCTGCTCTGCAGCTTGGCGGCCATCTTCTCGGCCTCTTGCTGGGAGAAGGTCTGCTCGGCCTTCTCGATGAGCGTGAGCATGTCGCCCATGCCGAGGATGCGGGACGCCATGCGGTCCGGGTGGAACGCGTCGAAGTCGTCCAGCTTCTCGCCGTTCGAGGCGAACATGATCTGGCGGCCGGTGACCTGCGCGATCGAAAGCGCGGCACCACCACGGGCGTCACCGTCGAGCTTCGAGAGCACGACACCGTCGAAGCCGACGCCGTCGCGGAAGGCCTCCGCCGTGTTGACGGCGTCCTGGCCGATCATCGCGTCGACGACGAAGAGGACCTCGTCGGGGCTGACGGCGTCGCGGATGTCCGCGGCCTGCTCCATCAGCTCCTGGTCGATGCCGAGGCGTCCGGCGGTGTCGACGATGACCACGTCGTACTGCTTGGACCTGGCGAACTCGACGGAGTCCTTGGCGACCTGGACCGGGTCGCCCACGCCGTTGCCCGGCTGGGGCGCGTAGACGCCGACGCCGGCGCGCTCGGCGACCACGGAGAGCTGGTTCACCGCGTTCGGGCGCTGGAGGTCACACGCCACGAGCAGCGGCGCGTGGCCCTGGCTCTTCAGCCAGAGGCCGAGCTTTCCGGCGAGGGTGGTCTTACCCGCGCCCTGCAGACCCGCGAGCATGATCACGGTGGGCGGGTTCTTGGCGAACCGCAGGCGTCGCGTCTCGCCGCCGAGGATGCCGATGAGCTCCTCGTTGACGATCTTGATGACCTGCTGGGCGGGGTTGAGCGCCTGGGAGACCTCGGCTCCGGCGGCGCGCTCCTTGACCTGCTTGATGAAGGCACGGACGACGGGCAGCGCGACATCCGCCTCGAGCAGGGCGATGCGGATCTCGCGGGCCGTGGCGTCGATGTCCGCCTCGGACAGGCGGCCCTTGCCCCGGAGGTTCTTGAATGTCGCTGCGAGGCGGTCGGAGAGAGTATCGAACACGGCGGTCGCGAATCCTCGGGTCGAAGGGGACAGGTCGCCCTCCAGGGTATCTGCTGGGCGCTGGAGGGTACCCCGCCCCTTCGGCTCTACGCTTTTACCCCTTTCTCAGGCGCGCAGAGGGTACGTACCCGTAGCGGGGACGCCGTGGAGTGGGGCCGGGGGATCCACCACCCCCTGTCTCTTATACACACATGCCGCTGCC
>NZ_SRIC01000531.1 GCF_004684775.1 Streptomyces sp. MZ04
GCTCACTCGGAGGCGCGCCTCCCGCCCGGACCGCCGACGCCTCCTCACGCGTGAGGGTGACGTTCGCCAAGAGCTGTTCCGTGACCCAGCGGCCGCGCTCGCCCTGCCAGCGCCACGCGTGCAAGTAGCCGTTGTCGTCGAGGAGTTGCTTGGCCCGCTGGTAGGCACGGCCCTTGATGCCCAGCCGCGCCGCGTGTTCTCCGAGGGAGTGGGCGGACGCGTCCGCCTCCGAGAGCCCCTGCACGTACAGGAGCAGAATCTTCGCGTCGCTGTTCAGGGCCTGATGCCGTACGACGTCGTGCGAAGCCTTCGTGTAGCGCCGCGTGGGCGCGATAGCATGCCGAAGCATCCCGGTGGACCTCTGATCCATTCGGTGGTGAAGGTCCTCGGGCGGTGTTGTCAGCACCTCCGGGGACCGCTCCGCGCCCAGGTGGACACAGAGTGTGATGACGCGCTCACCGTACAGCACATCTCACCGTCTCGTGCAACAACTCCGCCTCCACGAACGGCACTTCAGCGGTCGGCGGCGACCGCCAGTCCAGCGGCCACGTGTTGCCCTCCAGGGCCGGTACGCCGACGAAGGCCACACTCCGCCCCTCCCTGCCGATGGCCCGCGCGCCGTCCCGCCATACGTGACCGGCGGCGTCCCCCGCCCGCAGCAGGAAGTACAGATTGCGCGCGCCCGTCGCCTCGCGGACGATCGGGCCCGCCTCGAAATCCGTGAACTGCATGAGTTCGTACGCGACTTGCTCGCCCAGCGCACCGCCGATGCGGATCGCGTCGAAGTGGATGCCCGCGTGGCGCAGGGCGTGGCCTGACCTGGGGATCCAGTCATGGACCGGGGCGGGGGGTGGAGTTTTCAGGTTCATGCGCCGAATGCTTCCGGCTGCTCACATACTGTGACCAGGGCCACACAAGGGCCGTGCAGGGCTGTGCACTTGGGGAGGTCGTTGTGCACTCCGGTGAACGCGGGTCAGAGTCGTTCGGCGCGCTGCTGCGGTTCTTCCGCGAGCGGGCCGGGATCACGCAGGAGGCGCTGGGCACACATGTCCAGTACTCCAAGTCGCAGGTGGCGATGGTGGAACGCGGGGAGCGTCCGCCGAGGGGCAAGCTCGTCGAGATCGCCGATGAGGTGCTGGGTGCACAAGGTGCACTTCTGCTGCTCGCGGAGAAGGAGTTCAGGGAGAGCGGGCTGCGGCCTTGGACTGAGGATTACCTCGCCGAGGAGAGGCAGGCGGCGGCGCTTCACGTGTACCAGAGCCATGTGATCCCCGGTTCGCTCCAGACGGAGGCGTATGCGCGGGCGATCTACAACTGCCATTGCCCGGCACTGGATGACGAGGAGATCGAGAGACGGGTGGCAGCTCGACTGGCACGCCAGGAGCTCTTCCAGCGCAAACCGACACCAGTCATCAGCTACGTACTCGAACAGAGCACACTCACCCGCCCACTCGGAGGAAATGCCGCCCTCAAGCAGCAGTTGGGCCACATCCTCGGAACCGGGCGACTCCGTCACGTGCAGATTCAGGTGATGCCGCATGACCGGCAGGCTCACGCCGGACTGAACGGCCCCATGATCCTCCTGGAGACGCCCGCACATCGCCAACTCGCCTACGTCGAAGGCCCGAGCGGCGGCTACTTCGTAAGCGAACAGCCGGACTTGGGAGACTTGTTCGCACGGTATGGCATTCTGCGAGCACAGGCTCTCAACCCCGACGAGTCCGCAAAGCTGATCGAAGAGGTGGCAGAGGGACTATGAGCAGGGACCTCGACTGGTTCAAGAGCAGCTACAGCGGCGACCAGGGCGAATGCGTCGAGGCAGCCCTCTCTTGGAACAAGTCCAGTTACAGCGGCGGCGAGGGCGAATGCGTCGAAGCTCACTCGGAGGCGCGCCTCCCGCCCGGACCGCCGACGCCTCCTCACGCGTGAGGGTGACGTTCGCCAAGAGCTGTTCCGTGACCCAGCGGCCGCGCTCGCCCTGCCAGCGCCACGCGTGCAAGTA
>NZ_SRIC01000532.1 GCF_004684775.1 Streptomyces sp. MZ04
GGATTCGGGAGAATCGGGGGCCGTCGGTGGGAGCTTCGCCTCCACCTCGGCTTCGGTCGGCATCGAGTCGGCGCAGGCCGGCCGGCCCGCGACCAGGGCGCCGGCGGCGTTGGCGAAGGACACCGTGCGGTGCGTGTCCCAGCCGGACAGCAGGCCGTGGCAGAGCGCGCCGCCGAAGGCGTCGCCGGCGCCCAGACCGTTGACGACGTCGACAAGGACGGGCGGGATCTCGGCGGTGGCGCCGTCGCGGTCCATGGCGAGCACGCCACGGGGTCCTTGTTTGACGACGGCCAGCTCAACTCCCGCCGCCAGCAATGCCTTTGCCGCGGCGTACGGCTCGCGCTCGCCCGTCGCGACCTCGCACTCGTCGAGATTGCCGACAGCGACCGTCGTGTGCCGCAGCGCCTCGGCGTAGTACGTACGGGCCTGGGCGGGGTCGCTCCAGAACATCGGCCGCCAGTCGAGATCGAAGACGGTTGTCCCGGACTTCGCCCGATGCCGGAGTGCGGCGAGCGTGGCGGACCGCGAGGGCTCCTCGCTCAGACCGGTTCCGGTGATCCAGAAGACGCGGGCGGCGTGTACGGCGTCGAGATCGAGATCGGCGGCCTCGATGTCCAGGTCGGGAGCCTTCGGGAGCCGGTAGAAGTAGAGCGGGAAGTCGTCCGGGGGGAAGATCTCGCAGAAGGTGACCGGGGTCGGCGCGATCGTCGACGTACCGACGAAGCGACTGTCCACGCCGTAGCCGTCGAGGGCCTTGCGCACGAAGCGGCCGAAGGGGTCGTTGCCGGTCTTGGTGATGACGGCGGCGCTGCGCCCGTAGCGAGCGGCGGCCACGGCGACGTTCGTCGGGCTA
The DNA here is from genome assembly GCF_004684775.1 of Streptomyces sp. MZ04. Classification (GTDB taxonomy): domain Bacteria; phylum Actinomycetota; class Actinomycetes; order Streptomycetales; family Streptomycetaceae; genus Streptomyces. The sequence continues at coordinate 854 of NZ_SRIC01000532.1, forward strand.
CCGCCCAGGTACTTGCCGAACGAGGTGACGTCCGCAAGGCCCACTCCCGTCTGGAGCGGATAGACATCCACTCCGACGCGGCCGATGGTCAGCACATCGAACGGCATGACGCGGTTTCCCTTCGCTCCGGAGACTCCGGCGGGTGATGGATTTAAAGCGTTTTAAAGAGTCTTCAGCCAGAACCATGCCCTCGCTGAAATGTCATGTCAATAGGTTGTCGCTACGCGATGGCGCGGGCGAACGGCCGCGCTACCAGGCGGTCAGGTACTCGTCGATCTTCTTCCGCATGAAGACGGAGGAATCCTTGGCTCGTTCCTCCCAGGCGAAGACACAGGCCGTGAGGGTGCCGTCGAAGCCGTTCGTCCGCAGGGCGCGGAAGAGTTCGTCGAAGTCGACCTCGCCCTGGCCGATGTCGAGGTGCTGGTGGACGCGGGCGGAGGTGTCGGGCGGGTTGAGGATGTAGCGGTTGCCGGACGATGCCGTGTGATCGAGGACGTCGGCCACGTGTACGTGCGTGAGCAGATCACCGGCGTACTCGATGATGCCAGGGGCGTCGTTGCCGATGTGGAAGGTGTGCGGGGCGCAGTAGAGGAAGCCGATGTTGGGGCTGTTGATGCCCCGGATCAGGTTGACCGCGTCGTAGCCGTTCTCGATGAAGTCGTCCGGGTGCGGCTCCAGGGCGAGATGGATGCCCTCCCGCTCCAGGAGCGGGAGAAGTTCGTCCATCGACTTCCAGAACTGGGCCTCGCTGCGGTTCGGGTCTTCGGGCCGTCCGTTGAACTCGGAGATCATGCTGTCCACGCCGAGGCCGGCGGTGATCCGGATGGCGCGCTTCCAGTAACGGACGGCTGCCTGCCTGGCGTCCTCGTCGGGGCCGGACCAGCGGAACAGTGGCAGGACGGAGGAGATCCCGACGCCGGCTGTGTCCAGCGCCTTGCGGAACTTGCGGACGGTGGCGTCGTCCACGCGTGGGTGGCGGAAGAAGGGGATGAAGTCCTCCCGGGGGGAGAGCTCGATCCACTCGTATCCCAACTCGGCCACCACGGCGGGTAGTTCGAGAAGAGGGGCGTTGCGGAGCATGTAGGGGTCGAGGGCGATCTTCATGGGGGAATGCCTTCGGTCGGTGGGGGAGGGG
>NZ_SRIC01000533.1 GCF_004684775.1 Streptomyces sp. MZ04
CACCCCCACCCTTCACCGGCACGGTCCGCCACCCGTCCCGCCGCCGAGGCCCACCTCCTCCTCGTCGAGGACGACGAGGTCATCCGCAACACCGTCCGGATGGTCCTTGAGCGCTACGGCTTCACCGTCTCCACCGCCGCCGACGGCCTGACCGGGCTTGAGATCTTCCGTGAGAGTCATCCCGACCTGCTCCTGCTGGATGTGATGCTCCCTGAGCTCGACGGCATCGGGCTGTGCCGCCGAGTCCGTGAACTCAGCCTCGCGCCCATCCTGATGATGTCCGCGCGCGGCGACTCCCTCGACGTGATCTCGGGGCTCGAAGCAGGGGCCGACGACTATGTCGTGAAGCCCATCGAGAGTCCTGTGCTGGTGGCTCGGATCCGTTCGCTGTTGCGTCGTTCCTCTTTCTGTCCCGTCACCGCCGGCCTTCCGGAGGACAGAGAAGAACCCGACGTCGTGCTCGTCTTTGGTGAACTGACCATCGATACCAAGGGCATGGAGGTGCGGCGGGGCGGGGAGACGCTGGCGCTGACCCCGACCGAGTTGCGGATGCTTCTGGAGTTCGCCGCCTCACCCGGTGTAGTGCTGGAGCGGCAGACTCTGCTCAGCCGCGTGTGGGACCACGCCTGGCACGGTGACACCCGCGTCGTCGACCTGCACGTGCAGCGGCTGCGCGCCAAGATCGGTGCCGAACGGATCGAGACGGTCCGCGGCTTCGGCTACAAGTTGCGGCGCTGACCATGGCGTTGCGCTGGCGGATCGTCGCCCTTGTGGCCGCGGCCATCTGCACCGTGGCCGCGGCCGTCGGCGTGCTCGTGCACAACGCGTCCCGTGCGCGAGAGCTGTCCCAGGCCCGCGACACGGCCGTCACCACCCTCGACAGAGCCGCCGTCACCTACGCCCGTACCGGCGTCGTTCAGGGGTCCGGCGCCGCGCTCGACGCCCGCGACCTGCCCGAGGGGTTGCGGCGTCTTGTCCACAAGGGGCGGCAGGGCACCGAGTTCACCGGCGGCCCCGGCGGACCCGCGATGTGGGCCGCCCGGCCCGCGGGCGGCCGTGTCCTTTCCGTACACATCGATATGTCGGCCAACATGCGCAACATCAGCGCCCTCGACACCAACATCGTGCTTGCAGGGCTTGTCGTCACCGCCGTTGTACTGCCGCTCGGCGTGCTCACCGCTGGGCGGATGAGCCGTCGGCTGCGGATGGCCGCGGGCACCGCGCGCCGGATCGCCGCGGGCGACCTGGACGCCCGGATCGCCGCCCGGCCGCGGCCGCGCGACGAGATCGCCGAGATCTCCGGTGCCGTGGACTCGATGGCTTCCGCGTTGCAGGAGCGGCTCCGCGTCGAGCAGCGCTTCACCGCCGACGTCGCGCACGAGCTGCGCACCCCGCTCATGGGCCTGGTCACCGCTGCGGAACTGCTGCCCGATGACGACGAGGCCGTGGGGTACGTACGGGACCGGATCCGGGTCCTGAGCACCCTCGTCGAGGACCTGTTGGAGATCTCCCGCCTCGACGCGGGCGCGGAGCAGGCCGACCCGTCGCCGTGCCCCGTCGCACCGCTGGTCGAGGCGGCGATAGCCCGTACGGAGCTGCCCGCGCGGGTGCGAGTGGACGCCGCGCCGGAGCGTGCCACTGTCTGGACCGACCCACGGCGGCTCGAACGCATCGTGGCCAACCTGGTGGTCAACGCGCACCGCCACGGCCGCGCCCCGGTCGAGGTCACCGTGGCCGCGGACGGCAGGACCGTGACCGTACGCGATCACGGTGGCGGCTACCCCGAAGAGCTGCTGAAGGACGGCCCGCAGCGCTTCCGCACCGGTGTCCGCGAACGTGGCCGCGGCCACGGTCTGGGGCTGACCATCGCCCGTGGCCAGGCCGAAGTGATCGGCGCCGCGCTGGAGTTCGGCAACGCGCCGGACGGCGGAGCCGTCGCCACCATCCGCCTCCCCACCGGATCCGAG
>NZ_SRIC01000534.1 GCF_004684775.1 Streptomyces sp. MZ04
GAGAGCATCGGGGCCTCGGTCGGGGGCGGGGGCAGAGGCTCGGTGGACGTGTTCATCGGATCCTCCAGCGTAGGCGCAGCCGCCCCTGCTTCCGTCAACCGAAAGGTTGATCGCGGGCTACCCCCTTCGATTCGGGTGAAGCGTGCTGTGGCGCGATGCCGTGGGGGCGGGCGCGGACGGAGGGTGGGGGCATGTTCGTCGCATGGAGAGACCTTCGGTTCGCCAAGGGGCGGTTCGCCCTGATGGGAGCCGTCGTCGTGCTCATCACTCTGCTCGTGGGGCTGCTTTCCGGGCTCACCGCCGGGCTCGCCAAGGAGAACACCTCCGCGATCACCGGCCTGCCGGCCGACCGCCTCGCCTTCGCCGCGCCGCCGTCCGGCCAGTCCGTCTCCTTCACCCATTCCCAGGTGGAGGAGCGCGCCTGGCAGGCCTGGGCGGCGCAGCCCGGCGTCCGGTCCGCCGAGCCCATCGGCATCAGCACCCTCAACGCCACCGCGGGCGACCGCTCGGCCGCCGTGTCCGCCTTCGGCGTCGAGCCGGACTCCGGGATCGCTCCGGACGGGGTGGCGCCGGGCGAGGCCGTGCTGTCGGAGAAGGCCGCGGCGGACCTCGGCGTCGGCCCCGGGGACACGGTGCGGCTCGGCGGGAGCGGGGTCGAGGAGCGGGTCGCGCGGGTCGCGTCGGACGCCTCGTACAGCCACACCCCCGTCGTATGGACCGCGCTCGACGACTGGCAGGGGCTCGGCCACCGGGGTACGTCGATGGACGAGCAGGCCACGGTCATCGCGCTGCGGACCGGCGGCGGGGTCGATCTCGCGGCCGGGGACAAGGCGGCGGGCACGGAGACGAAATCCCTCGACGGCGCGCTCACGGCCATCGGCTCCTACCAGGCGGAGAACGGTTCGCTGCAGCTCATGCGCGGCTTCCTCTTCGTCATCTCCGCGCTCGTCATAGGGGCGTTCTTCACGGTGTGGACGATTCAGCGCGCCGGTGACATCGCGGTACTGAAGGCGCTGGGCGCGTCCACGCCCTATCTGCTCAGGGACGCCCTGGGGCAGGCCGTGCTGATGCTCGCCGTCGGGACGGCCCTGGGGACGGGGATCGCGGCGGTGGCCGGTGCCGCGATCAGCGGCGGCGACGTCCCCTTCGTACTCGATCCGCCGACCGTGCTGTGGCCCGCCGCCGTGATGATCGCCCTCGGGGCGTTGGGCGCGGGCCTGTCCGTCCGGCGGATCACCGCCGTGGATCCGCTGACCGCGCTGGGGAGTGCCCGATGAGTCTGCTGCTCGAAGACATCACGCTGACGTACCCGGACGGGGAGGGAAGGCTCACGGCGCTCGACGGCGTCGGGCTCGACGTCCCCGCCGGGACGCTGACGGCGGTCGTCGGCCCGTCCGGCTCCGGGAAGTCCAGCCTGCTCGCGGTGGCCGCGACGCTGGTGACGCCCGACCGGGGGCGGGTGGTCGTCGGAGGTACGGAGACGGGGGCCCTGTCCCCGGCCGAGCGTGCGGAGTTGCGGCGCCGGAGGATGGGGATCGTCTTCCAGCAGCCGAATCTGCTTGCGTCGCTGACCGCGCTCGAACAGGTGGAGCTGATGGCGCGCCTCGAGGGGCGCGGACGTTCGGGCGAGGTCCGGGAGCGGGCGCGGGAGCTGCTCGACACCGTGGGCCTCGCGGCGCTCGCGCACCGGCGCCCGCATCGGCTGTCGGGCGGGCAGCGTCAACGGGTCGGCATCGCACGGGCGTTGATGAACGCGCCCGCGGTGCTCCTGGTGGACGAGCCGACCAGTGCGCTGGATCATGAGCGGGGCGCGGCGGTGCTCGATCTGCTGGGGCGGCTCACGCGGGAGTGGGGGACGGCGACGGTCCTGGTCACGCATGACCGGGCGCGGTTGTCGTTCGCCGACCGGGTGGTGGAGTTGGTGGACGGGAGGGTGG
>NZ_SRIC01000535.1 GCF_004684775.1 Streptomyces sp. MZ04
TGAGCGTCTCGTGGGCTCGGAGATGTTTATAAGAGACAGCTCCCCGCCCCTCTCTCCGCTTCCTCGCCCTCGCGGCGACCGTGGTCCTGTGGGCGTCGGCCTTCCCCGCGATCCGCGTCGGCCTGGACGGACTCGGCGTCGCGGGGCTCTCCCTCCTTCGCCTGGCCGTCGCGTCCACCGCGCTCGCGCTCGTCGCGCCGCTCCTCGGGGTCCGCCTGCCCGAGCGCCGCGATCTCCCGCTGATCGCGCTGTGCGGGGCGACCGGCATGAGCGCCTATCAACTGCTCCTGAACTGGGGCGAGGTGCACGTTCCCGCCGGTACGGCCAGCCTTCTGGTCACCGTCGCCCCGGTGTTCAGCGTGCTGCTCGCCACGGCCTTCCTCGGCGAGGCCCTCACCCGCAACACCGCCCTGGGCAGCGCGATCGCACTGGCGGGCGCCGCGCTCATCGCCCTCGCCGGCGGCCCCACGCGCCTGTCGGCCTGCGCGCTCGTCGTGCTCGCCGCCGCACTCGTGCAGGGCGTCTACCACTTCGCCACCAAGCCGCTGCTCAAGCGGCACACCGGCCTGGAAGTCGCCTGTTACGCCATGTGGGCGGGCACCGCCTTCCTGCTCCCGCTCGCGCCGGACGCCCTGCACGGCCTGGCGCGGGCCCCCGCGTCCGCCATCGGACCGGCCGTGTACCTGGGCCTCCTGCCGTCCGCGCTCGGCTTCGTGACCTGGGGCTATGCCGTGTCCCGCGACACGGTCGCCAGGGCCACCGGCGCGCTCTACCTCGTCCCGCCGGTCGCGCTCGCCGTCGCCTACGTCTGGCTCGGCGAGACCCCGCGCCCGGTCGAACTCATCGGCGGCCTGATCAGCGTGGCGGGCGTCGTCCTCATCAACCGGCGGCTCACCCAGAGCCCTCCGGCGCGCCCCGGCGCGCGTCAGGAGGACAACGCTCCGGAGCACCGCGCCCCCCGCTCCATCGCCTCCACGGGTGAACGCCTTTAGTGCGCCGCCGAATTGGTCGCCGATCCTCATAGGCTCCGGCACTTGAACAACGACGGAGTCTTGAAATGACGGAGTCTTGAACAGTGACGGAGATGTGTCCACGGCCCGGCCCGGCCCCAGCGCCCCGCGCCGTTTCGCCCGCTGGCACGCGGGGCTCAGCGCCGCCGACAAGTTCGGCCTGTACGGGGTGCTGTGCGCCGTACTCCCTCTGCTGATAGCGGGGGTGACCTGGCTCGGCCAGTCCGTCGCCCCACCCTCACCCGTCGCCATGCTGGTCGAAGAGGTCGTCGACGCCTGTTCCACGGAGTGGCTCCTGACGCCGAAGGGCCGCTATCTGGCAGCGGGCTTCCAGGGCGGCGACGACCGGCAGTTGGCGCGGTGGCAGCGCGAAGGACTCAGCGTGCACAAGGACGCGATGACGGTCGAGGTCAGCCTGCGGGGCAACGCGGACAAGGCCGTGGAGATCCGCGACCTCTCCCTCAACGTCACCCGCCGCGGGAGGCCCGTGGCCGGAACCCCGCCCCGGGTGATGGGCTGCGGGGGCCCGGAGTCACCGGAGCGCATGATGGTCGACCTGGACACCCTCCCGGTGGGCCGCGACATCCCGGTCTCCTACCTGCAGCGCAGTCCGCACCAGCGCGCGGCCCGCAAGGCGGCCACCGAGTACGGCGGCGAACTGATCACGCTGCCCCGCCAAGTCACGACCGACACCTTCTACCGCTTCGAACTCATCGCCCGCACCCAGCGGTTCGACTCGGAGTGGACCGCCACGATCACCTGGTGGGACGGCGAGGAGGTCCATCACGACAGGATCGACAACAGCGGGCGCGCGTTTCGGGTGTCGGCGGGGACAGTGGCTGGCTCTTATACACATCTGACGCTGCCGACGAATAGCCTTGTGTAGGTC
>NZ_SRIC01000536.1 GCF_004684775.1 Streptomyces sp. MZ04
CGCTTCTCCCGCCGCCCTCCATCGTGCCCACCACCATCAAGGGAGGGGAGTGGTGGGTCACCTACCCCGCGTCGTGCGAAGTCGCCCTGGACGTAACGTACTTGCCGGTGCAGGCGGACGCCGATGGCTGGGCGAGCGGGGTCCGTACGCAGATCGAGCGGGCGGTACGGGACGCGACGGCGCCGGACGCCTGGTCTGCGGCCAACCCGCCCCGCTTCACCTGGGACACGGAACTCGCCCCGGCGGAGGTCGCCCCCTCACACCCGGTGGTCAACTCCCTTCTCTCCAGCGCGACTTCACTCGGCCGAAGCCCCCGCATCCTCGGCGAACCGTCCTGGACGGACGCGGCGACCCTCACCCGCCTCGCGGACACCCCGGCGGTCTGCCTCGGCCCCACCGCGACGCGCCCCGACGGCTCCCCGACCCTCCACACCATCGACGAATACATCGAGCTGACCGACCTGCTGTCAACGGCGAAGGCCCTGGCGCTGACGGCACTGGACCTGACGACACCCGCACCCACCCTCTGAAGGGACGTACGACCATGACCCGCACGCCCACCGAACTGGCCGCCCTGGACCGGGCGCACATCATCCACCCCTACCTGCCCGGCACGGCGCAGGAACGAGTCGTGATGACCGGCGGCTCGGGCTGCCGCCTCACGGACGCCGAAGGCCGCTCCTACCTCGACGCGACGGGCGGCCTCTGGCTGGCGCAGATCGGCCACGGCCGCGAGGAGATCGCGCAGGTCGCCTACGACCAGCTGCGGAAGCTCGAATACTTCACCAGCTTCTGGGAGTTCTCCAACGACAAGGCGATCGAACTGGCCGCGCGCCTGGCCTCGTTGGCCCCCGACCCGCTGAACCACGTCTACTTCACCTCGGGCGGCTCGGAGGGCAACGAGGCGGCGATCAAGATGGCCCGCTACTACCACCACCGGCGCGGCGAGTCGTCCCGCACCTGGATCCTGGCCCGCGACAAGGCGTACCACGGCATCGGATACGGCGGCGGCTCCGCCACCGGGTTCCCCGTCTACCACGAGGGCTTCGCGCCGATGATGCCGCACGTCTCACACCTGACGCCGCCGTGGCCGTACCGCACGGAGCTGTACGGAGACGAGGACCCCACGGACTTCCTCATCGCCGAACTGGAGGCGCGCATCGCGGAGATCGGCGGCGAGAATATCGCGGCGATGATCGGCGAACCCATCATGGGCGTGGGCGGCATGCTGGTGCCGCCGGCCGACTACTGGCCCCGCGTCCGAGAGGTCCTGGACCGCCACGGCATCCTCCTCGTCTTCGACGAGGTGGTGACGGCCTATGGCCGGGTCGGGGAATGGTTCGCGGCCCAGTACTTCGACGTCACGCCCGACATCATCGTCACGGCGAAGGGCATCACGTCGGGCTACATCCCGCTGGGCGCGCTGCTGGTCGCGGACCACGTGGCGGAGGCGCTGCTGCTCGACCACGGCTTTCCCATGGGCTACACGTACAACGGCCACCCGGTGGCGGCGGCGGTGGCGCTGGCGAACCTGGACATCATCGAGCGGGAGAACCTGCTCTCCCGCGCGACGTCGCTGGGAGCGCATCTGCACGCGGAACTGGACGCCGCGCTGGGCGACTTGCCGGTGGTCGGCGAGATCCGCTCGGTCGGAATGATGCTGGCGATCGAACTGGTGGCGGACCGCGCGACGAGGGAGCCGCTTCCCCTGGACCCGGCCCGCATGCCGCACGACGTCATCCGCCGCGAAACGGGAGTGATAGTCCGCGATTCGGCCCACAGCCTGGTCCTCTCCCCTCCCTTGATCATGACGGAACCGGAGACAAAGGAAGTCGCGGCAGCGATCCGCACGGTCCTCGCCCGCACGGACCCCACGGGCAGGGTGGCCCCGTAGCAGCGCCCCCGTCTCTTATACACCT
>NZ_SRIC01000537.1 GCF_004684775.1 Streptomyces sp. MZ04
GGTGGTGGCCACGGTGGCGGACACGTGGGCGAGGCGGGCTAGGAGCATGCGGTGTCTGTTCCCCGATCCCGCCCCTTCCCGAAACCATGGGGCTCCGCCCCCTGGACCCCCGGTCCGGGGCATCCATCAGCCCGTCCGGCGAGTGGCGCCGACCCTTCTACGGGCTGTGGCAGATATAGATCGGCCCGACCCAGGGTTCACAGACGGGCTCCGGCGGAGGCGTGGGCTCGACCGGAGTCGGGTCGACCGGAGTCGGCTCGACCGGGGTGGGATCGACTGGTGTCGGGTCAACCGGAGTGGGCTCCGGGGTGGGCGTCTGCGGCGTGGGCGTGGGAGTAGGCGTGGGAGTAGGCGTCGGCGTCGGCGTCGGGACCGGCGGCGCAACGGGTTCCGTCGGCTCAGTAGGCGCCATCGGCTCCGCCGGACCCTGCTGCTCAGGCTGATCCGCCGGCTCAGGCGCAGGAGCCTCAGGCTTCGCGGGAGCCGGGGCCTCCTCGGCGGCAGGCTGCTGCTCCGGAGGCTCCGGAGGCTCCGGAGCCTCCGTCGCTTCCTCCTCCGCCGGAGCCGCCGGACGAGGTTCCGGCCCCGCATCCTCGCTCCGCGACTCCGGTAGACCTAGGCTTTCGAACTCGTCCGAATCCACCGCAGACCGGACGGTGCTGCAGCGGTTCCTGCTGCGCTCGTACGCCGTCGTGGGTGCGGGGAGCGAGGCGACGGAACCCGACCTGGACCAGAACCTCGCGCGCCTGCTGGGCGGGGTCTGACGCGGCCGCTGCCCAGTCGTCCTGGACGGTGGCCCTGAGCGATCACCTGCGGTAGGCACCCGCCGTCCGCCGCCGGATCACCACCACCGCGCCCGCCACCAGGACCGCCGAACCCGCGCCCACCAGGAGGATCGCGGTCCAGTCCGAGCCGTCGGGCTCCACGGTCAGCGCGGCCCGCGCGGCGGCGGGAGCCGGGCCCTGCGCGGTGCGCGACCGCTCGCTCTCGGGCAGCAGCGAACCCACCGGCGTGGTGTGCCCCGCGGCCGTGAAGCCCCAGTCGAGCAGCGATCGCGCCTCTTCGTACACGGCGTATCCGTCGCCCGCCTGAGGGTTCATCACGGAGACGACCAGGGTGCGGTCGCCGCGCTGTGCCGCGCTGATCAGGGTGTTGCCGGCATGGCTGGTGTAGCCGTTCTTGATGCCGAGGAGGCCGGGGTAGCGTGCCACGCCGTCCGCGCCGGTCAGCAGGCGGTTGGTGTTCTGGATCGGGTAGGACCAGTTGCCGTTGGGGAACTGCGCGACCGGCGTCGAGCAGTAGCGGGCGAACTCGGGGTCCGCGAGACCTGCCCGGCCGAAGACCGCCAGGTCGTACGCGGACGAGACCTGCCCCGCCGCGTCGTACCCGTCGGGGGAGACCACATGGGTGTCACGGGCGCCCAAGGCGCGGGCCTTGGCGCGCATCTGACGGACGGTCTGCTGCCAGCCGCCGTTCAGCTCGGCGAGCACATGGACGGCGTCGTTGCCGGAGCTGAGGAAGACGCCCCGCCACAGATCGGAGACGCGGTAGCTGCGGCCGGCCTCCACGCCCACCAGGCTGCTGCCGTCGCCGACTCCGGCGAGCTCGCTCTCGGAGACCTTGTGGCGGGCGGCGGCGTCCAGGTGGGGCAGGGCCGTGAGGGCGAAGAGCGACTTCAGGGTGGAGGCGGGCGGCAGTTGACGGTGGGCGTTGTGCGCGGCGAGCACTTCGCCCGTACGGACGTCGGCCACCAGCCAGGACAGCGCCGAGACCCCGGCCGGCAGGGGCGGGGCTCCGGCGCCCGGCCTGGCGTGGGTGCCGGGCTTGTCGAGCAGTGCCGAGGAGTACGCGGGGGCCGGCTTGGGCGGTGCGGGTTCGGCCGGGGCTGCCG
>NZ_SRIC01000538.1 GCF_004684775.1 Streptomyces sp. MZ04
ACGGATTGAATCGACGCCTGTCACGGGTGAGTACGGTCTCAGCCTCTTCCCGGCCGTAGCCACAGGGAGGGCAGTCACGTCTGAGGGGGCGGCCAGGCCCTACGACGCCCCCCGCCCCCTCAGAGGTGACTGCCATCCCTGTGGCTACGGCCGGTAAGAGGCTGAGACCGTACTCACCCGTGACAGGCGTCGATTCAATCCGTACGCTGCTGAATATGGATATGCACACCGTGGTCCTGGGGACGTCCGGGACAACCGCAGCGGACGTCATCGCCGTCGCGCGTGGCAACGCCCGCATCGAGCTTTCGGCCGAGGCCGCCTCCGCCCTCGCGGCGGCGCGCGAGATCGTCGACGCCCTCGCGGCCAAGCCCGAGCCCGTTTACGGCGTTTCGACCGGCTTCGGCGCGCTCGCCACCCGGCACATCGGCCCCGACCTCCGCGCCCAGCTGCAGCGCAACATCGTCCGCTCGCACGCGGCCGGGATGGGCCCGCGCGTCGAGCGCGAGGTGGTCCGCGCGCTGATGTTCCTTCGCCTGAAGACGGTCTGCTCGGGGCACACCGGAGTGCGCCCCGAGGTGGCGCAGACGATGGCCGACGTACTGAACGCGGGGATCACGCCCGTCGTCCACGAGTACGGCTCGCTGGGCTGCTCCGGCGACCTGGCGCCGCTGAGCCACTGCGCGCTGACGCTGATGGGCGAGGGGGACGCCGAGGGGCCCGACGGCGAGCTGAAGCCCGCGGGCGAGCTGCTCGCCGCGCACGGCATCGCGCCGGTCGAGCTGCGCGAGAAGGAGGGCCTGGCCCTCCTCAACGGCACCGACGGCATGCTCGGCATGCTGATCATGGCCCTTGCCGACCTCGACGCCCTCTACAAGTCCGCGGACGTCACGGCGGCGCTGACGCTGGAGGCGCTGCTCGGCACCGACAAGGTCCTCGCGCCCGAGCTGCACGCCATCCGCCCGCATCCGGGCCAGGCCGCATCCGCCGCCAACATGCTTGCCGTCCTCGCCGGTTCGGAGCTGACCGGCCACCACCAGGACGACGCGCCGCGCGTCCAGGACGCGTACTCGGTGCGGTGTGCGCCGCAGGTCGCGGGCGCGGGCCGGGACACGATGGCGCACGCGCGCCTGGTCGCCGAGCGTGAGCTGGCCTCCGCCGTCGACAACCCGGTCGTACTCGCCGACGGCCGCGTCGAGTCGAACGGCAACTTCCACGGCGCTCCGGTCGCGTACGTCCTGGACTTCCTCGCCATCGCGGCGGCGGACCTCGGCTCGATCGCCGAACGCCGCACGGACCGGCTCCTCGACAAGAACCGCTCGCACGGCCTGCCGCCCTTCCTCGCGGACGACGCGGGCGTCGACTCGGGCCTGATGATCGCCCAGTACACGCAGGCGGCCCTGGTGAGCGAGCTGAAGCGCCTCGCGGTGCCGGCGTCGGCCGACTCGATCCCGTCCTCCGCGATGCAGGAGGACCATGTGTCGATGGGCTGGTCGGCGGCGCGCAAACTCCGCACGGCGGTCGACAACTTGACCCGTATCGTCGCGATCGAGCTGTACGCGTCGACGCGCGCGATCGAACTCCGCGAGGGCCTGACGCCGGCGCCGGCCAGCCGCGCGGTGATCGAGGCGGTGCGCAAGGCGGGTGTCGAGGGTCCGGGCCCGGACCGCTTCCTCGCCCCCGACCTGGCGGCGGCGGATGAGTTCGTCCGCTCCGGCGGAGTGGTGGAGGCGGCCGAGGGGGTCACCGGCCCCCTGGCGTAGCGGCCTTCTTTTCTTTACGAGAGGGCCCCGCCGTCAGGTTGTGACGGCGGGGCCCTCTTTGGGGTGCTCGGGGGACGGGTTCTTTGGCTTTGGGGTTCGGGGAGGGGTGACGGTGCGGG
>NZ_SRIC01000053.1 GCF_004684775.1 Streptomyces sp. MZ04
GTGTTCGTGGTGCTGGGGGCGGTCGCGGTGGTGGGGTCCGTGGTGGCCGCGCTCGGGGCCGAGGAGACCGCGGGGCGGCGCTTGGAGGAGGTCTCGCCGTAGCGGGGGTCGGCCGGGCTAGCCGAACCGTTCGATCCGGACCCGGTCCACCGGCTGGCCCGCGGCCACCAGCAGGCGCGACGCATGCTCCGCGAAACCGTTCGAGCCGCAGATGTACGCCTCCCAGCCGCCCTCGGGGAGGGCGGAAGGGGTCAGCAGCGGGGCCAGGTGCCCCGCTGCCAGGCGGCCCTCCGTGCCCGTAAGCACCACCCTCGTCTCGTCCCCGTACTCATCCGCGTAGATCAGATCCTGCGGCGTACGCGCCGAGACGATCAGCCGCAGCGGCACCCCCACCCCCGCCTTCCGCCAGTACCGCAGCATCGACATCAGGGGGACGACCCCCGACCCCGCGCCAAGGAGCAGCGCCGGGCGGTCCCCCGGCCAGGCGAAGAAGCCGGACAGCGGTCCCCGCACCTCCACGGTGTCGCCGACACGGGCGACCGTGTGGAGGTGCCCGGACACCTCGCCGCCCGGCACATGGTCCAGGGTCAGTTCGATCTCGCCGGACGCCTCAGCGTCCTTTGGTGCGGAGGCGATCGAGTAGTGGCGCTGGGCGACATAGCCGTCCGGAGCCGTGAGGCGCAGCATCAGATGCTGGCCCGGCAGGTGCCCCTGCCAGCCGGGCACCTTGAGACGGAACGTCGAGACCGCGGGCGTCTCCCGGCGGATCTCCACCACCGTCGCCCGCTGCCAGACGGCCGCCGCGCGATTGCTCACCGCGATCCGGCCGGGCACGGCGAACCGCGTAGGGGGTACGAACGTGTCAGTCACCGGAGTAGCGCTCCTCCCGCCAGGGATTGCCCCGGTGGTGATAGCCGTTCTGCTCCCAGAAGCCCGGCTCGTCGTGGTCGAGGAGCCGCAGCCCCGCGACCCACTTCGCGCTCTTCCAGAAGTAGAGGTGGGGGACGATCAGGCGGGCGGGGCCGCCGTGCTCGGGAGGCAGCGGGCCGTCCTCGTACTCCCAGACGATCCACGCCTTCCCGTCCGTGACGTCGGAGAGGGGGAGGTTCGTGGTGTAGCCCGTGTGCGAGTACGCGACGATGTGCGTCGCCTCGGGGCGCGGCTCCGCGGCGGTCAGGAACGCGTCCAGGCTCACCCCGCCGAAGCGCACCCCGAACTTGGACCAGCTGGTTACGCAGTGGATGTCGCCCCGGTACTCGGATGCGGGCAGCGCGTGCGCCTCGTCCCACGTCCAGGTGCGGGGGGACGTGACCAGGCCGTCCACGCGGAACGTCCAGTCCGCGGGCGTCAGGTCCGGCGTCACCTCGGCAGAGAGGACCGGCCAGCTGTCGGCCGCGTCGTACTGGCCGGGAGGCAGTCGCGGATCGCGGTCGGCGGCGCGGGCGCGGCCGGTGAAGCCGCGGGTGGGTTCGAAGGTCATACGGTGCTTGCCACTTCGGGGGTGCTCGTCGGTGCGGTGGACGCCGCCGCGTCCCGCAGGGCGCCGAGTGCGTGCTGTTCGTCCAGGGTGACCAGCGTACGGTCCCGCATCAGGACCCGGCCGTCGACGACCGTGTCGCGGACGTCGGAGGACGCGGCGCTGTACGCCAGCATCGACCACGGGTCGTGCCGGGGCGCGAGGTGCGGGCGCGAGAGGTCGAGGACGATCAGGTCCGCGCGCTTGCCGGGTTCGAGGGAGCCGAGCTGGTCGGCGAGGCCGAGCGCCCGCGCCGACTCGATGGTCGCCATGCGCACCGCCTGCTCGGCGCCGACCGCCGTCGGGTCGCCGCCCGCCTTGTGCACGAGCGCCGCGAGGTTCACCGCGCCGAGCAGGTCGAGGGTGTTGGAGCTGACCGCGCCGTCCGTGCCGAGGCCCACCGTGACGCCCGCCTCGAGGAGGTCGGGGACGCGGGCTATGCCGCAGCCCAGCTTCAGGTTCGACACCGGGCAGTGCGCGACCGCCGTGCCGGTGCGGGCGAGCATCGCGATTTCCGCGTCGGTGAGGTCGACCGCGTGCGCCAGCAGCGTGTCCGGGCCGAGCACGCCGAGCGATTCGAGCAGTTCCACGGGGCGCATGCCGTGCTGCTCGAGGACGGTCGCCACCTCGCCCGCGTTCTCGGCGGCGTGGATGTGGAGGAGGGCGCCGTGCTCACGGGCGAGCGCGGTGATCGCCGTCAGCTGCTCGGGGCCCAGGGTGTACGCGGAGTGCGCGAAGAGCACCGGGCGGGTGCCCGGCGCCGGGGTGCGGGCGGCGAGGTCGGCGGCCGCCCAGCCGAGCCGGTCGGCGTAGGCGCGGCCGTCCGGCGGGCCCGGCACGTCCATGAACGTGGGACCGGTGAGCAGCCGCCACCCGGCGTCGCGGGCCACCGCCTCGGCCGCCTCGTGGAACCAGTACATGTCGAGCGCGGTGGTGACCCCGGCGCGTACGGACTCGGCGATCGCGCCGAGCATCCCCGCCGTGACCGTCGCCGGTGAGAGGCGCTGCGCCTCGGCCGGGATCACCCGGGCCAGGAAGCCCTGCAGGGTGACGTCGTCGGCGATGCCGCGGAACAGGGTCATCGCCAGGTGCGTGTGCGTGTTGATGAGGCCGGGAAGGACGAGACAGCCCTCGGCGTCCAGCTCATCGGCCGCCTCGTACGTGGCGCGCAGCCGCTCAGCCGGGCCGACCTCGACGATCTTCCCGGCGCGCACGGCGACCGCGCCGTCCGTCACGACGGTGCCCGACGGGTCGACGGTGAGGACGTCGCCGCCGTGGACCAGGAGATCCACGGAGCCGCCCCGGTCCTGGGCCGGCAGGTCAGTGGGGTGCATCGGTTCCGTTCTCCGTGGTCGAGCTGGTCTGGCAAGTTGACCTGGTCGAGCTGCCGAGCTGGTCGAGCTGGTCGAGCTGTCGTTCAGTGCTGCTGGGCCGTGGCCAGGAGGCGCAGCGCGTCCAAGGTTATCCGGGCGCCCCGGTCGACTCCGTCGGCGACCACGTTCCGGTGCGGGTTGTAGCCGCCGGTGGCCTCCTCGTCGACCAGCTCGTCGGCGTTGGCGCCGTCCACGACGAGCGCGCCGCCCGCCGTGAGACCGTGCGTGGAGGCGAAGACGAGCAGCGCCGAGAGCTCCATCTCGATGGCCGCGATCCCGGCCGCCGCGTACGCGTCGCCGGGCAGCGGCAGGAAGCCCGGCTGGAACGCGGCCCGCGTCCACACCACGCCCCGGTGGTGCGGGGCGTCGACCGCCCGCGCGGCGCGCTGGAGCGCGATGACCGCCTCCGGGGTCGAGAACGCCGGGTACTCGGCGGGGATCAGCTGCCCCGTCACGCCGTCGTCGCGCACCGCCGCGTCGGCGATGACCAGGTCGCCGTCGCCGATGCCGGGGCGGATCGCGCCGGCCGTACCGAGCCGCAGGATGGTGGTGACGCCCGCCTCGGCGAGCTCCTGGAAGAGGAGGATCGCGCCGGGTGCGCCGACGCCGTGCGACGCGACCACGACGGGGGTGCCCTGCCAGGTGCCGGTGAAGGCGCGGTACTCGCGGTGGTACGACACCTCCTTCGCGTCGGCCAGGAGGTCGGCGACGGCCGCCGCGCGGGCCGGGTCGCCGACGACGACCGCGCTGGTGGGCAGGCCGGTGCGCGGGACGCGGGTGATGGGCAGCGTGTCGCCGGGCGACGTCGTCATGCGGGTTCTCCTACCGGGGATACCGGAGATGCCGGGGATACCGGGGATACCGGGGACTTGCGGCGGCGCCTGCGCGCCGTGGACAGGAAGAGGGCGATCAGGGTCACCACGTACGGAGCGGCGTCGGTCGCCTGCTGCGGCATGCCGAGCCCCTGCAGCCGGAAACCGACGGCCTCCGCGATGCCGAAGAGCAGCCCCGCGAGCAGCACGCCGAGCGGCAGAGCGCGTCCCAGCATCACGGCGACCACGGCGATCCAGCCGCGCCCCGCCGTCATGTTCTCGGAGAACAACGTGACGTTGCCCAGGGCGAGTTGAGCACCCGCGAGCCCGCACAGCACGCCTGACGTCAGGACGGCGGCGTACTGATACTTCGCCGGGCTGACCCCCAGGGTCGCCGCCGCGTCAGGCGCTTCGCCGACGCCGCGCAGGCGCAGGCCCCACGGGTGGCGGGCGAGGAACACCGCCGCCACGGCGACGGCGGCCCACGACAGATAAACGAGCACGGAGTGCCCGGAGAGGACAGGACCGGCGAACGGGATGTCGACGCCGCCGAGACCCGCCAACTCCGGGTCGGAGAAGGTGCCCTGCACGCCGAAGACCGTACGCAGCAGGAATCCGGTGAGCCCGACCGCGAGGAGGTTCAGCGCGACGCCGAGGACGACCGCGTCGCCCCGCAGACTGATCGTCCCGACGGCGAGGACCATCGAGTACGCCGCCGAAGCCAGGGCGGCGAACACCACACCCAGCCAGGCGCTCCCGGTGAACCAGCTGCCCGCGACGCCGCTGAAACAGCCGATCAGCATCATGCCTTCGAGGCCGATGTTGAAGACGCCGGCCCGCTCGCAGATCGCGCCGCCGAGTGCGGCGAGCAGGATCGGGGTGAGGGCGAGCAGCGCGGAGTGGAACAGGGCGGAGTCGATGCTCATCGCACGCTCACTTCCTTCGCTTCCTTTGCTTCCTTCGCGTCGGTGTGCTTCTTCTTGGCGCGTCGCCACGTCAGGTTCAGCCGGGCGGCGAGGAAGACGATGACGACGGCCTGCAGGACCTGGGTCAGCTCGCGCGGCACGTCCGTGGTCCGCTCCATGGCGAGCCCGCCCACTTCGAGCGCCGCGAAGAACAGCGCCGCGAGGGCGGTCCCGATGGGCGCGGCGGCGGCGAGCAGGGCGGCGGTGAGTCCGGTCCAGGTGTGCCCGGCCGCGGTGAGCGAACCGTCGATGAAGCGGTACGGGAAGCTGAGCACGCCGATCGCGCCGACCAGGCCCGCGACGGCGCCGGAGAGCGCCATCAGACGCAGCGTCAGCTTCGGCCGGTCGACCCCGGCGTACGCGGCGAAGCGCGGATTGAGCCCCGTCATGCGGATCTCGTAGCCGGTGGCGGTACGGGCGTCCGCGAAGACGTACACGGCGGCGGCGACCGCCACGAGCACAAGGCCCACGGTGACGGTCGACGCCCCGAAGGCGGGCAGCTCGACCCCGTCCGGCAGCCGCCGGGTCTGCGGAAGGCTCGACCCCTCTTCCTTCAGCGGAAACCGCGCGAGATAGGAGGCGAAGGACATCGCCGGATATCCGAGCAGCAGACTGCTGACCAACAGCGGTACGCCGAACCGGTTCTGGCACACGGCGGCGAGCGCGGCGTACGCGGCGCCGGCCGCCATCCCCGCGAGCAGCGCGGCGACGACGGTGAGCGGTGCGGGCAGCGGCGAGTAGAGCCCCGTGGCGGCGGCCGCGATCCCGCCGAGCACCAACTGCCCGTCCCCGCCCAGGTTGAGCAGCCCGGCCCGCATCGGAATCGCGAGCGCGACGGCGAGCCCGATGATGCTGGTCCCGGTGGTGAGCGTGGACCCGATCCCGTCGGGCCCGAGCGCCCCGGTGACGACGGCGCCGTACGCCCCGACGGGATCGGCCCCGGTCCCGATCAGGAAGAGCGCGCCGACGAGGACGGCGACGGCGCCGCGCCACCGGGCCGAGGCGAGCAGCTCCCCGCCCGCGGGGGGCGTCAGACGGGCCCGCCACCCGTTCCGGTCGTCGCCGACTGCCTCCATGCAGCGCCTCCTCGGTCCTCGACGCCGGGTCGTGCTTACCAGTGTGCGCGCCCGCGACGATCTAGGACAGAGGGCCTGCGCAGACCGTGCCGCCCCGTGTCCTTCGTACTGTCCTCCGCACTCATCCGGCGGCGGAGCTCTGGTCGTGGCGTACGGGGCTCTGCCGCCACTTCTCCTCGACGACCACCTGCCGCAGCCGCCAGCCGGCGTGCGTGCGCAGCGCCGCGAAGGCGTACCGGCCGCCGCACACGAAGTCCGGCGCCGTGGATGCCTCCCCGTCGTCCCGCGCGAACCGCATGGGGTTCACATAGTCGGCCTGTACGTGGGCCGTGTCGCCGGTGTCCTGGTCCAGGGTCCCGAACCGGAGCCTGCGGTTGACGATCAGATGCTGGCGCATCGGGAACAGCCGCATCGTGTCGGCGAGCCACGCGGCGATGTCGGCGGCACCTCCCTCGATGCCGCCCGCCGAGCGGTAGTCCGCGCGGCCGTCCGGCGCGAACAGCTTCCGGTAGCCGTCCCAGTCGCCGTCGTCGACGGTGACCGCGTACTCGGTGATCAGGGCATCGATGGCCAACCGGTCGAGCACGGCCGCGAGTTCCACACGCTGCGTCATCGGCTCAGTGTTGGGCACCGGGGGTGCACAGCCAAGGGGCGTGCAGGGGCGAACCCTGGGTTCACAGTGTCACCCGCTGACGGGAGACCAGCCCCGACCGGCCCGCGGGTTCATCACCGCACCTCCCGCGGAGCGTTCAGCGCCCGGCGCTGCGCCGCGCCGCCGCCAGCGAGGCCGGGTCGAGCTCGACGACGAGTTCATCGCCCTCGTGCCTGCCGCGTTCCTCGATGGCAAGCCCGATCAGCGCCAACTCGCGAGAGGCCCGCCGAGCGCGGCGAGCAGCGCCGCGTCCCGCCGATGGCGAAGGTACTGCTCATGAGCCCGCATACCCGCAGCGTAGTGATCGTCGCCGGTGGTGTGCTGGTCCCAAGTGCCTTCCCGGCGTGGCGCCTACGCCGCCTTCACGACCTCGTCGCGCACGGCTGCCGCCCACTCGGTCACCAACTGCTCGTACTCCCGCCGCTGTTCCGCCGAAAGGCGGCCGTCGGCGCGCAGCCACAGGCCGCGGATCCGCTCGTTCAACTCCGCGGCGGACCGCACGGAACCAGAGGGCTGAGGGCTTAAGGGCATGAGGTCAAGCCTAGGGGATAGCTACGACAATCGGAACTGTCAGCTACTGGGCAGATCCTCCAAGTGAGCGTCGAGGGGCTGGTGTTGGGGCTGGTGCGCGGTGAGGCTGTGATGGATCACTCAGGAGAGGGATCTGTGGTGCGTCGGTGAGGAGTGGGCTGTGGCGAGCGGTTGGACGGCCGATCTGCTGCTCGGCGGCATCGTTCTACTCGGCGCTTCGGTGCAGTGGCTCACCGGCATGGGGTTCGCGCTCGTCGCGGTGCCCGCCCTGGTGCTGATCCTCGGCCCGGCCGAAGGCGTGGTCCTCGCCAACTGCGCAGGCTGTGCGATCAGCCTGGTCGGCCTCGCCGCGTCCTGGCGGCAGGTGCGCCCGTCCTCGATGGTCCCGCTGGTCGCGGCGGCCGTGTGCACGGTCCCCGCGGGCACCTGGGCGGCCCGTCGGCTGCCCGAGCCCATGCTGCTCGCCGGTATGGGGGCGCTGGTGAGCGTGGCGGTGCTGCTGGTGATGCGGGGCGTCCAGATGCCCGCCCTGCGCGGCAGGAAGGGGGCGCTTGCCGCGGGCGCGGCGGGCGGGTTCATGAACGCGTCGGCGGGTGTGGGTGGTCCGCCGGTCTCCCTGTACGCGGTCAACGCGGGCTGGACGGTGCGGGAGTTCGTGCCGAACGCGCAGTTCTACGGCGTCGTGGTGAACGCGTTCTCCATCGCGGCCAACGGCCTGCCACGCCTTGCCGCACCCGTGTGGGGCCTGGCGGTGACCGCGATGGCGGTGGGCGCCGTGATCGGCAGGGTGATCGCGGCCCGGATGCCGGAGAACCGCGCCCGCCTCGTCGTGCTGCTGCTCGCCCTGGCAGGCGGGGTCACGACGCTCGGCAAGGGGCTCTGGGGGCTGTGATACGACCCCGATTCGGCCTCAATCCGGCCCCGTCCGGAGAGGAGGACGCGCCCGGCCACCCGCGCGCCATGGGGGTTCATCGGCCCGACGCGACGGCGCGCGGGCCCAGCGAGTGGAGGACCACTCATGTCCCACTGCGTCAGTCTTTCGGTGGACTTCACCCAGGGCCTCAACGATGCCTGGTCCAAGGTCGCGCAGTTCGTGCCGCAGCTCATCGGCTTCCTGGTCGTCCTGGCCATCGGCGGGTTCATCTCGAAGATGATCGCGCGCGTCCTCGACCGGGTCCTTCGCAAGGTCGGCTCGGAGAAGCTCGCCGATCGCGCGGGCGCGTCCAAGCTCCTCGAGGGCTCCAAGTACGACATGACGGCGATCATCTGCAAGGTCGTCTCCTACACCCTGCTCCTGATCACGCCCCAGCTCGGCACCATCGTCTGGGCCTGCGTCGTCGCCCTCGGGGCCATCGCGGCCCTCGGTCGGGCGGGCATCGCGACCTCGGTCACCCAGCCGGTGCTGTACGCGGCGCTCGCGGCCGGTGCCGGCATCATGATCGTCGGTGTGGGCGGCGGTCTCATCGGCCCGATGCGGCAGCGCTGGGAGCGCTGGCTCGACACGGCGGAGAAGGAGACGGCGAAGGCGCGCGGCAGCGTCAGCGCGTACCAGGCGGGCCGGGAGGACGCGCTCGCCAAATGAGCCCGGCGCCCCGCACCTCGAGCCGGTCCCGGATCTCAGCGACATGCTGGTCCACCGCGGCCGTGAATCCCGGTTCTTGGTCACAACGAAGGCCCCGCCAGGCCCCGCCTCACCCCGCCGATTCCCCCGCGTGCGGGCTGAGCGCGCCGGCGCCGACGAGGATGAACAGGAGGATGCCGAGCAGGATCCGGTAGTACACGAACGGCATGAAGGACTTCGTCGTAATGAACTTCATGAACCACGCGATCACCGCGTAGCCCACCACGAAGGCGATGATCGTCGCGAAGATCGTCGGGCCCCACGACACATGACCGCCCTCGCTCGCGTCCTTCAGCTCGAAGGCGCCGGAGGCCAGGACGGCCGGGATGGCGAGCAGGAACGAGTAGCGGGCCGCGGCCTCGCGGGTGTAGCCCATCAGGAGGCCGCCGCTGATCGTGGCGCCGGAGCGGGAGACGCCGGGGATGAGGGCCATGGCCTGGCAGACACCGAAGATCAGGCCGTCACGTACGCTCAGCTCCTTGAGGCTCTTGCGTTCCTTCACGGCGCGGTGCTTGCCGCCGGTCTCGTCGCGGGCCGCGAGGCGGTCGGCGATGCCGAGGACGATGCCCATGACGATGAGCGTCGTGGCGATAAGCCGCAGATCGCGGAAGGGTCCCTCGATCTGGTCCTTGAACGTGACGCCGAGTACCCCGATCGGGATCGAGCCGACGATGACGAGCCAGCCCATCTGAGCGTCGTGGTCGGAGCGCGGCACCTTGCCGAAGAGGGAGCCGAACCACGCCGTGATGATCCGGCCGATGTCCTTGCGGAAGTAGATCAGCACGGCGGCCTCGGTGCCGATCTGGGTGATCGCGGTGAACGCGGCCCCCGGATCGTGCCAGCCCGCGAACGCCGCGGTCAGCCGCAGATGCGCGCTGGACGAGATCGGGAGGAACTCGGTCAGTCCCTGGACGAGCCCGAGGATGAAGGATTCAAGCCAAGACATGGAAACTGCGCCGTCCAAGTACTGATCATTGGGCTGCGGGTGCGGTCACGTGCGTCAGGTGGAGATGGATGCGGGCGGTACATGAGCGAGGGGTGATCAAGCCCTCGCCGTGGGGCAGCGTAGCGTCACTGGGTTAAGCGGCCGCCGTCGGACCCGTCGTCGTCCAGCCGGGGGCCTGCGGGTGCGCGGTGAGGTCGTCGTGGTGGACGCGGTCCCCGCAGGCCTCGCAGGTCACGACCGGGAGCATCTCGTGGCCGCAGACGTGCTCGATGACCATCGGGCGGTCGTCGTCCCCGCGCAGGTGGCGGTCGCCCCAGGCCATCAGGGTCATCAGGACCGGTTCGAGCTCGAGGCCCGCCTGTGTGGGGCGGTACTGGAAGCGCTGCGGGCGTTCGCTGTAGGGGATCTTCTCCAGGACGCCCGCGTCCACCAGGCGGCGCAGGCGCGTGGCGAGGACGTCGCGCGGGGCGCCGATGTTGCGCACCAGCTGGTCGAAGCGTCCGTTGCCGAGGCAGACCTCGCGCAGGACGAGCAGGGAGTACTTCTCGCCGACGAGGGCGAGGGCGTCGGCGATCGAGCAGGGGCGCGCATCCTTCATGCGCGCAGTCTAGGGGGAGCGAAGGGGAGGGTTTGAATTTCCAACTCGCGGGGCTATGGTGAGTTCAGATTTCCTACTCACTGGTAATCGCCCTGGGGGAGTGCCGTTGCGTGCCCCTCCACGGCGCCCTAGGAGGCCCGCACCATGCGTGACGCCGTCATCGTCGAAGCCGTACGCACCCCGGTCGGCAAGGGCAAGCCCAACGGCTCCCTCGCCCATATCCACCCGGTCGAGCTCCTCGCCCACACCCTGCGCAGCCTCGTGGAGCGCAGCGGTGTCGACCCGGCCCGCATCGACGACGTGATCGGCGGCTGCGTCGACCAGGTCGCCGAGCAGGCCATGAACACCACCCGCTACGCCGTCCTGTCCGCCGGCTTCCCGGAGTCGGTGCCCGCCACCACCGTGGACCGCCAGTGCGGTTCCTCCCAGCAGGCCGTGCACTTCGCCGCCCAGGGGGTCATCTCAGGTGCGTACGACATGGCCGTCGCCTGCGGTGTGGAGTCGATGAGCCGCGTACCGATGTGGTCGAACGTCCCCGCGGGCGCCGACCCCTTCGGCCCCGGCGTCGCCGAGCGCTTCCCCGAAGGGCTCGTCCCGCAGGGCATCAGCGCCGAACTCATCGCCGCCAAGTGGTCCATCGGGCGTGAGCGGATGGACGCCTTCGCGACGACGTCGCACCAGCGCGCCGCGCGGGCCTGGGACCAGGGCCTCTTCGACGCGGAGGTCGCCCCGATCGAGGGCGTCACCCGCGACGAGTCCGTACGTCCGGCCACCACTCCGGAGATCCTCGCCGGTCTGAAGCCGGCTTACGAAGACGCGGTTTTTGGTGAGCGCTTCCCGCAGATCGACTGGTCCGTCACTGCGGGCAACACCAGCCCGATCAATGACGGGGCGTCCGCCGTTCTCATCACCACCAGCGAGAACGCGGCGCGGCTGGGGCTGCGCCCGCTGGCCCGGCTGCACAGTTTCGCCGTCACCGGGTCCGATCCGCTCCTCATGCTCACCGGCGTTCTGCCCGCCACCGAGAAGGTGCTGCGCAATGCCTCGTTGAGCCTTGACGACATCGACCTCTTCGAGGTCAACGAGGCGTTCGCGAGCGTCGTCCTCGCCTGGCTGCAGGAGACTGGCGTCGACCCGGAGAAGGTGAATGTGCACGGCGGCGCGATTTCGTTGGGGCATCCCTTGGGTGCGAGTGGTACGCGGCTCATGACGACCCTGGTGCATGCCATGCGGGTCCGTGGCGCTCGCTTTGGGCTGCAGACCATGTGTGAGGCCGGGGGCCTTGCCAACGCCACCATTCTCGAAGCGTTGTAGCTCCGCTGGGGGGCGGTACTTCGTCTGGAGGTGCGTGGGGGCTGGTCGCGCTCACGCGGCGGAGCCGCACAATGTCACAGCCCCGCGCCCTTACGGGCGCAGGTGGTGGCGCTTGCGCCAGGCCACCAGTACTCCCGCCAACCCCGTCACCGCGATGAACCCCATCGCGATCAGGAAGGTGGGCGACGTGGGCGTCGACGCTCGGGCGCCTGCGATGACGTACGCCGCGGTGTTCGGGATCGAGCCCAGGGCCGTGGCGAGCAGGAACGGCAGCCAGCCCATGCGGGACACCGCCGCACAGTAGTTGGCGGCCGCGAACGGCACCCCGGGAAACAGCCGCACGGCGAGCATCGACCGGAAGCCGTGCCTGCTCAGCTGCCCGTCGGCCGCGTTCAGCCAGCGCCCCCGGAGCAGCGGGCGCAGCGCGTCCTGTCCCAGCATCCGGCCGAGGCCGAAGGCGATCCCCGCGCCGAGAACCGTCCCCGCGATCGCCGCCGCCAGCCCCGCCTGCGATCCGAACAGGGCGCCGGCCGCCAGATTGAGCAGGGGGCGCGGCACGAACGCCGCGGTGCACAGGCCGTACGCGGCGGCGAAGACCAGCACGGCGGCGGCGCCGCCCAGCTGCCCGGGCCAGCCGTCGGAGAGCAGCCGCTGCGGCTCGAAGACCAGCACGCACGCCCCGGCCGCCACGAGCAGCCCCACCAGCAACGACAACCGCGACCACGGAGAGAGCAGGGCCCTCGCGCAGCGCACGGCGAGGCCCTGCGGGCGGGCGGCAGCGGCGGTGTCGAGCATCCGGGGAGACTAACCGACTTAACGGTGTGATCGCCGTAGGGTGCGTCTCATGAGCGTCACAGCCCAAGGCGTCACCATCCCGCGCAGCGGCCTGGCCGACACCGTCATGGAGCGGCTCACCGCGACGTACCCGAAGGCGGCCGATCCGCGGCGGGCCGCGCAGACACAGGCGTACCTGAAAGACGTCGCACCCTTCCTGGGCGTGCCCGCGCCGCTGCGCCGCGAGCTGTCCCGCACCGTGCTCGCCGGGACCCCGCGCCCCGATGAGACGGACTGCACGGCGATCGCGCTGCGCTGCTGGGAGCTGCCGGAGCGCGAGTACGCCTACTTCGCCGTCGACTATCTGCGCCGCCACGTGAAGCGCCTCTCCTCCGGCTTCCTGCCCGTCGCGCGCCACCTGGTCACCACCGTCTCTTGGTGGGACACGGTCGACGCGCTCGCCGCGCACGTCGTCGGCGGCCTTGTCGCGGCCGACCCGCGGCTCCTCACGTCCGAGATGGACAGCTGGATCGAGGACGACGACCTATGGGTGGCCCGTACCGCGCTCCTCCATCAGCTCCGCTACAAGGACGCCACCGACACCGAGCGTCTCTTCGCGTACTGCCTGCGCCAGTGCGGGCACCCCGACTTCTTCATCCGCAAGGCCATCGGCTGGTGCCTGCGCGAGTACGCCAAGACCGACCCGGACGCGGTGCGCGGCTTCGTCGAGCGGGAGCGCGGCCGTCTGGCACCGCTCTCGGTGCGCGAGGCGCTGAAGAACCTCTGACCGGCCCCAACTGCCGCCCGGCGAAAACCATTCGCCCCGCAGGGTCCGATCGGCGATGATCTGCGACATGTTCCGGTACGCCTTTCCCGCAGCTTCGACCGCAGTCGCGGTCGCTGCGAAGGCTGCCGTCTTCCTCTGCGCCGCACTTCCCGTCGACGGCGCCCGACGCTGACCCTCCCCGGACACTCCGGCGGACCCCTTAGGGGGAGGGTCGGTTCGGCCCCGGGGTCCCCGTCCCGAGCGCGTACGCGATGACGTGCGCCCAGGACTTCAGCCTTCGAGTTCCCCAGAAGGAACCGCCATGTCCAAGACGGCTTACGTCCGCACGAAACCGCACCTCAACATCGGCACGATGGGCCATGTCGACCACGGCAAGACCACCCTGACCGCCGCCATCACCAAGGTCCTCGCCGAGCGCGGCACCAGCACGTTCGTGCCCTTCGACCGCATCGACCGCGCCCCCGAGGAGGCGCAGCGCGGCATCACCATCAACATCGCGCACGTCGAGTACGAGACGGACACCCGCCACTACGCCCACGTGGACATGCCGGGCCACGCCGACTACGTAAAGAACATGGTCACCGGCGCCGCGCAGCTCGACGGCGCGATCCTCGTCGTCTCCGCGCTCGACGGGATCATGCCGCAGACCGCCGAGCACGTCCTGCTCGCCCGCCAGGTCGGCGTCGACCACATCGTCGTCGCCCTCAACAAGGCCGACGCCGTCGACGACAGCGAGGACGCAGTGCTCACCGACCTCGTCGAGCTCGAGGTGCGCGAGCTGCTGAACGCGCACGGGTACGGAGGCGACTCCGTCCCCGTCGTACGCGTCTCGGGGCTGAAGGCGCTCGAGGGCGACCCGCGCTGGACCGCCGCCATCGAGGCGCTGCTCGACGCGGTGGACACCTATGTGCCCATGCCCGAGCGGTACGTCGACGCGCCCTTCCTGCTGCCCGTGGAGAACGTGCTCACCATCACCGGTCGCGGCACGGTCGTCACCGGCGCCGTCGAGCGCGGCACCATCAAGGTCGGCGACCGCGTCAGCGTCCTCGGCGGTCTCGGCGCGGACTCCGAGACGGTGGTCACCGGGCTCGAGACCTTCGGCAAGCCCATGGACAGCGCCCAGGCCGGCGACAACGTCGCGCTGCTCCTGCGCGGGGTGCCCCGCGATGGGGTGCGCCGCGGCCACATCGTGGCGGCGCCCGGCAGCGTCACACCTGCGCGTCATTTCACCGCGCAGGTGTACGTCCTGTCGACGAAGGAGGGCGGCCGGCGTACGCCGATCGCCTCCGGCTACCGGCCGCAGTTCTACCTCCGCACCGCGGACGTGGTCGGTGACGTCGACCTCGGCAAGGCCGCCGTCGCCCGGCCTGGTGACACCGTCACCATGACGGTCGAGCTCGGCCGTGACGTGCCCCTGGAGCCGGGACTCGGCTTCGCGATCCGCGAGGGCGGCCGCACCGTGGGCGCGGGCACCGTGACCGAGGTGCTCGCCTAGGGAGCTGGCGGTCAGGATCCGGGGTCGTCTGTTCTCCGGGCCGGTGCCTGGTCTGCATGCGCTTCAGTACGTACGCAGACCAGGCACCGGCCGTTCGGGCCGCGTGCTTCCTCAGAGTCGGCAGCCCACGCGGCCCCAGCGTGGTCTACTCCCAGCTGCACGGGGCGGGCGCGGTAGACGGCGACCGGACCGAACTCGCCGAGTGGCGCGGCGGCTACAGGGAGGGCGGTGCCGGCAAGGGGCACAGGCAGCAGAAGGATCTAGCGTGCGGGGGGCAACCCGTGGCAGTGAGCGGACGTGTGTGACGATCGCCGGCTAGATCTTCATCAGCGAATCCCGGATCCGATCCGTGTCCAGCGGGGGCACCCGACAGCCCTGGCGCAGCTCCGTCTTGCCCTCGGGGATGTCGCGGCTCTCCAATTCCGCCGGGGTAGCGCAAGGGGCCAGCCGGCGGCCCGGGACTCGCCGTCCGGGGAGCATGCTGGTGACCCAGTGTGGGTCGGGTGATCCGTGCAGGATCGCACCGGGCAGGCCGGCCCGACGATCGTCGCCGAACGGATTCAGTCCGCCAGTCGGCGGGCGTCATCGGTGAGCCAGGCAGGGGCGATGACCTCGGCGTTTGCGTCAAGGGCAGCAGCCGCGCGCGTCAGAGCATCGGCGGCGGCCTGCCGAGCGGTGGGGAGGGCGCGGGCAGCCTCGGCCAGGGAGCGGGCCGCTTCCGCTTGGGCTGCTCCGGCGATCTGGAGCGCGGTCGAGGCGCGTTCGGCTGTGGTGGCGGCCTCCGTGAGGCGGTCGTCGCGCCAGTGCGCCCAGGCGAGGTTGAGCAGGCAGACGCCCTCCGCCCGGGGGTTCTCCATGAGCGAGGCTTCGTGGCGGGCTTCTTCGAGGGCCGAGGCCGCTTGCTCCGGGTCGTCGAGGGCCAGGAGAGCGATGCCTCGCGCGTTCAGTGCGTAGGCGATCGCCTCCTGACTGCCGGCGGCGCGGTAGGCGCGGGCCGTCTCAGCGCCGGCGTCGGCGGTCTCCTGCCAGCGGCCCAGCGTGAGCAGGGCGATGGTGCGCGCGTTGCCCGCACGGGCGGCCGTGAGCGGATCGCCGCTCGCCTCGGCCATCGCGTGCAGCTGGTCAGCACCGTCCAGCGCGCTCTCGCCGTCGCCGAGGTAACTGTGGGCGAGGCTGAGGGAGAGCCTCGCGTGCACTTCGCGCTCGGTGTCGCCGAGTTCGTGCGCCAGCTCGGCGGCGCGGGCGAGAGGTTCGACGGTGGCTCCCTGGTCGCCGAGTTGCCGGTGGGCATCTCCGAGGCCGAAGAGCGCGTTCTGCAGTGCGGGCCTGTCACCGAGGCGTTCGGCAAGGGCGGCCGCTTCGGTGAACAGCTGGGCCGCCTGTTCCATCGGTCCCGCGCTGAGCCGGGCGTGCCCGTAGGCGACGGAGTGCGCGAGACGCACCCGCTCGTCGCCGATGTGCCCGTCGACGGCGAGGTGCATCGAGACGGCGGCGAGCACCGAGCCGTGCCAGACGAGCCATTCGCTGATCTCGTTCAGCACCCGCGCGGCGCCGTCGTGGTCGCCCGCTCGCACGAGGTGGTCGAACTGCCGTCGGTGCGGCTCGATGTCCTCCAGCGTCCGCCATGTGCCGCGCGGCTTGGCCTGGCGCGCGTACCACGATGCAATCTCCCGTTGCACTGCCTGCCTCCTGAAAGGTCCGTGCTGTGGCATCCGTCCGTAAGCGATCTCCGCGTCCAGCGGGTGAAGGGCGAAGGTGCGACGCGCCCGGTCCACGGACACCAGATGCACGCGGATGAGGGACATGAGGACGGGTATCACGGGCAGGTCCGGATCGAGTCCGTCCACGATCTCCACGACCACGCTCTGCTCGGCGGGGGTACGCAGCGCGGCGAGGACACCGAGGACGGCATGCGCCCGCTCGTCAAGGCGTCCGTAGCGGTCCTGGGCAAGCTCGGCTACGACGCTGTCGCGTTGGGTGAAGTCCTGCAGTACGTCCTGAAGGCTGGGCAACAGCACCGTGTCGTCGTCGGCGAGCACACCGACGAGGAGTTCCAGCGCGCGTGGGACGCCGTGGACACGGACCGCGGCGGCCAGCAGTTCCTCGTCGGACAGGTCGGCCATACCGAGGCTGCCGTCCCGGTCGAGTTCGCGCAGCAGCGCCACCGCCTCGGCGGGGCCCAGGCCCTCGGAGAGTTTCACGTGCGCGGCGAAACGCCGCAGTTCGGGGGCGAGGCGCACCGGTACCTGGCTGGTGACGAGGAGACGTGGGGTGGCGGGAACCCTGAACAGCCAGTCGAGGAGGACCGCCAGCTCCTCGTCTGCGATGCTGCCGTCGTCGTGGAGCAGGTCCTCCAGATTGTCCATGAGGATGACGATCAGCCGGTCGCCCATCGCCACGCGCAGTTCGTCGAGCCTGTCCTGCATCGTCCCGGCGGCGGCCCAGACCTTGCGCAGATTCGTTTCCTGCTCGGATCCGAGCAGCCGGGCGCAGTCGAAATAGAGGCGTTCCAGAGAGATCCCGGAGGTGCGGGTGGAGAGGTTGACCAGGCCGAACGGGAGTGACCCCTCAGCGGGGCGAGGCCATTCGCCGCGGTCGAGGAGGTCCATGACCTTCGCGGCGAGCGCGCTCTTGCCGATGCCGCGCGGGCCGGTGATGGTCACCATGCGGGTAGCAGGATCGTTCAAGTGGCGCGCGATCTCGTCGCGTTCATGGGTGCGGTTCTTGAACAGCTCGATGCCGTGCGCCACGGGAACCCCGACCACCCGCACGCCACGCGCCCACGCCTCGCGCGGTTCTCCGGGGACGGCGAGGGGCAGGGCCCCCGTGTCCGGGAGCGCAAGGAGACGGGCGAGTTCCGCGCGGTCTGCGGCGTCGCACGCCTGCAGCGCACGGTCGAGGCGGACCGCGGTGAGTCGGCCCGCACCCTCCGAGCGGTGGTGCTCGGCGACCACGCCGATGATCCGGTTGCCGGCCCACACCGCGGCACCGGACATGCCCGCCCACGGCGACGCGCCCGGATCGGGATCGGTTCCGGCCGGAATCACGGTCACTTCCAGCGTGCCGGTACGCAGGTTGGAGAGTGCTGCCACGGTGCCGTCCGCCTGGTGCAGTTCGCGGAAGTACGCGCCGTCGGTGCTGCGGCGCTGCTTCCACAGCGGGAATCCGGCAGCGTGTACGCCGATCACGCCGTGCCGGTCGTCAGCGATGCGCCCGAAACGGGCCCGTTCGATGACCTCGGATGCTGCTGGTGGTGGTACCACGGTCAGCACCGCGAGGTCGCTGCCCTCGTCCGCCCAGGCCACGGTCGCCGCAGCCGACCACTCTCCGGGACGGTCGGCGTCGCACCGCACGACAACCCCGGTCGCATCGGCGACCACATGGGCAGCCGTGAGGATCACACCAGCGGAGATCCGATAACCGGAGCCACGCCGCCTGCCGCTGCCGTTTTCGGCAATGACCTCGGCGATCCGGTGCGGGTCGAGCCCGGGCCCATCGGCCGGGGAATCGGGCCTCACCGAGCGCTCAAGAGATTCAGCAGGCTCAGCGCTCATGGGGCAGCTCGACACCCGAGATCAGCGCGGGCCGGTCGGGTGCGTCGCCACGTACCGGCTGAAGGGTGAGCATGACCCGCTGGGTGGCCACGTGCGCGGACCGAGCGGAATGGTGGACGTCGAACACCCAGAACCTCACCTTGGCCCCCGGCTCCCGGCTCCGTTCCACGCCCACGGTGAGTTCGAGTTCGAGCTTCTCCGCCTGGAACCGGAGCCCTTCGCCTTCCCCGTCCGCCATGGCCCGGCTCAGCTCGCTCCGCAACTGGGCGATCATGTCCGCCAGTTCCACCGCGTCGTCCACTCTCGGCCCTCTCCTCGCCCGACACCAACCGACCATGTGCCCGCCGAGCATACCGACGGATGGTCAACTGCACGGCGCGCGGACCGACTTGCGCTCCCGACAGCGTCTCAGGAACGGATTTTCGGGGCGTAGCGCAGCAGAACGACATCATCGATGGGGCGTGCTTCAAGGAGTTTCATACGGGCTGTGGAACCACCGGGATACTGCGCCGGGGCCAGGAACGTCGGCGCGGCGGCCTCGCCCACCAGGAGCGGTGCGACGACGAAGTGGAGTTCATCGGCCAGGTTCTGCGCCAGGAGCTGGGTGTGGATCGTCCCGCCGCCTTCCACCAGGAGCCTTTCCACCCCGCGTCGGCCGAGTTCGTCAAGGAGGAGGGGCCAGTCGAGGGCGGGGCCGGTACTGACGATGCCGGCGAGGGTGCCCAGGATGCGACGGACCCGGGACAGCGCGCCGTCCACCGTGAAGACCAGCTTCTCGCCCCCGCAGTGCCAGAACGCGCCCCTCGCGTCCAACTCGGCGGACCCGGTGACCGTGACCTTGAGCGGATGCTCCGGCTTGCCGGACGCGATGCGCCGGGCACGCCGTTCGGCGCTCGTCACCAGCAGTCGCGGGTTGTCCCTGCGCAAGGTGGTGGCGCCGACCAGGATGGCGTCAGCCGCGGCTCGTTCACGGTCGACGCGGTCGAGGTCCCGGCGGTTGGAGAGCACGAGCCGCTCACGGGCGGTGTCATCCAGACGGCCGTCCACGGAGACAGCCGCCGACAGAAGTACGTACGGGCGAATGGCCATGGCCCGGGCGGTCAGAGTGCGCGCTGGTAGTCGGCCCACGCTATGTGTGATTCGTGGAGCCGCACGGTGAGCCCTGTCAGACCGCGGGCGCCGGGGCCCAGAGCGCCGTCATGTATGCGGGCGGCGAGACGGTCCGCGATGACCTTGGCCAGGAACTCCGTGGTGGTGTTGGTTCCGGCGAAGTCCGGGTCGTCGTCGAGGTTCTGGTAAGAGAGCGCTGAGACGATCCCGCGCACTTCCCTGGCGGCCAGGTCCATGTCGATGACCAGGTTGTCGGCGTCCAGCTCTGGACGCTGGAAGGCCGCGTCGACCAGGTACGTCGCTCCGTGCAGGCGCTGCGCGGGACCGAAGACCTCGCCATGGAGGCTATGGGCGATCATGAGGTGATCGCGGACGGTAACGGTGAACATGACTTCTCCGGAAGGGTGTTGACGGCGGTGGCGGGGCAGGCGCAGCGCAGCATCAGTAAGGGCTGTATCG
Organism: Streptomyces sp. MZ04; assembly: GCF_004684775.1. Lineage (GTDB taxonomy): Bacteria > Actinomycetota > Actinomycetes > Streptomycetales > Streptomycetaceae > Streptomyces. The sequence goes on from NZ_SRIC01000053.1 coordinate 19,584, forward strand.
GATGCGGTGGCAGAGGCCGGGAAGCTTGCCCGTGGCGATCTCCGCCATGACTCGCGGGAGTTCGTCGAAATCAGACTCGCCAGTGATCAGCACATCGAAGGTCGGGTCCCGCAGGAAGTCGAGCGCCAGGCTGAGCCGGTCGGCGGCCGTGTGCCGCCCGCGCCGTTCCGGCGGCACGGCGCCGACCTGGCTACTGCGCAGCGACAGGCGCCGGGAGTGGAAGAACTCCCCCAGCGGCAGGGTCACCGACCGGTCGCCGTACCAGCTCAGATCGACCACGGAGCCCTCGGGAACGAGCAGTTCGAGGGAGCGGCGGAGCCCGGCCTGAGTCGCGCTGGCATGAAAAACGACATCGCAGTCATCTCTTGCCTGCGCGGGGTCGGCAAAGGCAACGCCGAGCATCGCGGCGACCTCCGCGCGGGCCGGATCGACGTCGACGAGCTGCACCCGGACACCGGGGAACCGGGCCAGGAGCGCGGCCACGCAGCAACCGACCAGGCCCGCGCCCACCACCGCGATCCGGTCGCCAATCCGCGGTGGCGCATCCCACAGCGCGTTCAGCGCGGTCTCGACGATGCCGGCCAGCACGGCGCGCTCCGGCGGTACCGCGTCGGGCACCGGCGTGAGAGCTCCGGCCGGGACCCGGAAACGGGTCTGGTGCGGGTACAGGCTGAACACGGTCCGGCCCACCAGCTCCGTCGGCCCAGCCTCTACCCGCCCGACATTGAGGTACCCGTACTTGACGGGTCCGGGGAAGTCGCCCTCCTGAAAGGGGGCGCGCATGGCCGCGTACTGGCTGGTGGGGACCCTGCCATGGAAAACCAGAGACTCCGTGCCACGGCTCACGGCCGAGAACAGGGTCCGAACTAGGGCCTCATCACCAGGCGGGCAGGCGGGCTCGACGTCAGAATCTCACTCCGCCCTGGGGACATAACCCAAAAGGAGCGTATGTGGCTCGGCACAGGTGATCCTCTGCTAGCGGGGCCCGCCTGCGGACCCTCCAACAACCTCCGGCACCAAACATCCCAGCCCACCGGAACGTTGTCCCCACCGGTTCGGCGCCGCCATTCCCCCGGAGTGGGGAATTCCTGCGATCCTAGACGATCAAGTTGCGGGCCCGGAGGGCGACTCAGAGCGCATCGGCATGCGGGAAGAAAACGCACAAAGACGCGGTTCTGGCGGAGGCGGCGGCCAGGTAGTCGGCGAGGCGTGCGGCCTGCCGCCATGCACTTTCCTGCTGTTGCAGTGAGCCGTTTCCAAGCCGGCGGTTCTGACCGCGAGTTGGACAGTCCTGCGCAACGACGAAGCTCCTGGTAGACGGGTTCTCGACCAAGATCACCCGTGTCCGCCAGGAGCTTCATGTGCTTGTCTACCCGTCCTCGATAGATCTGTCCAGCCGAACTTTGCGGTTCCTGACGGGACAACTGACCGTGCGTCGTAAAGACAACGTGGCGCTGCTGCTTCGCGGTGTGCCGCGCGACGCCGTACGACGCGGTCATGTCGTCGCGGCGCCGGGCAGCGTCAGTCCGAGCCGCCGCTTCACCGCACGGGTGTACGTCCTGTCGACCAAGGAGGGCGGACGGTCCACGCCGATCGCGACCGGCTACCGGCCGCAGTTCTACCTCCGCACCGCGGACGTCGTCGGCGACGTCGACCTCGGCGGGGCCGCCGTCGCCCGGCCCGGCGACACGGTCACCATGGCGGTCGAGCTCGGCCGTGACATGCCGCTCGAGTCGGGCCTCGGCTTCGCGATCCGCGAGGGCGGCCGCACCGTCGGGGCGGGCACGGTGACCGAGGTCGGCTGACGGCAGGTGCCCGCCTCCCGCAGGGGATCCACCTCCGCGTGAGGCGGGCACAATGGACCGGTGACCGAGGACGAACGCGCGGACCAGGCCATACCCGTCATCAGGGATGTGGATCACGGCACCGCCAAGCTGATGCCGGACGTGGACCGGCGGCGCGCCTGGCTGCTCACGGTCGACGGGGCGCCGCAGTCGTACGTCGACCTGGACGCGCCCACTCATCTGGAGTTCGAGTACGCGCGGCGCCTCGCCCATGTCCTGGACACCGCTGCGGAGCCGGAGCAGCCCCTCGACGTGCTCCACCTCGGCGGCGGCGCGCTCACCCTGCCCCGCTATGTCGCGGCCACCCGGCCCGGGTCACGCCAGGACGTGGTGGAGGCGGACCGCGGGCTGCTCGGCCTGGTGGGTGAGCATCTGCCGGTGCCGGACGGCTGCGGGATCGCCGTGCACGGGGACGACGCCCGCCGGTGGCTGGAAGCGGCGGCGCCCGACAGCGCCGACGTGCTGGTCGCCGATGTGTTCGGCGGTTCGCGGGTGCCCGCCCATCTGGCCTCCGTGGCCTACGCGCGGGCCGCGGAGCGGGTGCTGCGCGCGGGCGGGATCTACGCGGCGAATCTCGCCGACGGCGCGCCGTTCACGTTCCTCCGCTCCCAACTGGCGGGCTTCGCCGAGGTGTTCGAGGAGCTCGCGCTGATCGCCGAACCGGCCGTGCTGCGCGGCCGCCGCTTCGGCAACGCGGTGCTCGTGGCCTCGCACGCCGCCTTGGACGTCCAGGCGCTCACCCGGCGGGCGGCGGCCGACGTCTTCCCGGCACGCGTCGAGTACGGGGACGCGCTGCGGCGTTTCATCGGCGACGCGCGGCCGGTGCGGGACGAGGACGCGGTGGCCTCACCCGAGCCGCCCGACGGTGCCTTCAGCATCGGCTGATTCCTGAGCCTGCGGGGCGGCCTTCGCGACCTCCCGCGACGGCGTGCGCCGCGTCAGGTTCCGTACGTCCGGGACGAGCAGGACGAGCGCCGTCACCACGACCACCAGCGCCGCACAGCCCCACAGCGACGCCGAACGCCCGAAGGCCACCTCGGCCGGTCCTGCCAGAGCCGTGGCGAGCGGGACCATCGCGATCGAGCCGAACCAGTCGTAGGCGGCCACGCGGGACAGCTTCTCCTCCGGGATCTCCTGATGCATCGTCGTCATCCAGGAGACGCCGAACACCTCGATCGCCACACCGCTGACGAACATCACCGCCGCCAGACCCCACACCGGCAGGGGCACGGCGAGCGCCGCCGAAGGCGCGGCGAGCGGAAAGACGCAGAGGGTGCCCGCGAGCAGCATCCTGCGCGGCCTCCACCGCATCATCAGGAGCGCGCCGCCGACCGTGCCCGCGCCGAACGCGCCGAGCGCCAGGCCCCAGGGTCCTGCGCCGCCCAGCTCGTCGCGGGCCACCAGCGGTCCGAACACCGCCTCGGCCGCGCCGACCACCGCCACCACGACGGAGAACTGCGCGACGATCGCCCAGAGCCACTGCCGGCCGATGAACTCGCGCCAGCCCTCCCGCAGATCGGAGAGCAGCCCACCGCCCGGCTCGCGCGCCGGTATGTGGCTCACGTCGAGGAACGACCGCATGGCTCCCGCGATCGCGAAGGCGACCGCGTCCACCGCGAGCACCCAGCCGGGACCGAGCGCGGCCACCATCAGACCGCCGAGCGCGGCGCCGCCGAGCCCCGCGCCCTGCATCGCGAGCCGGTACAGCGCGAAGGCGCGGCCCGCCTGCTCGCCGGTGACCGTCGACATCAGCATGCCCTCGGCGGCCGGTCCGAAGAACGCCTGGCCGACGCCGCCGAGCGCGGTGAGCAGCATCATCGACCACAGCGGGGGAGTGCCGGAGATGACGAGCACCGCGAAGACGGCCTGGGAGAGGCAGTTGAGGGCGTTGGCCGCGACCATCACATGGTGGCGCGGCAGCCGGTCGGCGACCGCGCCGCCGATGAGCAGGAACAGCACGAGCGGCAGCGTGCGCGCCGCCGCCACCAGACCCACGTCCCCGCCGTCCCCGCCCGCGTCGAGGACCGCGAACGCCGCCGCGATCAGGGCGCCGTGGCTGCCCAGGTTGGTCACGATCGCGGCGGCGGTCAGCAGGCTGTAGTTGCGGCCTGCCCAGGAGGGGCGGCGCGCGGCGGCGGGAGTGGTCACCTGGGGACTATCGCCGCCCGGGTGCCGACTTGCCAAACGGATTCAGCGCGTCAGCGGGCGGTTCAGGACTCCTCGGGCTCGCCGTGCAGACGTACCGTCTTGAGGATCTTCTGCACCGTCGCGTCGGGAATCTCGTCCTTCACGCCCTTGGCGCCGTAAAGGGTCCACGCCACGTACTCGCCCTCGGAGTTCTTGAAGGCGAACGTGGTGGCCTTGCCGTCCGAGTCGCACTTGTCGGGCCCGGCGGCACCCGACGTCGTCGAGGTGGCGACGCTGCCCTTGATGCCCGAGTCGGTGGTGAACGACTTGATCTTGCCGATCTTGATCTTCTTCTTGTCGGCCTTCTTCTGGTCCGTGTAGCCGCCGAAGACCCACCAGGCCGAGTCGTTGCGCGCGACGTCCTCGGTGTTCTTGGCGCCGTTCTGCCCCTTGGTGCCGACGGCGCCGAGCGCGGTGTCGTCGCTGCTGCCGTCCTTGTCGTCGTCGGACGTGCACCACTTGGACTTGTAGTACGCGGGCGCCGACATGCCGATGAGCGCGCTGCCGTCACCCTTCTCGTCGTCCTCGAAGCCGATGAAGGTGTCGGGGGTCTGCACCTCCCAGTCGGCGGGGACGTCGAAGGCGGTGCCCCACTTGGGGTTCACGACGACCTGCCAGCCCTCGACCACCGGCTTCGGGCCGTTGCCCGTGCCGCGCTCGGTGCCGCCCTCTTCGGTCGGGCTCGGCTTCTTGGACGCGGACTTGGAAGGAGACTTCTTCGGCTTCTTGTCCGCGACGTCGTCCTTGTCGCCGCCGAGCACCAGGAAGCCGGTGACGCCGGCGGCCACCACGACCGCGGCGGCCGCGACGATCGCGGTGATCTTTGTCTTGTTCCCGTCCCCGCTCTTGCCGCCGCCCTGCTGGGGCGGCATCGGCGGCGGAGTGGGCGCGGCCCACTGCTGCGGCTGCTCGGGCTGCGAGTAGCCACCCGCTTGCGGCTGCTGCTGATACCCGGGCTGCTGATACGGGTTCGGCTGCTGGTACCCCGGCTGCTGGTACGGATTGGGATTCTGGTCCTGCGGGTTCTGCTCGCCCCCGGGCGGCTGCTGTCCTGGCCACATGGGCAGTAACCATAGAGGGGCTTGTGGCCTGATGTCATCGCTGCCCTCGCGGAGCGGCCGACACATCGGGTCACAAACCCCAGTGGCGTACGAAAAGAATCAGGACAACGGCTCAGGACAACGGCTCAGGGCAACGGCTCAGGACAACGACTCAGGACTCCGCCGGGTCGCCGGACAGGCGCACCGTATTGAGGATCTTCATGACCGTCGCCTCCGGGATCTCGTCCTTGACGCCCTTGGCGCCGTAGAGGTTCCAGGCGACGTACTCGCCCGCGGAATTCTTGAAGCCGAAGGTGATCGCCTTGCCCTCGGAGGCGCACTTGCCCTTCTGGGGCGTGTTCTCCGAATGGGCACGGGCGAGGCTGCCCTTGATGCCCGTCTTCGTGGTGAAAGGCTGCGCCTTCTCGTCGAACTTGAGGCTCTTCTTGTCGGGCTGCGTGTAGCCGCCGAAGACCCACCAGGGCACCTGGTTCACGGCGACCTCGCCGGTGTTCTTCGCGCCGTTCGCCCCCTTGGTGCCGACGGCGCCGAGCGCGGTGTCCTCGTCGTTGCCGTCCCTGTCCTCGTCGGAGGAGCACCACTTCGACTTGTAGTACGCGGGCGCCGACATGGTGATGAGCGGCTTGCCCTTGTCGTCCTCGAAGGCGACCGCCGAGTCCGGCGACTGCACCTCCCAGTCGGCGGGGACGTCGAAGGCGGTGCCCCACTTGGGATTCACCACGACCTGCCAGCCCTCGACCACCGGCTTCGGGCCGTTGCCCGTGCCGCGCTCGGTGCCGCCGCCGGTCGCAGGGTCGCTGCTCGGCTTCTTCGGCGCGGACTTCGAGGGGGACGTGGACGGCTTCGAGTCGGCCTCGTCGTCCTTGTCGCCGCCGAGGACCAGGAAGCCGGTGACGCCGGCGGCCACCACGACCGCGACGGCGGCGACGATCGCCACGATCTTGGTCTTGTTGTTGCCGTCACCGCCGCCGGGCGGCGGCTGCGTGACACCCATGGGCGCCGTCGGCGCGCTCCACTGGCCCTGCTGCCGGCCCTGCTGCTGATACCCGGGCTGCTGATACGGGTTCGGCTGCTGGTACCCCGGCTGCTGGTACGGATTCTGGTTCTGCGGGTTCTGCTCGCCCCCGGGCGGCTGCTGTCCTGGCCACATGGCGGGCAACGATACGGGGTGGTGACGCGGGGTCAGCACGGCAACCCCAGGTGGGAGGGGGTGCGACGGTGACGGTTGCTCAGGACTCGGGCCCATTGTCGTATTCGCGCACCGTGCCGAGCATCTTCTTGACCGTCGCGTCCGGCACTTCGTCGCTCACGCCCCGTGCGCCGAAGAACGACCAGGAGACCAACTTCCCCTGGGAGTTCCTGAATCCGAAGGTGGTCGCCTTGCCGTCCGTCCGGCACTTGTCGTTGTTCTTCTTGACGCCGGAGACCGAGGAACTGGCCAGGCTGCCCGTGATGCCGGACTTGGTGGTGTACGACTCCACCGCGCTGGTCCTGATCTTCTTCCGGTCGGGCTGGGAGTACTGGCCGTACACCCACATCTCCGAGTCGTGCTCGGCGATCTCTTCGGTGCTCTTCGCACCGCGGTTGCCCCTACTGCCGGCCTTTGCGAGCGGTGTGTAGTCCTTGACGCCGTCGCGGTCGGGATCGCTCGCGCACCACCGCTGCTTGAGCGCGGCAGGTGCCATCATCGCGACCAGGATGCTGTCCTCGTCGTCGGCCTCTCCGACAGCGTCGACCGAGTCGCGCGACTCGAGCTCCCACTGCGGGGGTGCGTCGAAGGCGATGCCGCGCTCGGGGTTCGTGACCGTATTCCAGCCCGGGATCGTCGGCTTCGGCCCCCCGCCGACACCACGTGCGTGGGCGCCCTCGGACCCGGCCGGGCTCGGAGGCGCGGATGCGGAAGACCGCGTCGGGTCCGGCTTCGCGGTGTCGTCCTTGTCGCCGCCCAGGACGAGGAAGCCGGTGACACCGGCGGCCACCACGATCGCGGCGGCCGCGACGACGGCGATGATCTTCGTCTTGTTGCCGCTGCCGCTGCCGCTGCCGCTGCCGCTGCCGTTGCCGTTGCCGTTGCCGCTGCCGCCGTCGTTGTCGCCGTGCGGGGCTTGAGGCGGGCCGCCGGCAACAGTGGGGGCGTTCCAGGGCGCCGGCTGCTGGTACCCCTGCTGCTGGTGCCCCTGCTGCTGATATCCCGGCTGGTGATAGGGATTCGGCTGCTGATTCCGCCCGCCCCCGGGCTGCTGCTCTTCTGGCCACATGAGCGGCAACGATAGGGGACCGTGATCCACGTCGAGTCAGGTCCTGGCCAAAGAACGCTACTCGTGGGTAACATCGCGGCCATGAGCGCAGACCAGATGTCGATCGGCGAGATGCTCGCCGCCACCGTCCCGATGGCCCGGACCCTGAACCTCGAGTTCCGTGAGACCACGCCCGACAAGGCCGTGGTCGCCCTGCCCGACCAGGGCGACTATCACAACCACGTCGGCGGGCCGCACGCCGGAGCCATGTTCACGCTGGGCGAGTCGGCGAGCGGTGCCATCGTGCTCGCCGCCTTCGGGGAGCAGCTCTCGCGGGCCGTGCCGCTCGCCGTGCGCGCCGACATCGCGTACAAGAAGCTCGCCATGGGCCCGGTGGCCGCCACCGCGACCCTCGGCCGCCCGGCCGCCGACGTCATCGCCGAGCTGGACGCGGGGGAGCGGCCCGAGTTCCCGGTGGCGATCGAGATCCAGCGCGCGGACGGTGCCGTGACCGGCGAGATGACCGTCGTCTGGACGCTGCGCCCCAATAACTGAGTCGCATACGGGCGTTCGTTTACGTACGTTCTTCAGACGAGCGGCGTCGAGCCGGCCGGGGCACGGGGGTGCCGGCCGGGGCGACGCCGTTTTCCGTTCAACTTATTGACACGAGTCAGCAGCGGTCATAGTTTCCTCGCCGCCAGTGGGTCGACATCTGTAGGGGAGTCGCCGCATGAGGAGCTTCAGGAGACCGACGAGATCGAGGGCGACGGGCAGGGGTAGGGGCAGAGGCCGGTCGGGGAGGGTGTGGGCTGCCGTCTCCGGCAGCCTCGCCCTCGCCGCGGCCCTGCTCACCCCGCAGGCCGCGCAGGCCGCGGGGAGCAATCCGCCGACGAAGGACGCGACGCTCGTCCGCACGGACGCGGGCTGGTTACGCGGTGAATCCACCGCCGAGGGGCGGCAGTTCCTCGGGATCCCGTACGCGCGCCGGCCCGTCGGCGCGCTGCGATGGAAGGAGCCCCGGCCGGTCAAGCCCTGGCATGGGGTGCGTGGCGCCAGCTCCTTCGGCAACCGGTGTGTGCAGAGCGCCAGTTGGGATCCCGGGTATGAGAATCCCAGCCACACCGAGGACTGCCTCGACCTGAATGTCTACGCCCCTGATGGCGATCCCGCGCGTCAACGCCCCGTCATGGTCTGGCTGCACGGCGGCGGGCTCACCGCGGGAGCCGGCGAGGACATCGTCCCCGACGCCTTCGCCCGGCGCACCGGCACCGTGGTCGTGACCGTCAACTACCGCCTGGGAGCCATGGGGTTCCTCGCCACGGAAGGGCTCGACGGGGAGGCCGCCGACCGGGTGTCGGGCAACTACGGCATGCTCGATCAACAGGCGGCCCTGCGCTGGGTGCGCGCCAACATCGGCTCGTTCGGCGGCGACCGGCACCGCGTCACCATCGCGGGCGAGTCCGCGGGCGGCCGCTCCGTCTGCACCCAGCTCGCCTCGCCCACCGCCGACGGCCTCTACCGCGCGGGCATCGTGGAGAGCGGCGCCTACGGAGACTGCGCGGCCCGCGAGCGGCAGCAGGCCACCACCCAAGGCGCGGAGTTCGCGCGGAAGGCGGGCTGCCCGGACGCGGCGACCGCCCTCGCCTGTCTGCGCAAGAAGCCCGCCGCGGAGATCCTCGCGGCGCAGGCCGGGTTCGACTGGGGCCCGGTGGCGGGCGGCGACTTCCTTCCGGTCCAGCCGGAGAAGGCGTACGAGGACGGGAGCGCGTCGCGCGTGCCGGTCCTGAACGGCGCGAACAGCGACGAAGGGCGGCTCTTCGCCTACGGGCAGTTCGACGGACAGGGCAAGCCGCTCACTGAGGAGCAGTACCCGGGCGCGCTCACCCGGATGTACGGCGCGGAGCTCGGCGCCAAGGTCCTCAAGCGCTATCCGGTGTCCGGGCACGCCTCGCCGACGCACGCGTACGCGGCCGCCCAGGGCGACATGATGTTCGCCTGCACGGCGCTGCGCATGGACAGGGCCCTCGCGGGCCGCGGACCCGTCTACGCCTATGAGTTCGCCGACCGCACCTCGCCGCCGTTCGCCTCGATCCGCGAGGCGGGCAAGACGTTCGACTTCGGGGCGACCCACGTCAATGAAGTGCAGTACCTCTTCAAGCACTTCGGGCTCCCGACGCCGCTCGACGCCGAACAGCGGGACCTGGCCCGGCAGATGGTCCAGTACTGGGGCTCCTTCATCCACGGCGGTGCGCCGCGCGCCGAGGGCCAGCCGACCGCGCCGGACCAGCGGACCCGGCCCGGCACGGTGCTCTCGCTGCGCACCGCTTCCGCGGGCGGCAATGCGCTGAGCACCACGCTGGGCGACGATCACCGCTGTGACCTGTGGGACTCCGCCCCGGCCGACGCCGGGTGAGCGGGTAGGCTGCCCGGCGTGCGCGACCCGGGGGGATCGCGCACGCCGGGTACAGGCACACCACCACAGGAGGAACCGGCGTTGCACGTCCAGGAATGGCTGGAGACCGTACCGGCCGTCAGTATCTACGCGCTGGTGGGCGTGGTCATCGGTCTGGAGAGCCTGGGCATCCCGCTGCCGGGTGAGATCGTCCTCGTCTCCGCCGCGCTGCTCTCCTCGCAGCACGGCGAGCTCAACCCGGTGATCCTCGGGATCTGCGCCACCGCGGGCGCGATCATCGGCGACTCCATCGGATACGCGATCGGACGCAAGGGCGGCCGGCCGCTCCTGGCGTGGCTCGAGCGGAAATTCCCCAAGCACTTCAGTGCCGCGAACGTCGGCAGCGCCGAGCGGTCCTTCCAGAAGTGGGGCATGTGGGCGGTCTTCTTCGGCCGCTTCGTCGCCCTCCTTCGGATCTTCGCCGGGCCGCTCGCGGGTGTCCTGCGCATGCCGTACTGGAAGTTCCTCATCGCCAACGTCCTGGGCGGCATCATCTGGGCGGGCGGCACCACCGCCGTCATCTACTACATCGGCGTGGTCGCGGAGGACTGGCTCAAGCGGTTCTCGTACTTCGGCCTTGCCATCGCCGTGCTGATCGGCGTCGGCTCCATGCTGTTCGTCAAGCGCCGCGCCAAGAAGTCGGCGGAGCGCGCGGAGGCCGAGGCCGGGAGCGGTGTGCAGGCGGCCGAGCCGGTGCCGGTCCCGGCCGCCGACTGACGTCAGCCCGCGTGGGCGTCCTTGTGGGCCTTGGCCAGCTCGACGTACATCGTGCCGTTGAGGGTGATGCCCGCGCGCTCCTCCTCGGTGAGCGGCCTGCGCACCTTGGCGGGCACGCCCGCGACGAGCGAGCCGGGCGGCACGACCATCCCCTGCGGGACCAGCGCCTGCGCCGCGACCAGTGAACCGGCGCCGATCACCGCGCCGTTGAGGACCGTCGCGCCCATCCCGATGAGGCAGTCGTCCTCGACGGTGCAGCCGTGCAGGACGGCGTTGTGGCCGACCGAGACCCGCTCGCCGATGGTCATCGGGAAGCCCAGGTCGACGTGGAGGCTGCAGTTGTCCTGGATGTTGCTTTCGGCGCCGACGACGATGGGCCCGCCGTCGGCGCGGAGCACCGCCCCGTACCAGGTGCTCGCACCGGCGTGCAGGGTCACCTCGCCGATGACGACGGAGGTGGGCGCGGTGAAGGCGTCCTGATCGATCTTCGGGTCCTTGCCGCCGATCCCGGTGATGAGTGCCTCGTGGCCCATCGGATGTCTCCATTCGTACGTGTCTCGCGCCTGGCGGAACCGTACGGGACGAGGGCGGGCGTGCCGCCGTGTGGGGTGAAGATCACAGGGGTCCGGGCTCACCGGTGGGCCCGGGGCTGAGTAACGTGAGCGCGTGCCGAAGAACAGGAACACGTTCTCATCCGCGGTCGCCGAGTGGCGGCGCCGCGCGGCCCAGCGCGCCGTCCACGCGGGCTGGGCGTGGGTGCGGCGGACGGGCGCCATCACCGCGCAACGGCCGGGGCGCCTGCGGTTCGGTGCGCTCGGCGAGAACACGAAGCTGGCCTTCCCGCAGGGGACCGTCTTCGGTGAGCCGTGGATCCGCATCGGCGACCACTGCATCATCGGCGAGCAGGTCACGCTGACCGCCGGGATGATGCCCGACCTGGACCTCGGTCCCGACCCGATCCTGCGCATCGGCAACGGCGTGGTGCTCGGCCGCGGCAGCCATGTCATCGCCGACACGACGGTGACGATCGGCGACGACTGCTACTTCGGGCCCAGCGTGTACGTGACGTCGACGAATCACTCGTACGACGATCCGCACACGCCCATCGGCAAGCAGTGGCCCCGCATGGAGCCGGTCGAGATCGGTACCGGCTGCTGGATCGGCACGAACGCGGTGATCCTGCCGGGGGCGCGGATCGGGCGCAATGTCGTGGTGGCTGCGGGGGCGGTTGTGCGGGGGGCTGTGCCCGACCATGCGGTGGTGGCGGGGGCGCCGGCCCGTGTGGTGCGTACGTGGGATGCCGAGGCGGGGTGGCAGCCGCCGCTGCGGACGCCGGCGCCTGTGCCTATTCCTGACGGGGTCACGCCGGAACAGTTGCTTGCCCTGGGTGAGTTGGGGGAGGGGTAGTCCCGCCTGCCTTTGTCTGCGGGTGTGATGTGGCTGGTCGCGCAGTTCCCCGCGCCCCTGAAGGGGCGCTGTCAGCTGGCCAGCAGGACTGTGCCGACCAGTGCCAGGCCCGCTCCCGCTGCCTGGACTCCGCGCAGGCGTTCCTTCAGTACTGCGCGCGCCGCCAGTGCCGTGACCACCGGGTAGATCGAGGAGAGCACCGCGGCCACGGTGATCGGGCCGTTCTGGGCGGCTATCGAGTACGTTCCGTTGGCCGCCACGTCCGCCAGGCCGACGAAGGCCAGTGCCGGGAGTGACGCCCGGATCACGCCCCTTCCCGTGCCCTCGGGGAGTGCCGTGCCGCCGCGCCGCACGGAGACGAACAGGGCCGCGCCGCCCGCGGCCACATTCGTCACGCGCTGCACGAACAGGGCGAGGAACAGCCCCGTCATGTTGCTGGACGCCTCGGAGATGAGGGCCATCACCGCGCCGAACCCGAAGGCGGCGAGCAGCGTGAGCAGCACCGCCTGCCGCTGCACCGGGGCGCCGCGCAGCTCGGGTCCGCCCGCCAGCAGGATGCCCACGACGGCGACGGCGATACCGGCGAACTGCGGCACCCCCGGCCGCTCGCCCAGGAAGAGCCCGACGCCCACCGGCACGACGACACCCAGGGAGCCGAGCGGCGAGACGACGCCCATCGGGCCGAGGGCGAGGGCCTTGTAGAAGGAGAGCATCGCGACCGGGCCGACGAGCCCCGCGCCGACCGCGAACCACAGCTGCGGTCCCCACTCCGTCCAGCCACCGGTCGCGATCACGACCGCACCGAGCACGACCACGGCGATGGCCTGCGACGCGACGACGACCGTGAGTGCGGGGACGCGTCGGGTCAGCAGTCCGCCACCGAAGTCGGCGAGGCCCCACAGGAGGCTCGTGGCCAGGGCGAACAGTGCTGTCATCGCGGATCCTCGCAGTACAGTGTGGTGAACCATCAGGTGCACCACACCATAGTGCAATATCGTGAACTCTGTAATTCAATATATTGGACGGAATGTGTCGGACCTCGACCAGCTCACCCAGTCGCTCGCCCGCAACCTCAAGCGCTGGCGCACCGAGCGTGGCTTCACGCTCGACGCGCTCGCCGCTCGCGCGGGCGTCAGTCGCGGCATGATCATCCAGATCGAGCAGGCAAGGACCAACCCCAGCGTGGGCATCACGGTGAAGCTCGCCGACGCCCTCGGCGTCAGCATCACCACGCTCCTGGACTACGAGCAGGGCTCGCACGTCCGGCTCGTGCCGCCGGAACAGGCGGTGCGGATGTGGTCCACGGAGGCGGGCAGCAGCACGACGCTGCTCGTCGGGACGGAGGCGCGCGGCCCCTTCGAGCTGTGGGCCTGGAAGCTGATGCCCGGCGAGGGCAGCGACTCCGACGCGCATCCGCCGGGGACCATCGAGCTGCTTCACATCTCGGCGGGCGAGCTGACGCTCGTCGTGGACGGGGCGGAGCACGTCGTCGCGGCCGGGTCGGCCGCGACGTTCGAGGCGAACGTGCCGCACGGCTACCACAACAAGGGGGCCGAGCCGGTCGAGATGACCATGTCGGTGTCCGTGCCACCCGCGCACGCCTCGTCCTACTGAGCACCCACGTGGGGCGGGTGCGCCCGCACCGTGAGACGGCTGATTCGCCGCCCGCGCACGGCTGTTAGCGTGCGGCCATGCGTGCACCCATGGGAGATTTCGACGCCGTCCGCCCGGCCACCGAGGCCCTCGACCTCCTGGTGGCGCCCGTCGCCGACGCCGTGCGCGGCTGGAGCGGGGACGTCCCCGCCGAGCAGCTGAGCCACGTCGACACCGACCCGCAGTGGGCCGACACCGCCACCTTCGTGGAGCACTACGGCCAGGACATCCTGGAGCAGTCCGCGAACTGCGTGGTCGTCGCGGGCAAGCGCGGCGGCGAGTCCACGCTCGCCGCCTGTCTGGTCCTCTCCTCGACCCGCGTCGACGTGAACGGCGTCGTGCGCCGCCAACTCGGCGCCCGCAAGGCCTCGTTCGCGCCGATGGACACGGCGACCGGCGAGACCGGCATGGAGTACGGCGGCATCACCCCGATCGGCCTGCCCGCCCACTGGCAGCTCCTCGTGGACGCCGCCGTCGTCGATCTGCCGTACGTCCTGATCGGCAGCGGCAGCCGCCGGGGCAAGCTCATCGTGCCGGGCAAGGCCTTCGCCGGGCTGCCGAACGCGGTCGTCCTCGAAGGGCTCGGCGTCGCCTGACCGGGCTCACGCCGCTCAGATCCGCGAGGGGCTCGGGCGTGGCCTGACCCGGCTCACGGGCAGACCCCTGCCGCGCGCAGGCGGGCGATGTCGTCCGGGGTGCGGCCCAGCTCGGTGAGGATCGACTCGGTGTGCTCGCCCGCGGCCGGGACGGGATCCATGCGCGGGCTCACGCCGCTCAGATCCGCGGGCGGCAGCAGGGCCCGCACGGGTGACGACGTGCCGGGCACCGCGACCTCCCGCCAGCGGTCGCGCTCGCCGAGGGCCGGATGATCGAGGAACTCGGCGACCGAATTGACGCCCGCGTTCGCGATGTTGGCGTCGTCGAGCAGCTCCATCGCCTCTTCGCTGCCGAGTTCTGCGAAGCGTACGGAGATGATCGCGTCGAGCTCGTCGCGGTGCGCCACGCGGTCGGAGCCGGTGGCGAACCTGGGGTCGTCGGTCAGCTCGGGGCGGCCGATGACCCGCTCGCACAGGGCGGCCCACTCGCGTTCGTTCTGCACGGAGAGCAGCACGTCCTTGCCGTCGGACGCGGTGAAGGGGCCGTACGGCGCGACCGTGGCGTGCCGGGCGCCGACCCGCGGCGGCTGTGTGCCGCCGTAGCGCGTGTAGTACGCGGGCTGGCTCATCCACTCGGCCAGCGCGTCGAAGAGGGAGACCTCGACGGCCGGGGCGCGGCCGGTCGTGGCCCGCGTGAACAGCGCGGACAGGACACCGCTGTAGGCGTACATGCCGCCCGCGATGTCGGCGACCGAGATGCCGGCCCGCACCGCCTCGTCGGGCGTGCCGGTCAGCGAGAGCAGACCCGTCTGGCACTGCACGAGCAGGTCGTACGCCTTGCGGTCGGCCCAGGAGCCGCTCGTGCCGTACCCGCTGACCGTGCAGGGGATCAGCGACGGGTAACGGGCCTGGAGATCCTCGGGGCCGAGGCCCAGCCTGCCTGCCGCTCCCGGGGCGAGGTTCTGCACGAACACATCGGCGTCCGCGAGCAGCTCGTGCAGGATCTCCAGGCCCTCGGCGGACTTGAGGTCCAGGGTGAGGGACTCCTTGGAGCGGTTGAGCCAGACGAAATAGCTGGCCTGGCCGTGCACCGTGGTGTCGTAGCGGCGCGCGAAGTCACCGCCGCCGGGGCGCTCCACCTTGATGACGCGGGCGCCCAGATCGGCGAGCTGGCGGGTGGCGAAGGGCGCGGCCACGGCCTGCTCCAGGCTGACCACGGTGATGCCCGCCAGGGGGAGCGGCGGGCCGGGTGTCTGTCGTGCGGTCGCCATGACTGCCTCTCGTTCGACGCGTGCGGGGGCCTGCGTAGCTGAGTCTGTACGGTCGCGGTCGCGGTCGCGGTCACGTTCCCGACACCGGCCGGTGGCTCGGCGGCCGATTCCGTTCACCGGTCGGTCGATTCGGTGAAAAGACCGGGTCAGGGGTTTGCCGGCACCGTTCACCTGATGCTCATGAGGGTCCTGACCATCGGCCTCGCGGCCATCGTGCGCAGTTCAGCCGGCGCAAGCACCGTGCTGTCCGTGCTGCTGCCGCGGCGCCACGACATCTGCGTCCCCCTCCGTGTACGACCCACC
>NZ_SRIC01000539.1 GCF_004684775.1 Streptomyces sp. MZ04
GGGGAGAGGGGCGCGGCGGGGTGCATGGAGTGATCCTCGCCGACGGGCGGCGCCCGGTGCTATCCCGGGGTGCGGCGCGTCAGGCGATCCGGTCAGCCTGGCGTCCGGCGCGTCACGCGAATCGGTCAGCCCAGGGTGCGGTGCGCCCCGCGATCCGCTCAGCCCAGCGCCCGCAGCCCCGGAACGAACGTCACCAGAAGGGGGATCACCGGCACCAGCGCCGCCGCCGCCGTGAGGCGCAGTCTGCGGGCCGGGGTGAGGCGCGGGCGGGCGGAAAGGAGGCGGTGCACGCGCTGCGGCACATGTGCCTGCGGGGTCGGGCAGGGGCCGAACACGCCCCGGTCCTCGTTGAGTTCGACCAGGGCGAGGGCGATCGTAAGGCGCCCGAAGCGACGTGACGCCACGTCGTCGGCGGCCAGTTCCACCAGGCGGTGCATCTCGTCCCGGAACGCGGCGAACACCGGCACCTGCGGGAAGCCGGTGGCCAGCGCGCCCGAGCAGTGCAGGAGCCAGTCGTGCCTGGCCTGCGCGTGGCCCTGCTCATGGGCGAGCACCGCATCCAGCTGACGCCCCTTCAGGCGGCGCAACGCCGCTGTGGTGATGACCAGTTGGGGAGCGGTGCCCGGCAGCCACCAGGCGTCGGGGCGCTCACCCTCCAGGACCACGAGACGGTCCGCGCCGGGCTCCTCGCCGGGCAGCAGCGGCGCGCGCAGCAGCAGTTCGGTACGCCCCTTGCGGCGCCGGGCGCGGGCCCGCGCGATCTCCCGGGTCAGCATCGCCGCGGTCCATACGCCGCCGAGCGCCAGCGCCACGGCCGTCGCCGGCGCCCAGGAACCGCCCGCCCCCAACGCGTAGGCCTCCACCACGTCGTTCGGCGCGGGGGCGAAGACTTGGCCGCGCACGGCCTGCCACGCGTCGGCGGCGCTCAGGACCATCGACAGGCCGCAGCACAGCAGGACACCCGCAACGACGCATTGCCACGCCCACAGCGCGACGATCGGCTCGCGCTCCGGCCAGTCGGCCCGTGCGAGAAGGCGCGGGGCGACGACAGCGGTGAGGGCGCCCAGAAGCAACAGCGCAACGGGGAGCAACATGTGTCAACCCTATGAGGACGGCGCTGCCGGAGGGTATGGCCTGTCGCCTCAAGTGACGCACGCCACGCCCCGACGGGGATTGGATGAAGGGTGACTGCCGGGGACCGGCTACAGGGTGAGCAGCATCGCGAGCGTGGCGATGCCCATGGAAAGGCGGCACACCATCGCCAGCTCCGGGCGGTCGGCCCACCCGATGAGCGCGCCGCCGCCCGCGCCGCCCCCCTCCGTCGCGAGCGTCCGCACGGGCAGCAGGCGCACCCCCGACCACAGCACGTACCCCGCGAAGTAGAGCAGCAGCGTGCCGGTGAGGACCGGGGTGCCACCGCCGCCGTGGCCCGCATGTGCCGAGGGCGTCGCGGCCATGGCCAACGCCATGTAGACCATGGCGCCCGCGCCGACGAGGTGGTGCAGATGATGCCGATCGCGCCGCGCCGCCCACAGCGCGCGCAGCGCCGCGGCGCCGAACACCGTCGCGTAGACCGGCCAGGCCCACCGCGGCGGCGTCAGCACGGCGGCGGGCAGGGCCATCGCCGCCATCCCGAACCCCATGAGCGCCTCGCCGCCCGCGGTACGACGCTGTTCCTCGATCCTGCTGCGCATGCGCAGCAGACAGTAGGACCCGGTGGCCGCGCACAGCGCGACGAGCAGCCAGGCGGCCTGTGCCGGTCCGTGCACCGCGCACCTCCCGCGATCGACCCGATCGACGCCGTCGTCGGGTCGATGCCCGGGCGGGGGGAGTCGTATGCGAGCGCACGGGGGTACGCCGGGAGCGCAGTGGGGGGC
>NZ_SRIC01000540.1 GCF_004684775.1 Streptomyces sp. MZ04
CGCCCCAACAGCAGCTCCCGCTCCCTCGCATTCCGCGCAAGCCCCGCCGCCCGCTCGAACTCCGCCCGCGCCTCCGCCCGGCGGCCGAGCCGCAGCAGCAGGTCACCCCGCACGCTCGGCAGCAAGTGGTAGCCCTTCAGGGCCGGTTCGGAGGCCAGCGCGTCCACCAGCGGCAGCGCATCCGACGGGCCGGAGGCCATCGAGACCGCCACCGCGCGGTTCAGTTCGACCACCGGTGAGGGAGCCCGCTCGGCCAACAGGGCGTACAGGGCGGCGATCTGGGCCCAGTCCGTCTCCTCGTACGAAGCCGCGCCGGATCAGCGCCTGGTTCCAGCGGCGCCGGTTCTGCACCGCGAGGAGCACCGGCTCGCCCGCAGGCCCCGTCCGCGCCCCGGCGCGCGAGGCCTGGAGCTCCAACAGCGCCGCCAGGCCGTGCACTTCGGGTTCCTTCGGCATCAGACCGGACAGCACGCGGGCGAGGCGGAGCGCGTCCTCGCAGAGGGAAGGGCGCAGCCAGTCGTCGCCGGCCGTGGCCGCGTACCCCTCGTTGAAGATGAGGTAGATGACCTCCAGGACCGATCCGAGGCGGGCCTCGCGGTCGGGGCCGTACGGAACTTCGAAGGGCACGCCCTTGGCGGCGAGGGTGCGTTTCGCGCGCACCACGCGCTGGGCCACCGTCGGCTCGGGGACCAGCATCGCGCGGGCGATCTCCGTCGTCGTCAGACCGCCGAGCAGCCGCAGTGTGAGCGCGATGCGGGACTCGGCGGAGAGCACCGGGTGGCAGGCGGTGAAGACGAGGCGCAGGAGGTCGTCGTCGATGTCGTCGGGATCGGCGTCGGCCGGGTCGTCGGCGGACGGCGGCGCCGCCTCCAGGTCGCGGCCCATCTCCGCCAGCTTGCGCGCGTAGCGCTCCCTGCGGCGTACGAGGTCGATGGCGCGGCGCTTGGCCGTGGTCATCAGCCAGGCCCCCGGGTTGTCGGGGACGCCGGTCGCGGGCCACTGTTCGAGCGCGGCGACCAGCGCGTCCTGTGCGAGCTCTTCCGCGATGCCCACGTCGCGCACGATCCGCGCGACACCGGCGACCACGCGCGGCGACTCGATCCGGAAAACGGTGTCGATGGCGCTGCGGGAGGCGTCCGGGCGAGGGTGCTCAGAAGAGTGGGCCGTCACGGCCACCCATCAGAGCACCCTGCGCCAGGCACCGCAAAGACGCGGGGCACCGCAAAGACGCGGGGCACCGCAAAGACGCGGGGCACCGCAAGGACTCAGCCCTCCGCGATCTCCCGGACCTCGGCCGTCACCGTCCACTCCTCGTCGTGGATCTTCAGGAAGCGGCTGGCCCACTCGATGGCCTCGGCCTTGTCCTTGCACTGCGAGATCGAGTAGCCGCCGACGACCTCCTTGGCCTCGGTGAACGGACCGTCCGTGACGGAGATGCGGCCGCCCTCCCAGTGCACCCGGGAGGCCTCGGACGTCGGCGTGAGGCCGGCGGTGTCGAGCATGACGCCCGCCTTGGTGATCTCCTCGAGCAGCTCGCCCATGCGCTGCCCCATCTCGGGGCTCGGGCCGCCCTCGGGAGAGTTCTTCTCGTCGATGCGGATCATCGTCAGGTAACGCGGCATGACCGGTTCTCCATTCGGTGCGCGGGCGGGGCTTCTTCCCGCCTCTCACCCATGCGTCGAACGGGAGACGCCCGGATCGACATCGTCGCCGAGATTCTTCGAAGTTTCTTCTTGGGTGTACGTCTGTGCAGGTCGGAGCCGTGCGGGCGCGCGATGCAGCACGGCTGTCGCAAGGGCGGCCGCGGCCAGGAGCGCCGCAGCGACCCAGAACGCCGTCGCGTACCCGTCCACGAGCGGCCCCGGCCCCCGCC
>NZ_SRIC01000541.1 GCF_004684775.1 Streptomyces sp. MZ04
GCCTTAGCCCATTGGGGGGACGGGGGGTGGGGCGCCCGCTTGACGCGTGCCGGGCCGCCGCCCCGGCACTGCCCCGGCACTGCCGGACGAGAGGGCGCGCGGGGCCGCGCAGCCCCCTCCACCGCGCGGCACCGCACACGTGGCTTTGCTCACGCGAATTCGCCTTGGTCTGAACTTACGTGACGCCAGGGGCGGGATCGAGCCAGTCCGGATAACGATGCGGAATCAACGCGCCCTGGTTCGGCATCACTTGCTTAACGATCGGCTCGCGGGGCAACCTTCGGGGCGATTCCGACGTCGGGCCTCAGGCGACTTTGCCCGTCGGGCCCCCGGTGACCTTGTCGCACTTGCCCTGCCGGTTGGCCACCAACTGGCGCATGTGCTCGTCACCCCACAGCCCCAGCGGAATCAGCGCGGCGTTCAGGGACTCGCCGAGGTCCGTCAGCGAGTACTCGACCTTGGGCGGCACCTCCCGGTACACCTCGCGGTGCACGATGCCGTCGGTCTCCAGCTCGCGCAGCTGCTGGATGAGGACCTTCTCGCTGATGCCGCTGATGTGCCTGCGCAGCTCGCCGAAGCGCAGGACCTTGCCCGCGTACAGCGCCCAGAGGATCATCGGCTTCCACTTGCCGCCGACGACGTCCACGGCGGCGTCGAGCCCACAGGCGTACAACGGCTTGCTCTCCTTATTGCCCTCCGCACCGGTCTTCGGCATGGTCCACTCCTCATATCCGTACGTACGGCCGCCTGCCCGATCGACAGTACAGAGGAGACCGCCGATGAGCGTCGCTGTTTCATGGAGCGCGGCCAACGCCCGGCGCGTGGAACGGCAGTTCCTGCGTGCGCCCGCGAAGCCGGGCGAGGCGACGCCCGCCGACGCCGTCGACGCGATGCTCGCCGCGCAGGCGCAGGTACTCTCCGCCGCCGAACTCTCCGTGGGCGTACGGCTGGACGGCACGACCCGGCAGGACGTGCGGGACGCACTGTGGGGCGATGCTCCGAGCCTGGTCAAGACGTTCGGGCCGCGGGGCACGATCCACCTCCTGCCGACCGCCGAACTCCCCCTCTGGACAAGTGCGTTGCCCGCCGTACCCGGTCGCCCGAGCCCCTTCAAGGCGGAGGCGGGCATGACGCCCGGACAGACGGAGGAGGTCGTCGCGGCCATCGGGGCGGCGCTGGACGGGGCCCAACTGACCATCGACGAGCTGAGCGACGAGGTGGTGGCGCGGACCGGCCCCTGGGCGGGCGACCTGGTGACGCCCGCGTTCCAGGGCATGTGGCCGCGCTGGCGCCAGGTCATGCACAAGGCGGGCCAGCGCGGCGCGCTGTGCTTCGCGCCGAACCGCGGCCGCAAGGTGACGTACACCCGCCCGCCGCAGCTCGAGTCACCCCTGGACGCTGAGACGGCGTCGGCCCGTCTGGTCCGGCGCTTCCTGTCCGCGTACGGCCCGGCGACGCCGCGCGAGTTCGCCAAGTGGCTGTCGGGACCGGCGGGTTGGGCATCGGGGCTGTTCGACTCCCTCGCCTCGGCCGGGGAGATCGAGGCGGTCGACATGGACGGTGAACCCGCGTCGTGGGTGGTGGCGGGCGACACGGCCTTCCCGGAGGAGCCGGTGCGGGGCGTGCGGCTCCTCCCCTACTTCGACGCGTACGTCATCGCCTCCCACCCCCGCGCCCGCCTCTTCCCCGGCCGGGCCTACGAGCGAGCCCTGGCAGGCGGCCAGGCGGGCAACTTCCCGGTGCTCCTGGTGGACGGAGTCGTGGCGGGCGTCTGGCACCAGCGCCGCGCGGGCCGGCGGACGACCGTCACGGTCGAGCCGCTGGGTCCCTTGACCGCGCGGCAGGAGCGGGGTCTTGCGGGGCAGGTGGAGCG
>NZ_SRIC01000542.1 GCF_004684775.1 Streptomyces sp. MZ04
TGAGCGTCTCGTGGGCTCGGAGATGTGTATAAGACACAGTCCTCCGTCCTCGACGCCGCCAAGTCGAGCTTCGACCACACCCCCGTCGACCTGGACGGTGACGAGGACGCCCTCTTCTGGCAGCGGATGAACCTGCGCCTCCTCCACATCTTCCTCATGGCGGAGTCCAGGGCGAGGGGCGACCTCTCCGGTGACGGCGACCGCGAGTACATCGCCCGGGTCCGGGACGTGTTCGCCCGGCCGGTGCCCGCCGCCGCGCGCTTTCCGGGGCTCATCTGGCCGCTCACCGCGTTCTTCCTCGACGGTTCGGCGCCGGACGCGCGGTCCGCCCTGGACGAGGGGATCGCCAACTGCCGCAGGCACGGCGGGGACTGGGAGATCGCGATCGGCCTGATGTTCCGTACGCACATGGCCGTCGACACGCCGGGCAATCTGTCCGGCGTCGACGCGGACCTGGCCGAGCTGCGCACGCTGAGCAGGCGCGCCGGTGACCGCTGGCTCCGCGCCCAGGTGTCCAGCGCGGCGGGTGAGGCCGCGATGGTCCGCGGCAAGCACGAGGAGGCGCGCGCCGCCTATGAGGAAGCGCTGCAGCTCGCCTACGAAGTGGGCGCCCACGCCGAGACGCCGTTCCTGATCGTCCGGCTCGCCGAGATCGCTTACCGCGAGGGCGACCCGGCCGCGGCGGCGAAGGCCCTGCACGAGGCCGGAGTCGAGTCCGATCGCTACGGGGTGGCGGACCCAAGGGCGTTCATGCGGCTCCTCCAGGGGCTGATGGCCCTGGAGGACGGCGACATCGCCCGGGCCCGCGCCCTGTGCGACGCGGCGTACGCGGAAGCGGCCCGCGGCACGCCGCCACCGCAGTTCGACGCCGCGCTGCGGGGCTTCGAGGCCCAGGTCGTGTCTGCCGAGTCCGGACCCCGTCAGGCGCTGCCCCTGAACGCCGAGGCCCTGCGCGGTGCGCTGGAGAGCCACTGCGCGGAGGTGGTGATCGCGGCGCTCGTGGACAGTGGGGCCGCCCTGTTGAGCCGCACCGGCGACCATCCGCGCGCTGCCCGGCTGCTCGCGTTCGGCACGCGGCTGCGGGGCGGCCACCTGCGCCCGATGCCGGATCTCGGCTATGCCGAACAGGTCGAGGCCGAGGCGATCGCCGCGCTCGGCCCCGAGCGGTACGAGACCGAGCGGGCCACGGGCGGCGAGCTCACCGCGGCCGACGTGCTCGCCGAACTGACCGCCGCGTTCTGACGCCTACGTACAGCGTGACGCCTACGTACAGCCTGACGCCTACGTGCAGCCTGACGCCTACGTGCAGCGGAACCGCGACTGCGCCCAGTCCGCGAGCGCCCCGGTGTCGAACGGCGAGTGCGGCTCGACGACCAGGCGGATCGACTTGCGCCCGGTCAGGTTCACCTGGACCGGCACCGCCGGGTCCCCGCCCTTGATCAGCGGCGACTGCCACAGTCGTACGTCGTCGGCGAAGACGGAGAACCGCACCTTGCCGAGGCCCATCGTCATGTCGTCGACGCCGACGAGCGCGTCGTAGGACGAGCACTTCCGGTTCAGGTCGATGGTGACCGAGGACTGGCCGTGCACCGTCACGCCGTGGGCGTACCGCGTGTCCGCGATCGACAGGCCCGAGCGCTGCCAGACCCAGCTGCTCTCGCCGAGCCGCATCTCGGGCTTCGTGCCGTCGCCGAGCCCGCCGTACTGCAGCTCGCTCCACTGGTAGACCTTCGGCGCGGGCGGCGGCGGAGGCGGTGGCTTGGGCTTCGGCTTGGTCGGGGT
>NZ_SRIC01000543.1 GCF_004684775.1 Streptomyces sp. MZ04
CGACGGGAGCGACGGGAGCGGCGGGGGCGGCGGGGTCATCGAGACGCGCTGCCCGCTGACCGAGCTGACGCACGAGATCTGGCACGGCTTCGTGCCCGGAGTCCGTCCGGGGCAGCGCTACGGCTATCGCGTGCACGGCCGCTGGGACCCCTGGACGGGCGCCCGCTGGAACCCGGCGAAGCTGCTCCTCGACCCGTACGCGCGTGCGGTGGACGGCGACTTCGGCGCGAGCGGCCTGCCGCCCGAGGTGTACGGGCATGTGCGGGACTGGCCGCAGCAGCAGGTGGCCGACACTGTGCGGGACGACCGGGACTCCGCGCCGTACGTCCCCAAGGGCGTGGTCGTGCACGACGACGCGCCGGACGACGAGTGGACCGACGACCGGCGCCCCAAGACGCCCTGGGCGGACTCGGTCATCTACGAGGTGCACGTGCGCGGCTTCACCAAACTGCACCCCGGGATACCGGAGGAACTCCGCGGTACGTACGCGGGGCTGGCGCATCCGGCGGCGATCGACCATCTCGTACGCCTGGGTGTGACGGCGGTGGAGCTGCTGCCCGTCCACCAGTTCGCGCACGAGGACCATCTGCTGCGCCGGGGCCTGAAGAACTACTGGGGCTACAACTCGATCGGCTACTTCGCCCCGCACGCGGCGTACGCGGCGTCGGGGACGACGGGCCAGCAGGTCGGCGAGTTCAAGCGGATGGTGCGGGCGCTGCACGAGGCCGGGATCGAGGTGATCCTGGACGTGGTCTACAACCACACGGCGGAAGCGGGCGAGTTGGGCCCGATGCTGTCCCTGAAGGGCATCGACAACCGCGGCTACTACCGGCTCCAGCCGTCCGACGCGCGGCGGTACGCGGACTACACGGGGTGCGGGAACACGCTCCAGGTCGTCCAGCCGCACGTCCTGCGCCTGATCACGGACTCCCTTCGCTACTGGGTGACGGAGATGGGCGTGGACGGCTTCCGCTTCGACCTCGCGGCGGCGCTGGCTCGCTCCTTCCACGACGTCGACATGCTCTCGCCCTTCCTGGCGGTGATCGCGCAGGACCCGGTCCTGCGGCGGGTGAAGCTGATCGCCGAGCCGTGGGACGTGGGGTCCGGCGGCTATCAGGTGGGGGCGTTCCCTCCCCTGTGGACGGAGTGGAACGACCGATACCGGGGCGCGGTACGGGACTTCTGGCGGGGCGCGCTGCCCGATGTGCGGGATCTGGGCTACCGGCTCTCCGGGTCGAGCGACCTCTACGCCTGGGGCGGGCGGCGGCCGTACGCGTCGGTGAACTTCGTGACGGCGCACGACGGGTTCACGCTGCGGGACCTCGTCTCCTACGAGCGCAAGCGCAACGAGGCCAACGGCGAGGGCAACCGGGACGGCTCGGACGACAACCGCTCCTGGAACTGCGGCGCGGAGGGCGAGACGGGGGACGCGCGGGTGACGGAGGTGCGCCGCCGGCAGCTGCGCAACCTGCTGACGACGCTGCTGCTGTCCACCGGGGTGCCGATGCTGGTCGCGGGCGATGAGATGGGGCGTACGCAGCGGGGCAGCAACAACGCGTACTGCCAGGACAACGAGGTCAGTTGGCTGGACTGGGGCCTCCTTGAGGATCCGGGATGGCGGGCGCTGTTCGACCTGACGTCCCGTCTGATCGCGCTGCGCCACGCGCATCCCGTGCTGCGGCGGCGGGCCTTCTTCTCCGGCCGTGCGCATTCCGTCGACGGGCTGCGGGATCTGGCGTGGTTCACGGCGCGGGGCGAGGAGATGACGGAGGCGGACTGGTACGCGCCCGCGGCGACGCTGGGGATGTATCTGTCGGGGCGGGACATTCCCG
>NZ_SRIC01000544.1 GCF_004684775.1 Streptomyces sp. MZ04
CCCACTGCATCCACTGAGCAGCAGCCCCCCGGCCACGGTGGCGGCGAGCAGCGCCCGCCGTATCTTCCAGGTCCGCATGGTGATCCCCCTTGCTTCGTCAGCACTCGTGACTGTGACGCCGGGGGCGGGCGGCGGGATCGCCCGGGGATGTTGCAGAACCGTCTCGATGTGGAGTTGGGAGACGGACGCCGACACGCGCGATGCGCGTCACCCGGATTCTCACATTCACCCCTACGGATGAATGTGCCGCGCGCGCCAGGGCTCCGTACAGCCGCGCAGCGAGATCGTCGCCGCGAGGTGGCGAACGGAAGGGGCGAACCCGGTTGAGTTGTATACGAGTTGCAGTACGGGGAGAAATGCAGATGTTCCCAGCTCAGCCAAGCGCTGCTACTGAGTGCGACCTTTTGATTGCACCCCGACATGACGCTGATGTAGCTGGTCAAGGGCGCCTGACCAGCCACAACCACGGTATGCGGTCAAAGCTCGGCAACCTTCTATCACGTTGTGCGGCGTTGCGCTTACGTTTCGTAACGCGAAGCGGAAGCAGACAAGTGAGGGAGACGCATGTCCACTGTCACCACCACAGGTAACTGGCCTTCGATGTCGGCCACTCCGCCCAACCTCGAAGGGCTCAGCACCAGCAATGTCCGCTGGGGCATCCCCGCAGAGAGCGGAAAGAGTGGCTATGTGTTCACCGGCAAGACCACCGACGTGGTCACCGATGGCACCGAGTTCGTGATCGGCACCTTCACGCACCAGAACTTCCCGATCCAGTCCAACGGCGTCAACCGGTTCGAGGTCGACCTCTCGGTCAACGTCGCCTTTGAGAACGACCTGTCGCGGGACTTCAGCTTCCGGTTCCGCCACAACGAAACGCCGAACGACGGCCCCAACCCGGAGGACATCGTCGACCTGCCGACGACCGTCTCCCCGGAGACCGTGGTCATCGACGGCGTGACCTACGCCGTCGTCATCACCGGCTTCAAGCAGGGCGGCAACATCGTCACCCAGTTCATCAGCCAGGAGAACGGCGCCAACGACGGCGACATCGTCGCCGTCCTGGCCCGCGTCGGCGCCCCCGACATCGCCATCACCACCGTCAACTACAAGGGCAAGGTGAAGTACACGCAGGCCGACGAGTACGTGGAGATCATCAACCGGGGCACCCTGCCCGGGAACATCTCCGGCTTCGTCCTCGGCGCCGACGACCCCGGCCAGGACTTCACCTTCCCGCCCGGCACCATCCTCCAGCCCGGCCAGCGCATCCGTATCTACACCAACCAGAACCACCCCCAGTGGGGCGGCTTCAACTACGGCAGCGGCCGGCCCATCTGGAACGACAAGGGCGATACCGCCGTCCTGCGCGACCCCAACGGGCAGCAGGTCTCCGACTACAGCTACGGCAGCGCCGCGACCCCCTGACGGACCCGAATGCGCCGTATGGACTTCGGGCCTTAGGCCCCTAGGGGGCAGGGGCTTTGCTGGTCCTGTGTCTTTGATTGGCGCCGGGGCCGCCCGGTTGTCCCGAGATTGGCGGTTCCGGGCTGGGAGTAAAGGGCGCTGCGCTGCGCGTCGGCTTCGCCGATTCCGCTTCGCTCCACCCCTGACACCCACCCCTCCACCGCACTGAGGAAGACGACCGGGCGGCCACGAAACGGGGCTCACGGGGAGGACCCGGGGGATGTTCGGCTTGAGCGCCGGGTGCGGACTAGTTCACGCAGGGCGCCGTCAGTGTCATGGGTGCGCGGCCGGTCCGAGGTTGGGTCCCGGTCTCGTCAAGCGGCTGGCGACCGGATCTTCCGGGGTGGCCGTCACGCTTCAGGCGAG
>NZ_SRIC01000545.1 GCF_004684775.1 Streptomyces sp. MZ04
CCGCTTCGCCCAGCCCACCGAACTCGATCTGCAGTCCTTCAACGGCCGCCACCCGGTCGAACTCATCGGCGGGGTGCGCTTCCCGGCCATCGGCGAACTGCCCTACCTCCTGACACTGGCGGGGCACGGGTTCTACTGGTTCCGGCTGCGCAAGGACCCGGCGTAGGCTCCACCTCTGCGACACCGCTGCGAACACCGGCGCGGGGCGGTTTCCACCGCCCCGCCCTGGGCACTCTCCCCGCACGACCGGCACTCCCGTACAGACCGGCACTCCCGCACGACCGGCACTCCCGCACTCTCCCTTGTCCGCACCGCGGAAAGGACGCGACGCCATGTCGGAAGCCGTCACCCGCCCGGGCATCACCACGGACGCGCTGCTCGCCTCGCTCGATCCGCTCCTTCGCGGGTGGCTGCCGAGGCAACGCTGGTTCGCGGGCAAGGGCCGTCCGGTCTCCGGCTTCCACCTGGTCACGGCGACCGAACTGCTCCCGCCCACCGCCCGGTTGGGACTGCTGCACCTCCTGGTGCGGGTGGACCAGCCGCTGATCCCGGGGCGGGGCGGAGCCACCACCGCACAGCCCGCCGACTGCTACCAACTCCTGCTCGGCGTGCGGCGCGAGCTGCCGCCGCGGCTCGCTCCCGCGCTGATCGGCCATGTCACGGAGGGGCCGCTCGCCGGGTTCACGGTCTACGAGGCGCTGCACGACCCGCGCCTGGCCGACTTCCTGCTCGAGGCGCTGCGGATGCGGGCGCGCGTCGGCAAGCTGCGCTTCGAGCGCGCCATGGGCAGGGACATCGGCGAGGGTCTCGTGCCGCGCGTACTGGCCGCCGAGCAGTCCAACTCCTCGCTCGTGTACGGCGACACGTACATCCTGAAGCTGTTCCGCCGCATCGTCCCCGGCCTCAATCCGGATCTGGAGCTGCCGCTGAAACTCGCCCGCGAGGACTGCGCGCAGGTCCCCGCCCCGGCCGCCTGGTTCCTCGCGGACCTGCCGGACGACGTGAACGTGCTCGGCGTGCTCCAGCCCTATCTGAAGGGCACGACGGACGGCTGGGACCTCGCGCTGCGCCGGCTCACCGAGGGGGCCGACTTCAGCGGCGAGGCGCGGGCGCTCGGCCGCGCGACCGCCGACGTACACCTGGCGCTCGCCCGCGCGCTGCCCACCGTCACGCTCGGCCGCGCCCAGGTGGAGCTGATCGCCGAGGGCATGGCGGAGCGCCTGGACGCGGCGGCCGGAGCGGTGCCCGCGCTGCTTCCGTACGCGAAGGCCCTGCGCACCGCCTTCGACGCGCTCGCCGATCTGGCCGCCGAAGGAACGACCTGGACGGCCCAACGCGTCCACGGGGACCTGCACTTGGGGCAGTTCCTGCGCTCGCCCTCCGGTGACTGGTCGCTGATCGACTTCGAGGGTGAGCCCTCGCGTCCCCTTGCCGAGCGCAGGATGCCGCAGCCCGCGGTGCGCGATGTGGCGGGCATGCTGCGGTCCTTCGACTACGCGGCGCGGTCGGCCGAGCCGTGGTCGCCCCGGTGGGCGGGCGAGTGCCGGGCGGCCTACTGCGCGGGGTACGCGGAGGTGTCGGGCCGCGACCCCCGCACCGATCCGGTCGTCCTGCGCGCCTACGAGACGGACAAGGCGGTCTACGAAGTCCTCTACGAGGCCCGCCACCGCCCCGACTGGCTGCCCGTCCCGCTCGCCGCCGTCCACCGCCTCGCCTCGAACGGCCCCGCGACGAACGGCCCCGCCACCGAAGCCCACTGACCCGCCCCTCGCCTAGGAGGCCTCCCCCGTGACC
>NZ_SRIC01000546.1 GCF_004684775.1 Streptomyces sp. MZ04
GGCTAGCGGGGTCTCGAGGGCTAGCGGGGTCTCGGGGGCCAGTTGCCGGCCGGGGGCCTCACCGGGCTTACGACACCCGGACCGCCCTCACCCAGATCCCGTCCTCCGTCAGATACGTGTCCACCTTCAGGCCCGCCTCCGCCAGGGCCTCCTCGAACTGCTCCTTCGTCAGGGGGCGGGCGAGGAACGTCTGGGTCCAGTGGGCGTCCGGGAAGATGTACTCCGCGTGCACTCGGTTCACACCATCGCCGACCGGGTCCGCCGACACGATCCGTACGGTGTAGCCGCCCGGGTCGACCCGCTCCCGCGGCAGGTTCGTGTGATAGTCCATGCCCTCCCGCTGGATCAGGACGCAGCCGTCGTCCGCCACATGCTTCCGGCACGTCTCCAACATGCCGCGCCGCACCGCCAGGTCGCCTTCGTGCACGAGGAACGAGCCGAGCATCACCACGTCGAATCGCTCGCCCAGGTCGAGCGACTCGATCGCGCTGCGCACCGTGCGGACCACACCGCCGGGTCCTTCGGTCCCGGCGAGCGCCTCGACCTTCTCCAGCATCTCGGCCGACTCGTCCACCGCCGTCACCCGGAAACCCCGCTCGATCAGCGGCCGGGTCACCCGCCCCGCCCCGCTGCCCAGTTCCAGAATGTGCGCCCCGGCCGGCACGGCGGCCTCGATGACGTCCGGTTCGTCCCCGACGGACAGCCGGGCGTACAGATCCACCGCGCAGCCGTCCGGCGTGATCGTTCCGGGGCCCGTTCCCTCGTGTCCCTCACGCATCTCAGCAGTCATGACCCGTCAACGAAGCGTCCCGCAGGCCCGTTCCCCCCTCATGCTCCTGTCGCCTCGGCTACAGCGGGAACCAGCCATGCCCGCCGTACCAATGACCTCCCGCCCGCAGATGGTCCCCCACCGCCCGCTCCACCCTTGTCCGCCTGGGCAGTTCGGCCACGGGCAGGCCCCGGTCGCCGAAGACGAAGGCTATGGGGGCGTCGTCGTCCGGCTCCTCCTCATACCCCCGCGCCACGCGGAATCGCTCCTGGAAGTGGACGATGTTCGCCTCCGGGGGCAGATACCGCTTCAGCTGTGGATCGAGCAGCCAGGAGTGGCAGACAGCTGTCTCATACCGCTCCTCCGGGAAGTGGCGCGCGAAGAACTCCCGTGCCAGCGCCAGCGACCGGTCGCACGCTTCCGGAGTCAGCGGCCCCCGGAAGTCGGTGATGTGGAGGTTGAGGCAAGGGTCGCCCGGGCCCGCCGCGTGCCCGGCGGCGGATGTCACCGAGCCCATGCGCGCCCCGAGCACGGCGCGCTGGAACTGCAGGCGGCCCAACTGATAGAGCTCGCCCCGGAAATGCAGGCTGTTCCACCCCGGCACCACGAGGCCGCGGCCGCCGTGCGCCCTGCGGTGCACCGCCAGATGCCGGCCGAGGTCGGCGAGGGTGCGGCGCGAGACGTCGTCGGGGATGCCGCGGCCGCGGTGGTATGCGCGGACCCGGGGCCGCGCCGCCACGTACACGAAAACGAAGAAGCAGCGTCCGGGCTCCCCCAACTCCTCGGGCAGCACCGGGATCCGGGGCCCCGCCCCGGGCCTGCCCATGTCCCGCACGAGCGCCTCGACGCAGCGGTCGAGCAGCCATCGCGCGTCGGGATCCTCGACGAGCCGCCCGCGCAGCTCGACGAGGCCGTTGATGTCCTCGTGCCCGACGGCCAGGTCGAGGAGGACCTCCGCCAGGTCGTCGGCGTCCGGAAGCACCGCGCCCGCCCCCGGCG
>NZ_SRIC01000547.1 GCF_004684775.1 Streptomyces sp. MZ04
GTCCTCCCCCGCCCCCGTGCCCCCCGAGGAGACCTCATGATCCGCTTCGAGGACGTCTCCGTGACGTACGAAGGGGTCGCCGAGCCCACCGTCCAGGGGGTCGAACTCGTCGTACCCGAAGGCGAGTTGGTGCTGCTGGTCGGCCCGTCCGGGGTCGGCAAGTCGACGCTGCTCGGCACGGTGAGCGGCCTGGTGCCGCACTTCACCGGCGGCACCCTGCGCGGCCGCGTGACGGTGGCGGGCCGCGACACCCGCACCCACAAGCCGCGCGAACTCGCCGATGTGGTCGGCACGGTGGGCCAGGACCCGCTCGCGCACTTCGTGACGGACACGGTCGAGGACGAGCTGGCGTACGGCATGGAGTCGCTTGGCCTCGCCCCGGACGTGATGCGCCGCCGCGTCGAGGAGACCCTGGACCTGCTCGGCCTCGCCGACCTGCGCGACCGCCCCATCGCCACGCTCTCCGGCGGCCAGCAGCAGAGGGTCGCGATCGGCTCGGTCCTCACCCCGCACCCCCAGGTCCTCGTCCTGGACGAGCCGACGTCGGCCCTCGACCCGGCCGCGGCGGAGGAGGTCCTCGCGGTACTCCAGCGCCTGGTCCACGACCTGGGCACCACCGTCCTGATGGCAGAGCACCGCCTTGAGCGGGTCGTGCAGTACGCGGACCAGGTGCTGCTGCTCGCCGCGCCGGGCGAGGCCCCGGTACTCGGCGACCCGGCCGCCCTGATGGCCCGCTCCCCCGTGTTCCCGCCGGTGGTCGCCCTGGGCCGCATCGCCGGCTGGTCGCCGCTGCCGCTGACCGTGCGGGACGCACGCCGCAGGGCGGGCACCCTGCGCGAGCGGCTCTCCGGGTCGGAACCGCCCGAGGAGACCACGGCCGCGCGCCCCGCCGAGCAGCCGGCACCGCGCAGGCCCAGCCTTCGACGTCGTACGAAGACGAGCGATGCCCCTGAGCCCGCCGCGACCGTCACGTCACTGGCCGTCCGCCGCGGCCGGGTCGAGGCCCTGCGCCGCGTGGACCTCACCGTCCGCGCAGGCGAGACGATCGCCCTGATGGGCCGCAACGGCGCGGGGAAATCCACGCTCCTCTCGACCCTGGTCGGCCTGCTGGAACCGTCGTCCGGTTCGGTCCGGGTGGGCGGCACGGTCCCGCACCGCACGGGCCCGCGCGAACTGATCCGCCATGTGGGCCTGGTCCCCCAGGAACCGCGCGATCTGCTGTACGCGGACACGGTGGCCGCCGAGTGCACGGCCGCCGACCACGACGCGGACGCGGCGCCGGGCACCTGCCGATCCCTGGTCAGCGAACTGCTCCCCGGCATCGCGGACGAAACGCACCCCCGCGACCTCTCCGAGGGCCAGCGCCTGACGCTGGCCCTGGCGATCGTCCTGGCGGCCCGCCCGCCCCTGCTGCTCCTGGACGAGCCGACCCGCGGTCTCGACTACGCGGCGAAGGCCCGCCTGGTCACGGTCCTGCGCGGTCTCGCGGCCGAGGGACACGCGATCGTCCTCGCCACGCACGACGTGGAGCTGGCGGCGGAACTGGCCCACCGGGTGGCGATCCTCGCCGACGGCGAAATCGTCGCGGACGGCCCGACCTCCGACATCGTGGTGTCGTCCCCGTCCTTCGCCCCCCAGGTGACAAAGATCCTGGCCCCACAGAAGTGGCTGACGGTCCCACAGGTGCGGGAAGCCCTGCGGGTGGCGGGGGCGGACTGGGCCGGCG
>NZ_SRIC01000548.1 GCF_004684775.1 Streptomyces sp. MZ04
TCGCGGGCAGCCGCTCGGCCGCGGTACGGAAGGTGCCGGACACCGCGGGCTCGCCCTCGCGCACGACAGCGCCCTCGGAGCGCGGGAAGAACTCGTACCAGGACCCGAACAGCGCCCGCCGCCGCTCGACCAGCAGCGGCAAGGCGTGCGAACGGGTGACGCGCTCGCGCAGGGGGTGCCGTGAGAGGACCTCGTCCACCCGTGGGGTGAGCGCGGCCTCCAGGCGGGCGGCGGGCGACCGCAGCTCATCCCGCAGAGCCTCCGCGGCGTCGAGCAACGTCCGGCGCTCCCCGCCGTGCGGCACTCCGTCAGCGGCCCGCTCGTACAGCAGCGCGCCCTCTTCGAGCATCACGTCGGCGTCGATACCGGCCGGGACCTTGATCTCGGCTGAGCGACGCCACCCGGCCACCGGATCCGCCCACGCCTCCACGGCGTACGTCCAGCGCCCCTCGGCGTCCGGTGTCACGTCCGCGCCCCAGCGGTCGGTGCCCGGAGCCAGCTCGTGCAGGGGCACACAGGGCAGGGACCTGCCGTCGGGGCCGGTCAGCACGGCCTCGGCACCGACCGGCATGTCGCCCTCGCCGAACAGGGTTGCCGTCACCTGGAACGTCTCCCCCGGGACCGCCTTCACGGGCCTGCGACCTCGGTCGACGGCCGGGCCGACGTCGAGAATGGGCACGGTGAAGGAGACCGAGGTCTCCACCGAGACCGGGGCCTCCTCCGGAGCCGGGCTCGCCGCCGGAGCGGAGGGCATCGACGGGGCGGGACTCGTCCGCGGAGGTCGGGTCATCGATCTCTCCTTTGCCGCGCTCGGGCGCACAGGACACGGACCGCGGCCACGTGTGACCGGCGGCCATGGGCTGCTGACCACCCGCCGCCGACGCACCTGTCGCAGCCCCAGGTAGCGCTCGGCCGTGTCCGCGGCGAGCCGCGCCGTGCGCTCCCCCATCAGGACGCACAGCGTGTATCCGCTGTCCTCGAAGTGCTTTCGCACACCGCGGTCGGCGGGGCCGGAAAGCAACAGCCGCTCCCAGGCCCGGTACTGGCCCAGATGCCACGCGACCTCGGCTTTGGCAGGCAGCAGCATCACGCTGGTCACCTTCTCGTTCTCCCCGAGTCCTGACTCATAGTGCACGCCCGCGTGCACAGCGTCCTGTTGGATCTTCAATGACCGTCCCGACCTGCTCGTGTTGCACGAATGGAGCAGTACTCCCACTCTGAAATGACTCAGAAGCGATCAACTCTCACGCTTCGTGTTCGGGGCGGCGGCTCGCCGAGCCGACCGGTCGGAGGCTTCGCTGAGAGGAGTCAAGAGCGATGAAGACCGCGGTCCCCCGCTACTACCACCTTGAGGTGGAGATCAGCCCACAGAGGATCAAGCAGGTCAGACGCATTCTGGCCGCACATCTGCGCCACTGGGGTCTGGGAGTTCTCGTCGAGCGCGTCAGCCGCTGCGCAGGCGTGCTGCTCCAGGCGATCGACACGCACGCGACGGACAAGCACACCGTCGTCGAGATGTGGTGGAACGGACAGCACCTGGTCACCGCCGTGTCCGACAGCGAACGCGACCTTCGCCATCCGCACTGCGGGCCGGAGGGATACCTGGCGCAGATCGCCGCGCTGAGCGACGGCTGGGGCAACTGCCCGGCGACCAACGGCAAAATCATCTGGTTCTCGAACCGCGCCCGGTCCGCCGACGGCGCCCCGCTGGCCCCCGCCC
>NZ_SRIC01000054.1 GCF_004684775.1 Streptomyces sp. MZ04
ATGTGGGGTTTCGGGTCGGTGGGCCGCGTCGGTGTGTGGGGGCGCGGGGGAATCCGTGTCCCGATGCCGCCGTGGTGGCGGGGAAGGCCACGCAGGCCCGGTGTGCGGAGTGTGCGCGGCTTGATCGGGCGCATTCCGTGGCCGCCGACACCATCGCCGACGATCCGCGGACCTATCGCGTGTATCTGGCGTGGTTCGGGCCCGGGATGGTCAAGGTCGGGATCACCCGGGAGGAGCGTGGCGCCGCGCGGCTGCTTGAACAGGGTGCGGTGGCGTTCGGGTGGCTGGGGCGGGGGCCGTTGATGGCGGCTAGGCGGACCGAGGAACTGTTGCGGGTCGCGCTCAAGGTGCCGGACCGGATCTCGTACGCCAGGAAGCGGGCCGTGCGGGCCGCGCTGCCGGGGGTCGAGGAGCGGCGGGCGGAGGTGGAGCGGATGTATGGCTTCGCGGTCGCGCTCGATGGGTGGCCGGAGTCCCTGGAGCGGCTGCCCGCGGATGTGGTGGACCACGGGGAGGCCTTTGGGGTGGAGCGGCTCTCGGGGGTGCCTGGCCACGCCGTCACGGAACTCGTCGACGGCGGGGTGGTCTCGGGGGAGCTGGTCGCCGTGGCCGGGCCCGATCTGTGTCTGGATGACGCGGGGCGGCTTGTCGTGCTCGACAGCAGGCTGTTGCGGGGGTGGCGGCTTGAGGCGGTTCAGGGCGCGACTACGCGTACGACGGTTCCGGTGCGGGAGGTGCCCGTCGAGCAGGGCGGGCTTTTCTGAGGCGTACGCCGGTGAAGTCGACCGGAGCTGACCGGAGGGTCAAGTCTCGCTGCCCGTATGGCAATGAAGGCGGGGAAGGGGTGGACAGTGCGGGGTGCGTGACCGAGCCTGAGGGACATGAGTGATCAGCCCGTAGCGCCTGTCCCGCCTGTCCCGCCCTTCGAACCCCCTTACTACACCGTCGTGTTCACCTCCCTGCGGACCGAGGGCGACCACGGCTACGGCGAGACCGCCGAGCACATGGAGGAGCTGGTCGCGAAGATCCCCGGCTTCCTGGGAATGGACCACGCACGCACGCCCGGCGGGCTCAGCATCACCGTCAGTTACTTCCGCGACGAGGACGCGATCAAGGAGTGGCGCGCCGTGGCGGAGCACCGGGCCGCGCAGCGGCGGGGGCGTGAGGTGTGGTACGAGACGTACTCCCTCCATGTCGCCAAGGTGGAGCGGAGCTACGGCTTTGAGCGGGGCTAGCGGGGCTGGTGGGGCCAGCGAGGCCGCCGACGTCGTCCGTTTCTGGGCGCGGCTCGGGCTGCCCGGACTCGTCGACGTACACACGCACTTCATGCCCGAGCGGGTCCTCGCGAAGGTGTGGGAGTACTTCGACGCGGCCGGGCCGCTGGTCGGGATGTCGTGGCCGGTCGTCTACCGGCACGAGGAAGAGCAACGGATCGCGCTCCTGCGGGAGTTCGGGGTGCGGGCCTTCACGTCGATGGTCTACCCGCACAAGGTGGGCATGGCGCGGTGGCTGAACGGCTGGGCCGCCGAGTTCGCCCGCGCGACGCCCGACTGTCTGCACACGGCGACGTTCTATCCCGAGCCGGACGTCGAGGCGTATGTGCGCGAGGCCGTCGACGCCGGGGCGCGGGTCTTCAAGGCGCATGTGCAGGTGGGGGCCTACGACCCCAATGACACCCTCCTCGACCCCGTCTGGGGGCTGCTCGCCGAGGCCGGTATCCCGGTCGTGACGCACTGCGGGTCGGGGCCCGCGCCCGGCAAGCACACCGGGCCCGAGCCCATCGGGCGGCTGCTCGCCCGGCATCCACGGCTGCGCCTGGTCGTGGCGCACATGGGGATGTCGGAGTACGTCGATTTCCTGGAGCTCGCCGAGCGCCATCAGGAGGTCAGGCTCGACACGACCATGGCGTTCACCGACTTCACCGAGCGGTTCAGCCCCTTCCCGCGCGCGCAGCTGCCGCGCCTCGCCGACCTGGGCGAGCGGATCCTGCTCGGCACGGACTTCCCCAACATTCCGTACGCGTACGTCCATCAGCTGCACGCCCTGGAGCGGCTCGGCCTGGGGGACGACTGGCTGCGGGCCGTCTGTCACGGGAACGGGGCGCGGCTCTTCGGGCTGCCCACCTGGGCCTGACCGCCCAGGCCTGGCGCGGGCGCGTTTCTCAGGGAATTCACAGGTTCCGGCAAGAGCTCTCTCAGGGGCGCGGCGCAGGCTGTCAGCCATGACTACGACCTCGCCCCAGGGGCGTACCGAACTGCTCAGGCCGGACGGGAGTCCCGTACGCGTCCTCGTCGTGGACGACGAGGTGTCGCTGACCGAGCTGCTCTCCATGGCGCTGCGCTACGAGGGCTGGCAGATCCGCAGCGCGGGCGACGGGGCCGGTGCGGTGCGCGCCGCGCGGTCCTTCAGGCCCGACGCCGTGGTGCTCGACATGATGCTGCCCGACATGGACGGCCTCGCCGTGCTCGGCAGGCTGCGGCGTGAGCTGCCCGACGTGCCGGTGCTCTTCCTGACGGCCAAGGACGCCG
Organism: Streptomyces sp. MZ04; assembly: GCF_004684775.1. Taxonomy (GTDB): domain Bacteria; phylum Actinomycetota; class Actinomycetes; order Streptomycetales; family Streptomycetaceae; genus Streptomyces. The sequence goes on from NZ_SRIC01000054.1 coordinate 2,529, forward strand.
TCGAGGACCGCATCGCCGGGCTCACCGCCGGCGGCGACGACTACGTCACCAAGCCCTTCAGCCTGGAGGAGGTCGTGGCGCGGCTTCGCGGACTCATCCGGCGGGCCGGGGCCAGCGACCGGCGCAGCGAGTCCGTGCTCGCCGTCGGGGACCTCACCCTGGACGAGGACAGCCACGAGGTGACGCGGGGCGGGGACTCCATCCACCTCACGGCCACCGAGTTCGAGCTGCTCCGCTATCTGATGCGCAATCCGCGGCGCGTGCTCAGCAAGGCCCAGATCCTCGACCGGGTGTGGAGCTACGACTTCGGGGGCCAGGCCAACGTCGTCGAGCTCTACATCTCGTATCTGCGCAGGAAGATCGACGCGGGCCGGGAGCCGATGATCCACACGCGGCGCGGCGCCGGATATCTGATCAAGGCCGCCCCTTCGGTCGAGGGCGCGGCCGCCTCATGAAACAGGTCTCATGACGTGGCGGCGGCAGCCGCGGTCGCTGCGGACGCGGCTCGTCGTCTCGGCGGTGGCGCTGATCGCCGTCGTCTGCGCGGTGATCGGGACGGTGACGACGATCGCGCTGCGCTCCCATCTGTACGACCAGCTGGACAGCTCGCTCGGCGCGGTCGCGATGCGCGCGTCGGGGCCGCCGCCCGAGGCGCGTCTTGCGGGCGGCGGCCACGGCAAGCTGCCGGGCGGCGAGGATCCGCTGGAGTTCGTCGCCAAGGGGCCCCAGGAGGTCGGCACCATAGGCGCCGTCGTCGAGAGCGACGGTGAGGTCGGCGAGGCCCTGGTCAGCACCGAGAAGGAGAACGCGCGCGGCAGCCTCGAGCCCCGGACCGAGCAGCTCGACGCGGACCAGTCCGCGGCGCTCGGCGACGTGCCGCACGACGAGAAGCCGCACAACGTCGACATCCCCGGCCTCGGCGAGTACCGCGTGCAGTACGCGACAGGATCCAACGGCGACTTCCTCGTCGGCGTCCCCACCGCCAAGGTGCAGAACACCCTCAATACGTTGATCATCGTCGAGGTCAGCGTCACCGCGGCGGGCCTGGTGGCCGCGTCGCTGGCCGGCGCTGTCATGGTCGGCGTCGCGCTGCGCCCGCTGCGCCGGGTCGCGGCGACCGCTACGCGGGTCTCCGAACTCCCGCTGCACAGCGGCGAGGTGACGCTGTACGAGCGTGTCCCCGACGCGGCGCCCAACACCGAGGTCGGGCAGGTGGGCGCCGCGCTCAACCGGATGCTCGACCATGTGCACTCCGCGCTGCACGCGCGCCAGGAGAGCGAGACGCGGGTGCGGCGGTTCGTCGCGGACGCCAGCCATGAGCTGCGTACGCCGCTCGCCTCGATCCGTGGGTACGCCGAACTGACGCGCCGGGGACGGGAGGCGACCGGTCCCGATACGCGGCACGCGCTGGGGCGGATCGAGTCCGAGGCGCAGCGGATGACGGGGCTCGTGGAGGATCTGCTGCTGCTCGCCCGTCTTGACGAGGGGCGGGTCGGCGACGCGCGTCCCGGTGGTGCGAGACTGCCGCTCTCGTACGAGAGCACCGATCTCTCACCGCTGGTGGTGGATGCCGTCAGCGATGCCCGCGCCGCAGGCCTTGAGCATCACTGGTCCCTCGCACTGCCGGACGAGCCCGCGCTCGTCCTCGCCGACGCCGCCCGCCTCCACCAGGTCGTCGTCAACCTCCTCGCCAACGCCCGCACCCACACCCCGCCGGGCACGAAGGTCACGGCGCGCGTGCTGCGGGACGCCGGACACGGCGTACGCCTCGAGGTCCAGGACGACGGCCCCGGCATCGCCCCCGCCCTCCTCCCGCACGTCTTCGAACGGTTCGCCCGCGGCGACGCGTCGCGCTCCCGCACCGCCGGGTCCACCGGGCTCGGCCTCGCCCTCGTGCACGCGATAGTGACCGCGCACGGCGGCACCGTGACGGTGGAGAGCGTGCCGGGGCGGACGGTGTTCGCGGTGACGCTGCCCGCCGCATCGGTGACGCTGCCCGCCGCATCGGTGCCGCTGCCTGTCGCATCGGTGCCGCTGCCTGTCGCATCGGTGCCGCTGCCCGCCGCATCGCAGCAGGTCAGCGGCCCCAGCTGGGACTCACAGGCGGGCCACAGGCTCACCACACAGGCCTGACAGACCACTTGACGAATGTCGGTGGCATGCAAACCACCGACTCTTCCCCGGGCGGCGCTTGCTCGGTCACTCTGCCGGCGCGGGCGCACCTTCCCGCCGGATGGCGCGACGTACCCGTCCTGGACATCGTGATCCCCGTCTACAACGAGGAGAAGGACCTCGGGCCGTGTGTGCGGCGCCTGCACGACCATCTCGTCCGCACCTTCCCCTATCCCTTCCGCATCACCATCGCGGACAACGCGTCCACGGACCGCACCCCGCAGGTGGCGGCCGGACTCGCCGCCGCGAGCGCCGATGTCGAGTACCGACGGCTCGAACAGAAGGGCCGCGGACGGGCGTTGCGCGCCGTCTGGTCGGCCTCGGACGCCCCCGTACTCGCCTACATGGACGTCGACCTGTCCACCGACCTCAACGCGCTGCTCCCGCTGGTCGCGCCGCTGATCTCCGGCCACTCGGACCTGGCGATCGGCTCCCGGCTCGCGCGCAGCTCGCGGGTGGTGCGCGGCCCCAAGCGCGAGTTCATCTCGCGTACGTACAACCTCATCCTGCGCGGCTCGCTGCACGCCCGCTTCTCCGACGCCCAGTGCGGATTCAAGGCGATCAGGGGTGATGTGGCGGCCGTGCTGCTGCCGCTGGTCGAGGACACCGGATGGTTCTTCGACACCGAGATGCTGGTGCTCGCCGAGCGCGCGGGGCTGCGCATCCACGAGGTGCCGGTCGACTGGGTCGACGACCCCGACTCCACCGTCCACCTGGTCAAGACGGCCACGGACGACCTCAAGGGGGTGTGGCGGGTCGGGCGTGCCCTCGCGGTCGGCGCGCTGCCGCTCGACCGGCTCGCCCGCCCCTTCGGGGACGATCCGCGGGACCGGCAGCTGACCGGCGTGCCCGGCGGACTCGCCCGCCAGCTGGTCGGCTTCTGCGTGGTGGGCGCGCTCTCGACGCTCTTCTATCTGCTGCTCTACTCCGGCTTCCGTACGTTCACGGGGTCGCAGGTGGCGAACGCGCCGGCCCTGCTGGTCTCCGCGGTCGCCAACACCGCCGCCAACCGGCGGCTCACCTTCGGGGTGCGCGGCCGCGACCGTGCCATGCGCCATCAGGCACAGGGCCTGGTCGTCTTCGCGATCGGCCTCGCCCTGACCAGCGGTTCGCTGGCCGCCCTCGGCGCGGCCTCCGGCGACCCCTCCCACTCCACGGAACTCGCGGTGCTCATCGCGGCGAACCTCGCGGCGACGGTGCTGCGGTTCCTGCTGCTGCGGGCGTGGGTGTTCCCGGAGCGGCGCTCCGAAGCCTCGTACGAGCTGACTCACGCACCCGATCACGCAGCCGACTACGCAGCCGACTACGCAGCCGATCACGCAGCCGACTACGCAGCCGACTACGCAGCCGATCACGCAGCCGACTACGCAGCCGACTACGCAGCCGATCACGCAGCCGATCACGCAGCCGACTACGCACCCGACTACGCACCCGACCCGAGGAACGCACGATGACCACAACTCCCCAGATGGCGGAGCCACTTCACGTGGCGGTGCCGGGCTCACCCGCCCACCGGAGCCCGCGCGCACTGCCCGCCCGACTCTGGCGCGGCCGCCCCGACGACCCCCGCTGGGCGCGCCCCGCGTTCCTCGGCCTGCTGCTCGCGACCGCCGTCCTCTACTTCTGGAACCTCAGCGCGTCCGGTTACGCCAACTCCTTCTACTCGGCGGCCGTCCAGGCGGGCAGCCAGAGCTGGAAGGCGATGTTCTTCGGCTCGCTCGACGCGGGCAACGCGATCACCGTCGACAAGCCCCCGGCATCGCTCTGGCCGATGGCCTTCTCGGTACGCCTCTTCGGGCTCAACTCCTGGGCGGTGCTCGCCCCGCAGGTCCTGATGGGCGTCGCCACGGTCGGCGTGCTCTACGCGGCGGTGCGCCGCCGCTTCAGCCCGGTGGCCGGTCTGATCGCGGGCGCCGTGCTCGCGCTCACCCCCGTCGCCGCGCTGATGTTCCGGTTCAACAACCCGGACGCGCTGCTCGCCCTCCTGATGACCGTCACCGTGTACTGCGTGCTCCGCGCCCTGGAGCACGGCCGCACCAAGTGGCTGGTCTGGGCGGGCGTGGCGGTCGGCATCGCCTTCCTCGCCAAGACGCTGCAGGCGTTCCTGATCCTGCCGCCGCTCGCGGTCCTCTACGCGGTGTGCGCGCCCGTCAGGCTGCGCAAGCGCTTCGGCCAACTCGCCCTCTCCGGGCTCGCGATGGTCGTCGCGGGCGGCTGGTGGGTCGCGATCGTGGAGCTGTGGCCCGCGTCGTCACGCCCGTACATCGGAGGCTCGCAGAACAACTCCTTCCTGGAGCTGACCTTCGGCTACAACGGCCTCGGCCGCATCAACGGCGAGGAGACCGGCAGCGTGGGCGGTGGCGGCGGCCCCGGCGGCGGTGGCGGCGGCGGTCAGTGGGGCGAGACCGGCATCGGCCGGATGTTCAACTCCGAGATCGGCAGCCAGATCTCGTGGCTGCTTCCGGCCGCGCTGATCCTCCTGGTCGGCGGCATCGTCCTCACCTGGAAGGCCCGCAGGACCGACACCACGCGCTCGGCGTTCGTCGCGTGGGGCGGCTCGCTGCTCATGACGGCCGCCGTCTTCAGCTTCATGGCGGGCATCTTCCACCAGTACTACACGGTCGCCCTCGCCCCCTACATCGCGGCGCTGATCGGCATGGGCGCCACGGTCCTGTGGGAGGAGCGCGCCAAGTGGTGGGCGGGCGCGCTGCTCGGCGCGGCCGTCGCGGGTACGGCCTGGTGGGGGTACGTCCTGCTCGGGCGGACCCCGGACTACGTGCCGTGGCTGCGCTGGGCGGTCCTGATCGGCGGCCTCGCGGGCGCGCTCGGCCTGCTGCTCGCGGCACGCCTCGGGCGCCAACTGGCCATCGCGGCCATCGGGTTGAGCTTCGCCGCTTCGGTCGCGGGCCCGGTCGCCTACACGCTCTCCACTGTGAACAGCGCACACACGGGGTCGATCGTGACGGCAGGTCCCGCGTCGGCGGGCGGCATGGGCGGACCTGGCGGCGGCGGTGGCGGCCGACCCGGTGGTGGCGGTGGCGGCGGGATGCAGCCGCCGGGCCAGCAAGGCGGCCAGCAGGGTGGCCAGCAGGGCAACGCCATGCAGCCCCCGACGGGCGGCCAGAACGGCGGCGGCATGGGGCAGCCGCCCGGCAGCCAGCAGGGTGGCCAGGGCAAGCAGCAGGGTCAGACCGGTCGCCAAGGCGGCATGCCCGGCGGCGGAATGGGTGAGCGTGGCGCCGGCGGCATGGGCGGCCTCCTGAACGGCGCCCAGGTCAGCGGCAAGGCGAAGAAGCTCCTGGAGGCGAACGCCGGGGACTACACCTGGGCGGCGGCCGCCATCGGCTCGCAGAACGCCGCGAGCTACCAGCTCGCCACCGGCGACCCGGTGATGGCGATCGGCGGCTTCAACGGCAGCGACCCGTCACCGACCCTCGCCCAGTTCAAGCAGTACGTGGCCGACGGGAAGGTGCACTACTTCATCTCGGGCGGCCAGGGCGGCCAGGGCGGAGGCGGCGGTATGGGTGGCGACAGCGGCGCCGCATCGAAGATCACCTCCTGGGTGGAGGACTCCTTCAAGAAGGTCACGGTCGGCAGCGCCACGTTCTACGACTTGACGCAGCCCAAGAGCTGACGCTCCCGGCCGCCGGGCCCGTTGCCGTCACACCCTCTCCGCAAACTCTCTTGTACGCCGTACGGGAGATGCTTTACGGTGTACGTCGCTGACATCCCGTACACCGTATAAGCAGAAGGAGAGGGTATGACGGCAACGACGACCGCCGAGTCCCCCACCACCCCCCAGAGGCACCCCCAGCGCTGGCTGATCCTCGGCGTCATCTGCCTCGCCACGCTCACCGTCCTCCTGGACAACACCGTCCTGAACGTCGCGATCCCCTCCCTCACCAAGGAGCTGGACGCGTCCACGGCCGACATCCAGTGGATGATCAACGCCTACTCGCTCGTCCAGTCCGGCCTGCTGCTCACCGCGGGCAGCGCCGCCGACCGCTACGGCCGCAAGAAGATGCTCGCCGCGGGCCTCGCCCTCTTCGGCATCGGCTCGCTGGTCGCGGGTCTCGCCCAGTCCTCCACGCAGCTCATCGCCGCGCGGGCCGGGATGGGCATCGGCGGCGCGCTCCTGATGACCACCACGCTCGCCGTCATCGTGCAGATCTTCGACGACAGCGAGCGGATGAAGGCGATCGGCCTCTGGTCGACCGTCAACTCCCTCGGCTTCGCGATCGGCCCGCTGGTCGGCGGCGTCATGCTGAACCACTTCTGGTGGGGCGCGATCTTCCTGATCAACATCCCCGTCGCGGTCCTCGGCTTCGTCGCCGTGGTGAAGCTGATCCCCGAGTCCAAGAACCCGCAGGGCGACCGCCCCGACCTGCTCGGCGCGGTGTTCTCCACCATCGGCATGGCATCGGTCGTCTACGCGATCATCTCCGGGCCCGAGCACGGCTGGACGTCGACGCAGGTCCTGGTCGCGGCCGCGGTGGGTGTCGTCGTACTCGGCGTCTTCGTCTGGTGGGAGCTGCGCATCCCGTACCCGATGCTGGACATGCACTTCTTCCGCAACCAGCGCTTCATCGGCGCCGTCGCGGGCGCCATCCTGGTCGCCTTCGGCATGGGCGGCTCGCTCTTCCTGCTCACCCAGCACCTCCAGTTCGTCCTCGGATACGAGCCGTTGGAGGCGGGCCTGCGGACGGCGCCGCTCGCGGTCACGGTCGTCGCGCTCAACTTCACCGGTCTCGGCGCACGGCTTCTTAAGAAGACGAGCACTCCCGTGACCATCGCCATCGGCATGACCCTGCTCTCGGCGGGGCTCGCGGCGATCGCGGTCCTCGGCGGCGACAACTACGCCGGAATGCTGACCGGGCTCATCGTGATGGGCGCGGGCATCGCGCTCGCCATGCCGGCCATGGCCAACGCCATCATGAGCGCGATCCCGCCGGAGAAGGCGGGCGTGGGCGCGGGCGTCAACGGCACGCTCGCGGAGTTCGGCAACGGGCTCGGCGTGGCCGTCCTCGGCGCGGTCCTCAACTCGAAGTTCGCCTCGCTCGTGGCCGTGTCCGCGGCCTCGCTGCCCGCCGCGCTCGCCGCGGCGCGGACGGAGGGCGAGCGGGCGCGGATCGCGGACGCGTTCTCCTCGGGCCTGGAGACCAGCCAGCTGGTGGGGGCGGTCGCCGTGTTCCTCGGAGGCGTTGTCGCGGCCGCGTTGCTGAAGCGGGCGGAGAGGGCAGACTCTGGCCAGCAGGCGTCCGCATAGCATCGAGGGCGGGCGGCGGACCGGACGATTCCGGTTTGCTGCCCGCTCCGGATGACCGGCACAAGAGCTCAGGACCAGGAAGGTGCGCCATGGCGAAGGCAGCCGACCGCGCGAAGCGCCCCGCGCGGACCAGCGTCTGGCTGGAGGGCAAAGCCCCCCGCAACGGCGCGGGCCGCAGAGGTGATCAGCCGACGGGCCTCGACCGTGACCGCATCACCGAGGCCACGGTCCGTCTCCTCGACGAGGAGGGCCTCGCCAAGTTCTCCATGCGGCGCCTCGCCGCCGAGCTGAACGTCACGGCGATGTCCGTGTACTGGTACGTCGACACCAAGGACGACCTGCTCGAACTGGCCCTGGACGCGGCCGCGGGCGAGATGAACCTGCCGGACGCGGAGTCCGTCGTCCCCGGCAGGTGGCGCGAGTCCCTGCGGGAACTGGCCCAGGAATACCGGGCCTTGCTGGTCCGGCACGCCTGGGTGTCCCCCCTGGTCGGCACGTTCCTGAACATCGGGCCGAACTGGATCAAGTTCGCCCTGGCGGTGCAGCAGGTGGTGCGCAGCACCGGCCTGCCGACCGAGAAGCAGACCGGCGCGATCGCCGCGGTCTTCCAGTTCGTGTACGGATTCGGCACCGTGCAGGGCCACTACCTCGCGCGGTGCGCCGCGGCGGGGATGACGCCGGGGGAGTACTTCAAGGAGGCCATGGGCGCGGTCAGCGCCCATCCGGACCTGGAAGAGACCCTGCACAGCGCCTCCGACATGCTGGAGGCGCGGGGCGGGAACACGGTCGAGGAGATGTGGGAGCTGGACTTCTCGGTGGCCCTCGACCTGATGATCGCGGGCATCGAGGCGAAGCTGTAGCGGGCCGCCAGGCCTGCGACTAGGCCTGCGAGTGGGCGGCTTTCCTGTCCCGCCGCTTCGCGGCGGATGTCTCCCACCCACCCGACTACCCCGGGGCAATCGGGCCGGCGGGAAAGGCTTGTTCGGCGGTCCCCTCAGCCCTGCGGCAGCGAATCCCCCTGCACCGCCTGGACGTCCAGCTCCACCCGCAGCGTGGTGCCGATCGCCGAGATGCCCGCCTGCACCACCTGGTTGTAGTTCATCGCGAAGTCCTCGCGGCGCAGCTCCGCAGTGGCCCGGAACGCCGCCCGCGTCCCGCCCCAGGGGTCAGCCCCCGTACCGAGGTAGCTCAGGTCCAGGTCGACCGGGCGTACGACACCGTGCATGGTCAGTTCGCCGTGCACCGTCCAGCGGTCGGAGCCGGCCGGGGTGAGCCCGGTCGAGCGGTAGGTGAGCTCGGGGTACTGGTCGACGTCCAGGAAGTCGGGGGACTTCAGGTGGCCGTCCCGCATGCCGTTGCCCGTGTCGATGGACGAGGACGTGATGACCGCCTCGACCCGCGACTTCTCCACGTCCTCGGAGATCTCGATCCGCCCGCCGAACTCGGTGAACCGGCCGTGCACGCTGGTGATCCCCAGATGCTGGGCGGTCGCGCCCACGGTGGAGTGCGCGGGGTCGATGGTCCACGGCCCCGGCGGCGGCAGCTCCGTGCCGCCCGTCCTGGCGAGGACGACGCTGCCGACCTCGGCGCGGCCGCTCGCGGTGACGAGCGCGGTCGAGGCCACGGGCGCGTAGCCGACCGCCGTGACGATCACCGTGTACGGGCCGGGCGGCAGCGTCGTCGCGTCGCGCACGGCGCCTTCCCCGTCCGCGGCGGCCCGCAGCACCTGCGTACCCGTCATGTCGGTGAGGGTGACGACGGCGTGGGATACCGCCCAGCCGTCACGCGTCCGGATCCGCGCTGTAAGTCCCGGTCCCATCCCGTTTATCTCCTTGCCAAGCCAAGCTTCAAAAGAGTGCGGCCCCCGGCGGTGGTGACCCGGCCGTCCCCTGCCGTGTACGTCACCACCACCCGGGGGCCCTTTCCACACCGGCCCGTGCGCGCGCATCCGCTCGAGTACGCGCGCACGGGCCGGGGTCAATTACTCGCCGGGGTGGGCGAGTTCGATGTCGTGGCCGTCGACGCCGTCCGCGGCGACGGTCAGGCCCGTCGCCACCGGCGGGTATCCGGTCGCGATGACCGTGTACTCGCCGTTGTCCAGGTCGGTGAAGGCGTACGCCCCGTCCGGCCCCGTGGTGGCGGTGGCGACGACGTTGCCCGCCGCGTCCACCAGCGTGACCCGCGCGTCGTTCAGCGGTCCGCCCTTGGCCCGCACGGTGCCGAGCACCTGCGAACCGGACTTCAGCTCGACCTCGACCCGGGTGACACCGACCGCGCCGACCTCGACCGGCAGCGCCGTCGGGCGGTGACCGGTGGCGTTCACCGCGATGGTGACCTGGCCGGGCACCAGCTCGGCGAAGGTGAACTCGCCCTGGTCGGTGGTGAGTCCGGTGGCCAGCACATCGCCGCGCACATCGGTCACGATGACCATCGCGCCCGAGACCGGCAGTTTGCCGTCGGAGGCCCGCACCACACCGCTGAGGCCGCTCGTGCCGCTCAGCAGGATGTCGTACGCGAGGGCCTCGTCGGCCACGACGATCGTCGAAGCCTGCGGCTGGAAGCCGTCGGCCGACGCGATCAGTACGTACGAGCCCGCACCCGGGGCGTCCACGGCGTAGGAACCGTCGCCCTGCGCGACCGCGCGGCCCAGCTGCCGTCCCCCGAGGGAGATCAGCGTCACCGCGGCCCGCGGCACCGGAGCGCTCTCGGCGCCCCGCACGAAGCCGCGCACCGGAGTGCCGCCGCCCGTGGTCCGCACCGGGGCTTCCCCGGCGGCGGACGAGGCGACCGCGGCGAGCTTCTGCGTGCCTTCGGGTCCTGCCTCGGTGTGCGCGGCGACGGAGGCGAGGACCGGCTCATCGGCCTGCTCGACGCCGGTACCGGAGGCGGTGGCCGGAGCGTCCGCGTCGGACGACTCGGCGGCCTGGGCGAGGGCACCCGACGTACGCAGCGGGACCTCCTTGATGAAGAGCGTGATCAGGAAGGCGATGAGCGCCATCGGCGCGGCGATCAGGAAGACATCGGCGATGCCGTGCCCGTAGGCGCTCTCCATGACCGTGCGCAGCGGCGCGGGAAGGGCGTCCAGGTCCGGGATGCCACCGCCACCGGTGCCGCCGTGACCCATGGCCGCGGCCTTCGGACCGAGGTCCTCCAGGCCGTCCTTCACGTAGTCGGTGATGCGCGTGGACATCACGGCGCCGAGCGCCGAGACACCCATGGCGCCACCGAGGGAACGGAAGAAGGTGACGACGGAGCTCGCGGAACCGAGGTCCTCGGGAGCGACCTGGTTCTGCGTGGCGAGGACGAGGTTCTGCATCATCATGCCGACGCCGAGGCCCATGATCGCCATGAAGATCGCGATGTGCCAGTACTCGGTGTCGTACCGCATCGTGCCGAGCAGGCCCAGCCCCGCGGTCAGCAGCACACCGCCCGCGACCAGCCAGGCCTTCCACTTACCGGTCTTGGTGATGATCTGGCCCGAGACCGTCGAGGAGACGAACAGACCCGCGATCATCGGGATCGTCATGACGCCGGACATCGTCGGCGACTTGTCGCGCGCCAGCTGGAAGTACTGGCTGAAGAACACCGTGCCCGCGAACATCGCGACACCCACGAAGAGCGAGGCGAGGGAGGCCAGTGTGATGGTGCGGTTGCGGAAGAGCCGCAGCGGGATGATCGGCTCGCTCGCCTTGGACTCGACGAGCAGGAAGATCGCGCCGAGCACGACCGAACCGCCGACCATCGCGTACGTCTGCCAGGACAGCCAGTCGTACTTGTCACCGGCGAAGGTGACCCAGACCAGGAGCAGCGAGACGGCGGCCGAGATGAAGAAGGCGCCGGCCCAGTCGACCTTGACGTCCCGCTTCACGACGGGGAGCTTCAGGGTCTTCTGGAGCACGATCAGGGCGATGATCGCGAAGGGCACGCCGACGTAGAAGCACCAGCGCCAGCCGAGCCAGTCGGTGTCGGTGATGACACCGCCGAGCAGCGGGCCGCCGACGGTCGCGACCGCGAACGTGGCCCCGAGGTAGCCGGAGTAACGCCCGCGCTCACGCGGGGAGATCATCGCGGCCATCACGATCTGCGCGAGGGCGGAGAGACCGCCCACGCCGATGCCCTGCACGACACGGCAGGCGATGAGCATGCCCGCGTTCTGCGAGAGCCCGGCGACAACAGACCCCAGCACATAGATGACCAGGGCTATCTGTACGAGCGCCTTCTTGCTGAAGAGGTCGGACAGCTTGCCCCACAGGGGCGTGGTCGCCGTCATCGCGAGCAGCGATGCGGTGACGACCCAGGTGTAGGCGGACTGGCCGCCGCCGAGGTCGCCGATGATTTCGGGCAGGGCGTTGGAGACGATCGTCGACGACAGGATCGCGACGAACATGCCGAGCAGCAGGCCGGAAAGGGCCTCCATGATCTGGCGGTGCGTCATCGGAGCGTTCTCGTCGTGATGTGCTCCGTGCTTGGCGTGGCTGCCCCGCACACCGGACGGTGTGGTTGTTGCCATGGGCTTCCTCTTCGTTACGCGGGTGTACGGGTGGTCTCTTCAGCGGGGTGAGGGAGCCGGGCCGAAGCCGCGCGGCAGTCCCCGAAGCTGTCGCGCAGGCGCGCGAGCAGCGTGCTGAGCTGGACGACTTCGTCGTCGGTCCAGTCGTGCAAGTAATGGGTGAGTGTCCTGATGGACAGGTCGGTCAGCTCGGCGACCTTGGCCTTGCCCTCAGGGGTCAGGCGCAGGATCCGGGAGCGCTTGTCGGCGGGGTCGGGATCGCGGTGGATCCATTCCTTCTCCGCCACATGGGCCACGTGCCTGCTGGTCACCGACATGTCCACGGCGAGCAGCTCGGCGAGCCTGCTCATCCGCATCTCGCCGTGCCGGGCGAGCAGGACGAGTACGGCGGCGGATCCGCTCGGGCAGTCGGCCGGCAGCCCACGTCCCAGGCCACGCTTCACGGCACCGATCGCGCTGAGCTGTCGGGCCAGCTCCTCGTACTGACGCTGCGCGGCCACGGCACCTCCTATGTTGTTGCTTAGGGCAACGATAGAGACAGTTGGTTGCCGCAGGCAAACTAAAACCGGACCAACGCCCTAAAGAGTCGGCAAAGGTCTGGGACCATGCTCGTAAAGTCCATGGTCAGAGGGGGTTGGGCCGGGACCGGAGGATTCGCTAGGGTCCTTCTCCATGGCACACAACCCCCAGGGTCCCCAGGGCAACCCCGACCCCGCCGGCAGCACACAGATGTTCCGCGCCTTCGTGGACGAGGAGCCGCAGTCCAGCCATCAGCAGCAGACGGCAGCGTCCTCGGGCCCGCGCATCGGCCTGATCATCGGTGTGGTCCTCGCGATCGCCGTGGTGGCGGGCGTGGCCTGGCTGGCCCTCAAGTAATTCAAGCGGCGGGGGCGCCCCTTTAGGGGCGCGGGGAACCGCGCGACCGGCCACCTCCGACCCGCAGCCGAAAGTCCCGCTACTTCCACTTCACCGAGACGTCCCGAGTCTCCACATGCATGCCCAACGGCACCCGCCACGGGTCCACGCAGACAGGCCAGGTCTTCTCCACCCGCTTCCCCGCACCGATAGGCGCAGGCAGCTTCTCGGTGGACTCAAGCGTCGCCCAGTCGACGCCGAGCGCCCCGATGACGTGCGTCTCAAAGGTGACCGTCCCTGAACGCACCGCGGTTTCCCCGGTGTTGCGGAAAGCGACGGTCACCTTCTCGCACCACCGCTCATCGGCAGGCTTCAGCTCGGGTTCGCCGACACTCAGCTTCGCGGGCCCGGGAGGCGACGTACTCGTACCGGGCGCGGACGGACGAGCCGAAGGACTCTCCGTACGACCGGAGTCGTCGCCGCCGCTGACGGGAGCCGAGCCGTCGGACTCGGCCGGGGCCCCCGAACTCTCGCTGCCGCCGGGCGACTTGCCACCGGGCGAGTCACCGGCAGGACCGCTGTCAGCGGAACCGCTCTCCTTCGGGGCCCGGGAGGAGCCACCCCCGTCGCCGTCCGGCGGCGCCTCACTGCCGTCCAGCGGGACCAGCTCGACATCCCCGGTAGGCGCCACACCGGAACCCGGCGCCTTGGCCGGGCGCTCCGCCGCCGCCCCGGTGGCGACATAGCCGTCACCGCTCCCGCCGCCGCAGGCGACAAGCCCACCGCCCAGGCACAGCAAAACCGTGGAGGCCCCAAGTACGTTCCGTACGCCACGTCGCATCGCGCCAGTGTGGCTGACGGTCCGTCACTTAGGAACCCCGTCAACAACACCGGTCACCCTGCGGCGCATTGAGCACCGCAGGGCCCCACTCAGTCCGCGATCAGCCCTTCCCGAAGCTGAGAGAGAGTCCGGGTGAGCAGCCGGGACACATGCATCTGCGAGATGCCGACCTCCTCGCCGATCTGCGACTGCGTCATGTTCGCGAAGAAGCGCAGCATGATGATGCGGCGCTCGCGCGGCGGCAGCTTGGCGAGCAGCGGCTTGAGGGACTCGCGGTACTCCACACCCTCAAGGGCGCTGTCCTCGTACCCGAGACGGTCCGCGAGGGAGCCCTCGCCGCCGTCGTCCTCGGGGGCGGGCGAGTCCAGCGAGGACGCCGTGTAGGCGTTCCCCACCGCAAGCCCGTCGACCACGTCCTCCTCCGAGACGCCGAGCGCCTTGGCGAGTTCCGGCACCGTCGGGGAGCGGTCGAGCCGCTGGGCCAGCTCGTCGCTGGTCTTGGTCAGCGCGAGCCGCAGCTCCTGGAGGCGGCGCGGGACGCGCACCGACCAACTCGTGTCGCGGAAGAAGCGCTTGATCTCACCGACGACGGTCGGCATCGCGAACGTCGGGAATTCCACGCCGCGTTCGCAGTCGAAGCGGTCGATCGCCTTGATGAGACCGATCGTGCCGACCTGGACGATGTCCTCCATCGGTTCGTTGCGGCTGCGGAAGCGGGCCGCCGCGTACCGGACGAGAGGGAGGTTGAGCTCGATCAGCGTGTCTCGCACATAGACGCGCTCCGGGCTGTCCTTGTCGAGTGCGGCGAGCCGCAGGAAAAGGGAGCGGGACAGGGTGCGGGTGTCGATGGCTTCGGAAGGCCCGGATACGGCTTGGGCCAAAAGCGCGTCGGGCGCGGTTTCGCTCTTCGTGAGCGTGAGCACCTTCGAGCTGCCCTGGTCTGCGGACATGCCACCCCCTTGAGGTCGCGGACGGTCACGGCGGACGCTCCCGTCGGAGGAACGCAGCCTCCACCTGAATACCGGACGTGGGGCTGCGGCAAACGCGGTTCCAGCAGAATGTCACATGTCGGCAACACGCTGTAGTTACATGTCGACAAATAAGGGTGACATCACCGCAGGAGAGAGGGGGTGCGGGGGTTTTCGGCGCGAGGGAATGTCGAGAACCGCGCGAGCGGAGGTCCACTCGATCCGGTTACGCCTCGATCCGGTTTGCGGATCGCAGTCGCGCGAAGCTTCTGGCGAGGAGTCGAGACACATGCATCTGGGAAACGCCCAGCTCCGCGCTGATCTGTGACTGCGTCAGATTGCTGTAGTAGCGAAGGAGCAGGATCCGCTGTTCGCGCTCGGGCAGTTGGACGAGGAGATGGCGGACGAGGTCGCGGTGCTCGACGCCGTCGAGCGCCGGATCCTCGTAGCCGAGCCGGTCGAGCAGACCGGGCAGCCCGTCGCCCTCCTGGGCCGCCTCCAACGACGTTGCGTGGTACGAGCGTCCGGCCTCGATGCAGGCCAGGACCTCCTCCTCGGTGATCCGCAGGCGTTCGGCGATCTCCGCGGTCGTGGGCGAGCGCCCGAAGGCCGTGGTGAGGTCCTCGGTGGCCCCGGTGACCTGCACCCACAGCTCGTGAAGGCGGCGCGGGACGTGGACCGTTCGTACGTTGTCGCGGAAGTACCGCTTGATCTCGCCGACCACCGTGGGCATCGCGAACGTCGGGAACTGCACGCCGCGGTCGGGGTCGAAGCGGTCGATGGCGTTGATGAGCCCGATCGTGCCGACCTGGACGACGTCCTCCATCGGCTCGTTGCGGCTGCGGAAGCGGGCCGCCGCGTACCGCACCAGCGGCAGATTCGCCTCGATGAGCGCGCCGCGCACCCGGCCGTGCTCGGGGCTGCCCTGCTCGAGCCCCTTGAGCTCGGCGAAGAGCACCTGCGTCAGGGCGCGGGTGTCGGCACCCCGGGTGCTCTGAGTGCTCTGGGTGCCTGGGGTGCCTGGGGTGCTCTGGGTGCCCGGGGTGCTCTGGGTCCCCGGGGTGCTCTGGATGCCCGGGGTGCTCGCTAGCGGCGTCACGGGTGGTGCTTCGGGCGCAGTACTGGCCGGCACGGTCAACGCCACCCCTTCTCGGTCAATCCCAGTCAAGCTCAGTCGACCTTGGTCAACCCGTCCGTCAAAGCGGTCATAGCATCACAAGACATGTGCACTGTGTGCAAGCACCGCATAACGCCGTGTTGAGGGCAAGTTGGGGCGTAAGACGCAGCAAAGCCCCTCACCGTTCCGGTGAGGGGCTCGTTTGGCGGGTCGCTCAGAACTCGTAGTCCGCGATCACCCACGTGGCGAACTCCCGCCACAGGGCGACGCCCGCCTGATGGGCCGGGTGTTCGAGGTACCGCTTCAGCGCATCGGTGTCCTCGACCGCCGAGTTGATGGCGAAGTCGTACGCGATGGGCCGGTCGGTGATGTTCCAGTCGCACTCCCAGAACGTCAGCTCCGGGATCTGCTCACCGAGCGCGCGGAAGGCCTTGACGCCCTCGACGACGCGCGGCTCGTCGCGCTGCACACCGTCGTTGAGCTTGAAGAGGACCAGATGGCGGATCATGCGGGCTCCTGGGAAGGCGGGGGCGGACGGGCCGCTCAGTCCTTGCCGCCGTTGGCGACCCATGTCATGAAGTCACCGATGCTCTGAGCGGCACTCGAGACCGCCTCGAACCCTATCTGCACGTAGTCCGCGGCCTTGGCCGGGTCGGTGATGATCACGTACAGGATGAAGACGACGACCGCGAAGAGCCCGACCTTTTTCCACTGCACCGCCACGCTCTTCGGCCTCCCCTTACGCGCGCCCCGTGTGACCTCTGTGACGGGCGAGAGTCTAACCCGGCGTGTCCTCACAAGGCTTTTAAGGACCAACGGCCCCATGGCACAGGCCCTTTGCCTGACTTTTCCCCATTCCGGCGGGAGCAGGATGGGTGATGTGCCGCAGCGGGTCCGGCAGGAATCCGCGGGCACGGGACTGGCCCCACTGCGGGGTCACGCGCCGTCGGCTTCCCCCCGGATGACGGCGCTGACTTGAGGGTTCCAGTCCTCATCGGGGGGAGCGGCTTGTCCCCCCGATGCCGCTTCCCCCGGCCTGACTTTCACGGCACATTCACTTCACGGCGCATTCACGACGAACGACGAAGGGCCCCGTCCATTGGACGGGGCCCTTCGTGTTGAGAGCGGTAGCGGTGGGATTTGAACCCACGGTGACTTGCGCCACACTCGCTTTCGAGGCGAGCTCCTTCGGCCGCTCGGACACGCTACCGAGAGGAACTCTAGCCCAAAGTTGCCCGTGGTCCGAAATCCGTTTGGCTCAGCGCTCCCGGAAGAAGCGTGTGAGCTGCCCCGAGGCCTCATCCGCGAGGACCCCGTGGATCACCTCGGGCCGGTGATTGAGCCTTCGGTCGCGTACGACGTCCCAGAGCGAGCCCGCGGCGCCCGCCTTCTCGTCACGCGCTCCGTAGACGACCCGGTCGACGCGCGACTGCACGAGCGCGCCCGCGCACATCGTGCAGGGCTCCAGGGTGACGACGAGCGTGCAGCCCGTCAGCCGCCACTCGCCGAGCTCTTTCGCCGCCCGCCGGATGGCGAGTACCTCCGCGTGCGCCGTGGGGTCGCCGGTCGCCTCGCGTTCGTTGTGGCCCGCCGCGAGCACCGTCGTGCCGTCCGGGGACAGCACGACGGCGCCGACGGGCACGTCGCCGCCCCGGACGGCCAGTTCGGCCTCGGCCAGGGCGAGCCGCATGGGCGCCCGCCAGCGGTCGCGTACGGGGTCGGGTGTCTGGTCGGTTTGGTCGTTCGGGTCGTTCGGGTCGTTCGGGTCGTTCTGGTCGGTCACACCGGGAACCTAGCGGACGGTCTCCAGCACCTCCGCCGCCCCGAGGATCTCGGCGATCTCGCTGAGCGCGTCACCGGCCTCCAGAGCGAGCAGCTCCTTGTCCGGTACGCCGAGGTCGCTCAGGAGCTCCGTGTCGCCGAGCGGCCCGGCGGGCACGGCGTCGCCGCCGGACCCTTCGGCGTCGTCATCGTCGCCGTCGGATTCGGACGAGGCGTCGGAGCCGGCCGGTTCGCCGTCCTCCGTGCCGTCGAGGTCGAGGGCGTCCAGATCGACGCCCGGATCGTCGGTGCCCGGCTCACGGCCGAGCATTTCGTCGGTGAGCAGGATCTCTCCGTACGAACTACGGGCGGCCGCGGCCGCGTCCGAGACGTAGATACGAGGGTCCTCCTCACCGTCCACGCGGACGACGCCGAACCACGCGTCTTCCTGTTCGATGAAAACGAGCACTGTGTCGTCGTCGTATTCGGCCGTGGCTTCACGGGCCAGGTCGGCCAGATCCGCCAGGGTCTCCACATCGTCGAGCTCCGTGTCGCTCGCTTCCCACCCGTCTTCGGTGCGCGCGAGCAGTGCGGCGAAGTACACCGTGACTCTCCCACTGGTCATAGACAGCGCCGGTTGACGGTTTGGGTGTCCCCCCGGCGAGTTCGGGGAGCGGGGGAGTGCTGTTCAAGCCCCGCTCACTCGGAATCGTGGCAGAAACCACGGCCTGAGGAGAGGTCTTCCGCCCGCTGTGTCCGCTTCGCGTTTCCAAGACCCCTCTCCGGGGCCTGCGCGAGGGGCAGCCGCTACCAGCGGAACGTGCGCATACGCATCTGCTGACGCATCCGTGCCGCCCGGGCGCGGCGCGGCTTCACACGGTCGCGGAGCTCGCGTGCCTCGGCCAGTTCATTGAGGAACTGGGCGCGGCGGCGCCGGCGCTCGGCTTCGTCCTCGAGGTCGCTCTCGAAGTCGCTCTCGGGGGCGCCGCGCGACGTCCCGTCGGCTGCGCGCTCCGGCTCTTGCTCCGCCACAGGCCACACCACCCCAGGTCGTACGTCCACTTTCCCCCGGATGGCGGGTTTGATGCCACAGCGAGGCAGTCGGAGCGCGAGGGAGTCCGGGCGGTGCGGGGCGCGGTTACTGTTGAGGGCATGCGGATCCACGTCGTCGACCACCCGCTGGTGGCGCACAAACTCACCACGCTGCGCGACAAGCGCACCGACTCCCCGACCTTCCGGCGCCTCGCCGACGAGCTGGTCACCCTGCTCGCGTACGAGGCCACCAGGGACGTGCGCACCGAGCAGGTCGACATCGAGACCCCGGTCACGCCGACGACGGGCGTCAAGCTGTCCTACCCGCGCCCCTTGGTCGTGCCGATCCTGCGCGCGGGGCTCGGCATGCTGGACGGCATGGTGCGGCTGCTTCCGACCGCCGAGGTGGGCTTCCTCGGGATGATCCGCGACGAGGAGACGCTGCAGGCGTCGACGTACGCGACGCGCATGCCCGAGGACCTCTCAGGACGCCAGGTCTACGTCCTGGACCCGATGCTGGCCACCGGCGGCACGCTCGTCGCGGCCATCCAGGAGCTGATCAAGCGCGGCGCGGACGACGTGACCGCCGTGGTGCTCCTCGCGGCGCCCGAGGGCGTCGAGGTCATGGAGCGCGAGCTGGCGGGCACGCCGGTGACGGTCGTGACGGCGTCGGTCGACGAGCGGCTCAACGAGAACGGCTACATCGTGCCGGGACTCGGCGACGCCGGGGACCGGATGTACGGGACCGCGGAGTAGCGCTCAGCGATTGCTCAGCGATTGCTCAGCGATTGCTCAGCGATTGCTCAGCGATTCACGAGCAGCGCTCAGCAGTTCTTTTTCAGCAGTCCTTCTTGCCGCTGGACGTAGAGGGCGTCGGCTTGGGCTCGGCGAGTACCGCCAGGGCCTTGTCGGCGTCCTCTTTCTTTGCCAGATCCTTGAACTGCGTACCCAGGATGAGGTCCACCTCGCCGCCCTTGCGGGCGTCCGTCCGCTGCTCGGTGCCGGCGAGCTGGGTGCCGAGTACGGGAATCGCGGTGTCCGTGGCGGTCTTGGCGCCGAGCAGTATCCCGGTGCCCTTGACCTTCTTGTCGTACGCCTTCGTCGCGTTGCCCACCTTGCCGATGGCGAAGCCACGTTTCTTCAGCTCGTCCGCGGTGTCCTTGGCGAGGCCGCCGCGGGGCGTGGCGTTGAAGACGTTCACGGTGATCTGGCCCGGTTTGGGCAGCGGCTTCGGCGCGGGTGCCTTGGCCGACCGGGCCTCCTTGGGGTCGCAGTCGGCGCGCGAGCCCGCGGCGGTGGCCGTGTCGCCGCCCGTGAAGACGTCGATGAGCTGCAGGGTTCCCCAGCCGACCAGACCGGCGGCTACGACGGACGCGACGACCGCGAGCACGATCCTGCGGCGGCCGCGGTTCCGGCGCATACGCGGATATTTGGCCCCCGTGATGCGGTACTTGCCGCCCATGCCGGGGGGAGTGAGCATGCTCATGGGCGCAGCGTAGTGCGGCAACGCCGTGATGCCTACTAAATGATCATTGACTTGGGCCAAGGCCAACCCGAAAGGGTCAATACGGGACCGTGGCGGACCCCGGCCGGGTGCTCGGCCCTGGGGCTCAGCCCAGCTCGAGCACGCGGGCGTGCAGTACCTGGCGCTGCTGGAGTGCCGCGCGGACCGCGCGGTGCAGTCCGTCTTCCAGGTAGAGGTCGCCCTGCCACTTCACCACGTGCGCGAAGAGGTCGCCGTAGAACGTCGAGTCCTCCGCGAGGAGCGTCTCGAGGTCCAGCTGGCCCTTGGTCGTCACGAGCTGATCGAGGCGGACCGGGCGCGGAGCGACGTCCGCCCACTGCCGGGTGCTTTCCCGGCCGTGGTCGGGGTACGGCCGGCCGTTTCCGATGCGCTTGAAGATCACACGGAAAGCCTACCGGTCAAGGCTCTCCGGGCGCAGCCATGGAGACGGAGTGCGACGCTGGGAAATGACGCAGGAAACCGGTGCAAACCGGGAACACTCAAGCCGGGAACAGGGGCCGAAGTGAGCGACAGCCAGCCGATGCCGTCCACGACGGGGGTCGCGAACCCCTCCAACGAGTCTTCGCCTGTCACGGGGCTGACGTCCGGAACTGGGGCTTCCGGTGGGACTTCCGGTGGGGCCTCCGGTGGGGCCTCCGGTGTGGCTTCCGGCCAGGCCCTGCCCCAGGAGGCCCTGGAGATCGTCTCCGGGTACGCCTTCGCCGGGCCCGCGCTCGATCTGGGCGCGCTCCTGTGGGACGGGCGGTGTCTTCCCGACGCGCAGATCCGCATCCCGCTGTCGATGCTCAACCGGCACGGGCTCGTCGCCGGTGCCACCGGAACCGGCAAGACCAAGACCCTCCAGCTCATCGCCGAGCAGTTGGCCGCGCAGGGCGTTCCGGTGTTCCTCGCCGACATCAAAGGCGATGTGTCCGGGATCTCGGCGCCCGGCGAAGGCGGCGGGAAGGTCGTCGAGCGGGCGGGGGAAGTGGGGCAGACGTGGGAGGCGAAGGCCTTCCCGAGCGAGTTCTACGCGCTCGGCGGGATCGGCACCGGCATTCCGGTGCGGTCCACGATCACGAGCTTCGGGCCCGTGCTCCTGTCGAAGGTGCTGCAGCTCAACCAGACCCAGGAGCAGTCGCTCGGGCTGATCTTCCACTACGCCGACCAGAAGGGCCTCGAACTCGTCGACCTGAAGGATCTGCGGGCCGTGGTCACCTTCCTGACCTCCGACGAGGGCAAGCCGGAACTGAAGGGCATCGGCGGCCTGTCGACGGTGACGGCCGGGGTCATTCTCCGGGCGCTCACCGCCTTCGAGGCGCAGGGCATGGGGGAGTTCTTCGGGGAGCCGGAGTTCGACACGGGCGAGTTCCTGCGGGTGGCGGAGGACGGGCGCGGCGTCGTGTCGGTCCTCGAACTGCCCGCCGTGCAGGACAAGCCGCAGCTGTTCTCGACGTTCCTGATGTGGCTGCTCGCGGATCTCTACAACGACCTGCCCGAGGTGGGTGATGTCGAGAAGCCGAAGCTCGTCTTCTTCTTCGACGAGGCGCACCTGCTGTTCAGCGGGGCCTCGAAGGCGTTCCTGGAATCCATCACGCAGACGGTGCGGCTGATCCGTTCGAAGGGCGTCGGCGTCTTCTTCGTGACGCAGACCCCGAAGGACGTACCCGGCGACGTCCTCGCCCAGCTGGGCAATCGCGTCCAGCACGCGCTGCGGGCGTTCACGCCGGACGACGAGAAGGCGCTGAAGGCGACGGTGCGGACGTTCCCGAATTCGGCGTACGACCTCGAGGAGACGCTGACTTCGATGGGGACGGGGGAGGCGGTGATCACCGTACTGAGCGAGAAGGGCGCGCCGACGCCGGTGGCGGTGACGCGGCTGCGGGCGCCGGAGTCGCTGATGGGGCCGGTGGCGCCGGAGACGCTGGAGGCGGCGGTGAAGGGGTCTTCGCTGTACGGGCGGTACGCGGAGGCGGTGGACCGGGAGTCGGCGTTCGAGCGGCTGACGGCGGAGAAGGCGGCGGAGCCCGCGGAGAAGCCTGCCGAGAAGCAGAAGCAGAAGCAGAAGCCGAAGCAGGCCAAGGAGCCGGAGTCCGGATCGATGGTGGACCAGGTGGTCGGCAGCGGGATGTTCAAGTCGCTGGCGCGCTCCCTGGGGACACAGATCGGCAGAGAGATCTCCCGCTCGGTCTTCGGCACGGCGAAACGCCGCCGCTAGGCCCCCCGGGGGGTTCGGTTACTTGCCGGAGGCCTTCGCGGCGGCCTTGAGCTGCTGCTTGTGGGTGCGGACCTTCTGGAGGGACTCCGGGCCCGTGATGTCCGCGACCGAGCGGTACGCGTCCGCCTCGCCGTACGCGCCCGACGCCTCCCGCCAGCCGGTGGGACGTACGCCCAACTGCTTGCCCAGCAAAGCGAGGAAGATCTGCGCCTTCTGCTTCCCGAAGCCGGGGAGTTCGTTCAGGCGCTTGAGGAGGTCCTTGCCGCTCGCGGCGCCTTCCCACACGGCGGTGGCCTCACCGTCGTAGTGATCCACCAGGTACTGGCACAGCTGCTGGATCCGCTTGGCCATCGACCCGGGATAGCGATGCACCGCCGGCTTGGTGGAGAGCAGCTCCGCGAACGCCTCGGGGGCGTACGCCGCGATCTCGTGCGCGTCCAGATCATCCGCGCCGAGCCGCCGCGCGATCGTGTACGGGCCCGAGAACGCCCACTCCATGGGTACCTGCTGGTCGAGCAGCATGCCGACGAGCGCCGCCAGCGGACTGCGCCCGAGCAGCTCGTCCGCGTCCGGCTGCTGGGCCAGGTGAAGAGTCACGTCCATGTCTCGATGATCTCCCGCGGACAACGGCTCCGCACGCCCGCCCCCGCAGCCGGGTGCGGTGCTGGTGCCCCTCCGGCTGGCGGGTCCTAGTTACGCGAGTGGCCCGTCGCCGGGTGCGTGATCGAGCCCGGCGGCGGGCCACTGGCCGTACAGCGTGCTATTCGATCTCGACCGGGCCGTCGCTCTTGCCGCCGCCGTCCGCGTCCTGGTGCTGCGCGGGCGCCCCCAAGTACCGCTTGAGGTCGACGGATTCAGCCGCGTCCGAGCCCGTTCCCGCCGGCGTCCCCAGGTTGTTCCGTACCGACTCCAGGATCGTCAGGCCCTGCCCGACGAGTCCGGCCGCGATCTCGCCGAGCCCGTCCGCCCCGTTCAGTACGTTGACGTTGGCGCCGGAGAGGCCCGTCGCCGCCTCCTTCACGATCAGCGGCAGCTGGTCGATCAGCATCCGGTCCAGCGCCACACGGTCGTACGAAGCCGCCGCCTCCGCCTGGATCTTCATCCGCTCGGCCTCGGCGAGGGCGAGGACCCTGATGCGCGCGGCGTCCGCCTCCGCGGGCTTGACCACCTCGGCGACCAGCTGCTGCTGGCGCAACTGGGCGGCGCGCTCGGCCAGTTCGGTACGCGCGTCGAGCACCTCCTGCTGGGCGTGCGCCTCCGCGAGGGGGCCCGCCTGGGCGGCCTTGGCCTGGGCGCGCTCGACCTCGGCGGAGTACTCGGCCTGTACGATCGCGGTCTGTCGCGCGTACTCGGCCTGGTTCCGCGCCGCCTCCTGCTCGGCCTCGGACGAGGCCTGGGTGGCCTGCGCCTGGGCGATCAGGGCCTGGCGCTGGATGGCGGCCTTGTGCGGGGCGGACATCGCGTCGATGTAGCCCGTGTCGCCGTCGTCGATGGACTGGATCTGCAGCGAGTCCACATGCAGGCCGATCTTCGCCATCTCCGACTTCGAGGTGTCCAGGACCTCGATGGCGAGCTTCTGCCGCTCCGTGACGATCTCCTCGACGGTCATGGAGCCGATGATGGAGCGGAGATGACCGGCGAAGATACGCCCGGTCAGGACGGACATCTGCCCCTGGTCGGAGAGGAAGCGCTGCCCCGCGTTGACGATGCTCTCCGTGTCGTTGCCGACCTTGAACGCGATGACGGCGCGCACGCTCAGGGCGATGCCCTGCCGGGTCACGCAGTTCTCGACGACCTCGGCCTCGCACATCGACAGGGTGAGGAAGCGGGTCTTGCGGAAGACGGGCAGCACGAACTTGCCATGCCCTGTCACCACCCGGAACGGGGCACCCCCGAGACCTCGCCTGCCGCCCGAGATCAGCATCGCCTGGTCAGGGGCGGGAACGCGGTAACCGAACATGGATCGACTCTCCTCAACTGGCGTCGCCGGCGCCGTCGCCGGTCAACGCATCCAACGGGTCCAATGGGTCAGCCCACTTGATGACATCGACCTGGCGGCTGCCCCGCGACTCGATCACGAGCACGGCGGCGCCGTGCGGCAGCGGCTCGTCGGACCAGGCGAGAAACGTCTCGGAACCCCCTCGGATCCGCACCAGGACCTCGCCGGGCCCCGCGGATCCGCGGGTGCCGATGACGAGTTCACCGGTACAGCCGATCACAGCCTCATCCGGCGCCACCACTTCGCGGCCGCCTCCCCCGTGTCATGCAGGCTCTGTTCGCCTCCGACTTTACGCGCCCGGTGTGCCTGCGGCCCATGTGCTTGCATACGTCGATGAGTCCCGCCCGAGACCTTCGCATCCGTCCCCGTCGCGCCTCCGACCTCGATGCCTGTGCGCGGGCGCTCGCCCAGGTGCACGCGCTCGACGGCTACCCGACCGACTGGCCGGAGCGGCCCGCCGACTGGCTGGCCACGGCCGACCCCGTCGGTGCCTGGGTCGCCGAGCTCGACGGGCGGATCGCCGGGCACATCGTGCTCTGCCCCAGCGAGCCGGACGATGTGGCGCCCGAACTGTGGGGCAAGCGCGGGAGCGGGGAGGCGGCCGCCGTGGTCAGCCGGCTCTTCGTCGCACCGGAGGCCCGTGGGCACGGGATCGGCGCGCGGCTCCTGGAGCGGGTGGTGGCGGAGGCCGGGGAGCTGGCGCTCCACCCGGTCCTGGACGTCGTCGCATCCGACACCTCGGCGACCGCGCTCTACGAACGTACGGGCTGGCGCTTTCTCGGCACGGGCGAGCAGCACTGGGGCCCGCGGCGGAGCGTCACGGTGCGGTGTTACGCGGCACCGGCCCCTTCCGCCGCGGGCCGCAGCTGAGCCACCGCGTCCCGCAGCGCGCCGACAAGTCCCCGCAGGGCGGGACTGTCCGGCGCGCCGCCGCGCACCGCCGCGTAGATCGAGCGGACCGGCACCGGGTTGTGGACCGGGCGTACGGCCACGCCGGAGTGGTGGCCGTCCAGGCCGAGTTGGGGGACGAGGCTGACGCCGAGACCGGCGGCGACGAAGCCCTGCGCCGTCGCGTAGTCGCCGCTCTCCACCACGAAGTCCGGGCTGTAGCCGGCCGAGCCGCAGGCTTCGAGGATCGGGTCGAGGCAGGGGCCCGGCGATTCGCTGGCGACCCACGGCTCCTCGGCGAGGTCCGTCAGTTCGAGCAAGGGCTTGGCGGCGAGACGGTGCCCCGCGGGCAGCACCGCGTGGTACCGGTCGTCCAGAAGATGGATGAACCGCACGCCGTCCACGTCGAGTTGGCCGCCGGGCCGGACCACGAGCGCGATGTCGGCCTGCCCGCCTTGCACTTCCGGCATCGGATCGTCCGGGTCGGACAGCTTCAACTCGACCTTCACACGCGGCTGTTCACGCCGCAGCGCGGCGATCGCGGGCGCCACCAGGGCCGTGCCCGCCGTGGTGAAGTACCGCATCGAGACCCGCCCCGTCCGCCCGGCCCGCAGCTCGGCGAGCGCGGTCTCCGCCTCGGCGACGTGCTTGCCGATGGCGACGGCGTACTCGGTGAGCAGCCGCCCGGCGTCCGTGGGCCGCACCCCGCGCCCGGTCCGCTCAAGGAGGGCGATGCCCGCCTCCTTCTCGAGGGCGGCCATCTGCTGGCTGACCGCGGAGGGCGTGTACCCGAGGTTCCGTGCGGCGGCGGTGACGGAGCCACTGGTGACGACCGCCCTGAACACCTGCATACGCCGGATATCAAGCATGCAGCACAGCTTAACTCCGGCCTGGGATCCTTGCGTTGTCCTACTGCAACGGCACGTTTCACGAACGAAGAACGAAGGAGAGGAGCCGAAGATGTCCTATCCGGAACCGCGCTACCTCGGTGAAAAAGGCGAAGTCAACGCGGTGTTCAGGCCGGCCGACCAGGAGCCCGAGCTGGTCGGCCCCGGCGGCGATCGCACGCACTACCTCGCGACCCATGCCTCCACCGGCGGCGAATTCGGCCTCTACAAGGTGGACATGGGCCCCAAGTCCCCGGGCCCGAGCACTCACTTCCACAAGTCGATCTCGGAGTCCTTCTTCATCCTGTCCGGCCACGTCCAGCTCTACGACGGCGACCGCTGGATCACCGCGGGCGCGGGTGACTTCCTCTATGTGCCGGTCGGCGGACTGCACGCCTTCAAGAATGACAGCGACGACCCCGCCTCCATGATCATGCTCTTCTCGCCGGGCGCCCCGCGCGAGGAGTACTTCGAGAAGGTGGCGGAGATGGCGCAGCGGGGCGGCAAGGAGTTCGGGGATTTCCTCCTCAAGCACGACAGCTTCTTCATCGACGAAGAAGCTGGATGAGAGCTGTCTGCGACTCCGGATGAGAGCCGCCCCGACGGTGGCGGGCCCCGCGCGAATTGCGGGCCCCGCCGCCCGGCGGGATGCTGGAGAGGTCAGCTCTGCGGCTGACGGGGGGCGCCAGGACGCCGGCGCACGAGCCCGGGTGGGGCAGCGGTCCGCGTATCGGCGTATCGGCGTATCGGCAAGGAGCGACCGTCATGGACGGCACCATCCTCGACGACATGAGAAGTGCTCTGCGCGGCCCGGTCATCGCCGCGCAGGACCCCGCGTACGACGAAGCCCGCAAGATCTACAACGCGATGATCGACAGGTATCCGGCCGCCATCGTGCGCTGCTCGGACGCGGCGGACGTGATGGCCGCCGTCGACTTCATCCGCGACCGCGAGCTCGAGCTCGCCGTCCGGGGCGGCGGCCACAGCGGCGCGGGGCTCTGCGAGGTCGACGACGCCGTCACCATCGACCTGTCGCCCATGCGCTGGGCCCGCGTCGACCCCGTCGCGCGGACGGCCCGCGTGGGCGGCGGCAGCCAGCTCGGCGACCTCGACCACGCGGCCCACGCCTTCGGCCTCGCCACCCCCGCCGGAATCATGTCGACGACCGGCGTCGGCGGCCTCACCCTCGGCGGCGGCCACGGCCACCTCACCCGCAAGTACGGCCTGACGATCGACAACCTCGTCGCCGCGGACGTCGTGCTCGCCGACGGCAGCTTCGTCGTCGCGAGCGAGTCGCAGCACCCCGACCTGTTCTGGGCCCTGCGCGGCGGCGGCGGAAACTTCGGCATCGTCACGTCGTTCCGCTTCCGCCTGCACCCGGTGGGCGACGTGGTCGTGGCGGTGACCTTGTGGCCGGCCGACCAGACCCGCGAGGTGCTGCGCTGGTACCGCGACTTCCTGCCCCAGGCGCCCGAGGACCTGAACGGCTTCTTCGCCGCGCTCGCCGTGCCGCCCGCCCCGCCGTTCCCGGAGGAGATCCATGGCCAACGGATGTGCGGCGTCGTGTGGTGCTGGCTCGGCGACCCGGAGGACGCCGACGCGGCCCTCGCCGCCGTGCAGGAACCGGGCAAGCCGATCTTCCACTTCACGGCACCGATGCCGTACCCGGCGCTGCAGAGCATGTTCGACGAGCTGATCCCCACCGGCCTGCAGTGGTACTGGCGCGGCGACTTCTTCGACCGGATCACCGACGACGCCGTCGACGTGCACGCCAAGTACGCCGAGAACCTCCCCACCGACCTGTCGACCATGCACCTCTACCCCGTGGACGCCGCCGCCGCCCGCGTCGACCCGGAGGACACCGCGTGGTCGTACCGCGACGCGGTCTGGTCCGGAATCATCGGCGGCGTCGACCCCGACCCGGCGAACGCGGAGACGATCAGACAGTGGTGCGTCGACTACTGGGACGAGCTGCACCCGCACTCGATGGGCGGCGCCTACGTGAACTTCATCGGCGAGGGCGAGAGCCAGGACCGCGTGAAGGCCACCTACCGCGACCACTACGCCCGGCTCACGGGCATCAAGAACGCCTACGACCCGACCAACCTCTTCCACGCGAACCAGAACATCGAGCCGGACCGCTGACCTGGGCGCGAAGAACGTAGAAGGGCCCCACCGCGAACGGTGGGGCCCTTCGAACGCGTTCACCAGTTGGGGTCGAGAACGAGCGGGCTGTCGTCGGCCGATATCCACGTATCGAACTCGTCCTGGGACGTGAAGATCGGGCGCCCCGCTACCTGGCCCGTCAAGGCGGAGAGAGCGGTCAGGGCCGTCGTCGGGTCGGACTGGCCCATGCGTTCGCGTACGTCTGTCAGGTGCGGCAACACCACGGCGGTGGCGTGCGTAGCCCGGCCGAGGCGGGCAGCGGCCGAACCCAGCAAACCGGTGGTCAGGGCTGCCGTGAGCAGCTCCCGTTCGATGGTCCGCGTGTCGGTCTCGCCGTGGCTGCGTGCCGCCACCAGGGCGCTCTGCAGGCCCTGGACGATCAGTGTGCCCGCCGCCTGGCCCACGAGTCCGCCCACCAGTGCCCCTACGACAGGGACGGGTACCACCGTCTGGGCGAACGCCCCGCAGGCCCAGGCCAGGCTCGTGCCGAGCGTTGCGGTGCTGCTCCGAGCGGCGAACTCACCTGCGTCGATCCGGCCCCGTGCCAGTTCGAGCCCCGCCTCCGCCACGGCGTACGCGGCTCCGGCGGTGGCGAAGGCCAGCTCCCCGCCACCGAGCACGGACGGCAGTCTTCCGGCCCTGGCGGCACTGCGTACCAGGGAACTGAGCCCGGCCACGCTCCCCGAGCGCACCGCGCCCTGGGCCGCGGCGGCGGTCGCGGTGAGCGCGGCGGCAGCAGCGGAGGTGTCATTCGCCCGGACCCGTGCCAACTGCTCGGCGGCCGACGTGGCCCCGGAGACCAGGCCGCCCACCGCTGCCCCGAAGGCTCCGGCGGCCAGCGCCTCGGCTCCCGCGGCCCGCACCGCCTCGCCCCTGGCCCAGCGCACGGGGTCGAGGGCCGAGCGATGGGCGTCGTCGAGGTCCACCGGAGCAGAGGAGACCCCGCCGTACTCGAGCCGGTCCGTCAGATGGGCCCGGGCATCGGCGTAGTCGGCGAACCGCACGCCCTCGGGCGCCATCGTGAGCCGACGCTCCAACAGGCTGTCCACCGCCGCGACCCGGTCGCCCGCCACCAACCGAGCCATCCCGTCGTACTGCGGCCGGGCCACGGCATGGGGGGTCGCGGGAGCCCGGCCCATCAGTTTGGCCTGTACCCGGCCCACGAGCCTGCCCCGGTCGAGCAGGTGGAGATCGGCGGCGGCGGTCTGCGAGCCGTCCGCCGCCCATTCGGTGACCACGGCCCGGAACGGGGCGCCCGAGCGGATCGCTCGCTGGTTGAACGAGAGCGCGTGCCGCAGCTCGAAGAGATGGCCCGCGCGCTGGGCGTTGCCGTGGTTCGCGTACCGCTGGGCCAGCCGTTCCACGGTCTCCCGCGTGCTCAGCGTTTCAACGGTGGCGGCGGCGAGCCGTCGCGTCGCCGCGTCTGCCACGGTCCAGGCGGCTTGGTCGGCAGCGCCGGGAAGGCCCGTACGGCTCACGCGGCCGGGGCCAGTTCACGCAGCCGTGCTCTGGCGTTCGTGACGGCGTGGGCGGACAGCTCGCTGACGCGGCCGTCCTCCCCGGCAGGTGCGGCGCCCATCACCGTGACGGTAAGACAGACGAGATCGAACATCTCCTTGACCTGGGCGCGCTGCCGCGCGTCGTACGAGCCGTAGTCGTCGTCGCCGTCAACCAGTGCGACGAAGGCCACCAGCCGCTCCTGTACGGCTGTGCTCAGCTCGCGCAGCACAAGGCGGAGCTCCCTGCTGCGCCGGAACACCTCGGACAAGGTGCGCCGGGCCTCGGTCAGCTCCGTCTCCGCGAGGTCCAGCTCCTCGGCGATTTCTTGCTGGTCGCGCCTGGCGCCGCGGCCCCGCCATTCGAGGAGGGCGCCGGTCACGACGAGTGCGGGGAGTGTGAACGTCAGGGCAAGTACGGCCGTCCCCGCAGCGACTCCGCCGCCGCCTGCGGCGAGCGAGCCGCCGCCCAGCCAGGCGAGGGTGGCGCTGCCGGCAGCGGCACCGGACAAGCTGGAGATGGCAGTTCCGGTGGAGGCCGTTGCGAAGGTGCCGACGGCCAGATAGGCGGCGGCGCTGACGCCGGCGCCGGTGACCGCGCCGCCTGCCAGCGCGCCGACGGCGGCCACGGCGACCTGCCGCAGCTCCCGCAGTTCGACATCGACCACCGAGCGGCCGACAGGTTCCACCGATTCCAGTTCGGCCAGATCCACCCGCTTCAGGCGTTGAAAGGCGGCGGTGAAGGGCATCAGGGCCTGCTCGTGGACGGCCCGTCGGCGTTCCTCCTGGAAGGAACTCTCCTGGGCGATGTGCCGGTCGAGCTTCTTCCTGCGGGCACGCAGCCGCTCACCATGCCGCTCGTTCTTCCTTGCGAGGACGACGGCGTCGTACAGGGCGACGGCCACGGAGCATCCTCCCGTTGGACCCAGGACCTGGAAAGGGCCAACGTAGCCCGTCGGCTGGTGGCTCAACACCGAGAGAACGACGAAAGTCCCGACCGCTGTGCGGTCGGGACTTTCGTCTGCCCAAGTGGGCGAGTGCGGAGGATACGAGATTCGAACTCGTGAGGGGTTGCCCCCAACACGCTTTCCAAGCGTGCGCCCTAGGCCACTAGGCGAATCCTCCGCCGCAAACAATACAAGACGTTGGGGAGTGCTCGCGAACACGATCCCGAGGTCGTCGTCGTGATCGTCTCCGGAGCCGTCACCGGTCGGGACCGGCTTCGCTTCCGGGCCGGGGGATCAGCTACTGTGGGGGCCAGCCCCTCACGTGGCGCTATCTGACTGAACTCCCCCAGGGCCGGAAGGCAGCAAGGGTAGGTTGGCTCTGGCGGGTGCGTGGGGGGCGCTTTGCGTTGGGGCGGTCCGGGTTGTCAGTGGTCGCCTATAACCTCGTATGCGTGTCGTCTCTCGCGCTGTACCGCCGTTATCGCCCGGAGTCGTTCGCCGAGGTCATCGGGCAGGAGCATGTAACCGACCCGCTGCAGCAGGCGCTGCGAAACAACCGGGTCAATCACGCCTACCTGTTCAGTGGCCCGCGCGGCTGCGGCAAGACGACGAGCGCGCGCATCCTGGCCCGCTGCCTCAACTGTGAGCAAGGCCCCACCCCCACGCCCTGCGGCGAGTGCCAGTCCTGCCAGGACCTGGCGCGGAACGGCCCGGGTTCGATCGACGTCATCGAGATCGACGCCGCTTCGCACGGAGGCGTGGACGACGCCCGTGACCTGCGAGAGAAGGCCTTCTTCGGCCCGGCGAGCAGCCGCTACAAGATCTACATCATCGACGAGGCGCACATGGTCACCTCGGCGGGCTTCAACGCCCTGCTGAAGGTGGTCGAGGAGCCGCCGGAGCACCTCAAGTTCATCTTCGCGACCACCGAGCCCGAGAAGGTCATCGGCACGATCCGGTCGCGTACGCACCACTACCCCTTCCGCCTCGTGCCCCCGGGGACCCTGCGGGAGTATCTGGCGGAGGTCTGCGGCCGCGAGCAGATGGCAGTCGAGGACGGTGTGCTGCCGCTGGTCGTGCGGGCCGGCGCCGGTTCCGTGCGTGACTCGATGTCCGTCATGGACCAGCTGCTCGCCTCGGCGGCATCGGACTGTGTGACGTACGCCATGGCGACGTCCCTCCTCGGGTACACCGACGGGTCGCTGCTCGACTCCGTGGTCGAGGCGTTCGCCTCCGGGGACGGGGCCGCGGCCTTCGAGGTCGTCGACCGCGTCATCGAGGGCGGCAACGACCCGCGGCGCTTCGTCGCCGACCTCCTGGAGCGGCTGCGCGACCTGGTGATCCTCGCCGCCGTCCCGGACGCCGCCGAGAAGGGGCTCATCGACGCCCCCGCCGACGTCGTCGAGCGGATGCAGGCCCAGGCGGGCGTCTTCGGAGGCGCCGAGCTGAGCCGCGCCGCGGACCTCGTGAACGAGGGGCTCACGGAGATGCGGGGGGCGACCTCGCCCCGGCTGCAGCTCGAGCTGATCTGCGCGCGCGTGCTGCTTCCTGCGGCGTACGACGACGAGCGTTCCGTCATGGCCCGGCTCGACCGCCTTGAGCGCGGCGGCAACTTCATGGCGGGCGGCGGCCAGGGCGCGGCTCCCGCGATGGCGTACGCACCCGGGCCCGAGGCCCACGCGGGCGTGCAGCAGCAGCCCGGAGCCGCCATGCCCGGGCCGGCCGTGCCTTCGGGGGGCGGTCCTGCCGCCGCGCGCGCGGCGGTGCGAGGCTCCGGGGCGCCACAGACCGGCCAGGCTCCGGACGCGGTCGCCCAGACCGAGCCCCAGTCTCAGTCCCAGCCCCCGCAGGCGGCACCACAGGCACCCCCGGCGGCCGCCCCTCCCGCTCCCGCTCCTGCTCCAGCTCCCGCTTCCGCCGCTGCGGCCGGTGAGCGGCGGCCCGGGGGCTGGCCGACGGCTTCCGCACCGGGCAGCGGTCCGGCACCCGCGGCCGCCCCCGCGCCCCCGGCCGCCGCTCAGGAGGCGGCTCCGCGACCGGGCGGCTGGCCCACGGCCGCGTCCGCGGGAAGCGGCGCCCCTGCGGCTCCGCAGCCCGCCCAGCCGGCTCCGGCGCCGACAGCGGTACCGGCCGCGCAGGCGCCGGCCCCCATGCC
>NZ_SRIC01000549.1 GCF_004684775.1 Streptomyces sp. MZ04
TCGGCAGCGTCAGAGGTGTATAAGAGACAGCCCTGACCCGCGGCGGGAAGACGCGCCCTGCGTCGCTTGTGTGCCTGGCTGTGGGCAGGCGTTCCGCAGGGCGGAACGGGTGGGCACAGCTCCCCAGTGCCGGGTGAGCGGGCAATGAGGCGGCTGGGAAACGGACTGGGCCCGCACCAGGGAGCGGTGCGGGCCCAGTTGGGTCGGGGTTACTGCTGGGGCGGCTGCTGCGCCTCCGGAGGCTGCGGCTGAGTCCCGTGCGGGGCCGGGGCCGGGGCCGGGGCCTGCAGGCCGCCGGGCGGCACGGGCTGCCCCGGCTGGAAGGGAGCCCCGGGCTGGTACGGCTGACCGGGCTGCACCGGCTGCTGTGCCTGCCCGCCCTGCGGCTGGGCGGGAGGCAGCTGGCCCGGCTGCGGCTGAGCTCCCTGGTACGGCTGCGGCGGAGCTCCCTGGTACGGCTGCGGCGGAGCAGCGTTCTGCCATCCCTGCGGAGCCCCGGGCTGCGGATACGGCTGCTGCACGCCCGGCTGCTGCGGCTGCACCGGCTGCTGCGGCTGCTGAGGGGCGTACGGCTGCTGCGGCACCTGCCCCGCAGGCCCCTGCTGCCCCGGCGCGGGGTAACCCCCTTGCGCCTGCCCCTGCCCCGGCATCGGCGGAGCCACAGTCGGCGGCGGATTCCCGTCCGAAGTCCACAGCCCCTGCTGCTGCTGAGCCCGCACGAAGTCCTCGGCGACCATCGCCGAGAGGTTGAAGTACGCCTCCCGCACCTTCGGCCGCATCATGTCGAGATCGACCTCGGCGCCGGCGGCGAGATGCTCGTCGAACGGGATGACGACAACACCCCGGCACCGCGTCTCGAAGTGCGACACGATGTCATCGACCTTGACCATCTTTCCGGTCTCGCGCACCCCGGAGATGACGGTGATGGACCGCGAGACCAGATCGGCGTACCCATGGGCCGACAGCCAGTCCAGCGTCGTCGACGCACTGCTCGCACCGTCCACGGACGGAGTCGAGATGATGATGAGCTGGTCGGCGAGGTCGAGAACACCCCGCATGGCGCTGTAGAGCAGCCCGGTGCCCGAGTCGGTCAGGATGATCGGGTACTGCTTCCCCAGTACGTCGATGGCGCGCCGGTAGTCCTCGTCGTTGAAGGCGGTGGACACGGCCGGGTCGACGTCATTGGCGATGATCTCGAGCCCGGACGCGGCCTGCGAGGTGAACCGCCGGATGTCCATGTACGAGTTGAGGTACGGGATCGCCTGGACGAGGTCGCGGATGGTGGCCCCGGTCTCGCGCCGGACGCGGCGCCCGAGCGTACCGGCGTCGGGGTTGGCGTCGATCGCGAGGATCTTGTCCTGCCGCTCGGTCGCCAGGGTGGACCCCAGCGCGGTGGTGGTCGTCGTCTTGCCCACGCCGCCCTTGAGGCTGATGACGGCGATCCGGTAGCAGGAGAGCACCGGAGTCCGGATGAGCTCCAACTTCCGCTGCCGCTCGGCTTCTTCCTTCTTGCCGCCGAGCTTGAATCGGGACCCGCCGGACGCGGGCCGGCTGCTCTTGGCCTTCGGCTTGGTGTTGCGCAGAAGCCGGTCGGAGGAGAGCTCGACGGCGGCCGTGTACCCGAGGGGCGCCCCGGGGTTGGTCCGCTCCCGCTGATCGTGCTGCACGGCCTGCGGCCAGGCGGCGCCGGTGCGGGGGTCGATGGGCGGCTGGGGGGCG
>NZ_SRIC01000550.1 GCF_004684775.1 Streptomyces sp. MZ04
AGATCTGTATAAGAGACAGCCCACGGAAAGAACCGCACGCCCATCCCGTGCAGCCAGGACCGCTTCTCGCCGGCCGCGAAGTCGACGTACGCCTCGGCCCATTTCCGCGGCCAGTGGTCCTCGGCCCTGTCGAAGGCGGCCGTGCCCATCCAGTCCTGCAGGGCCAGCGCGTGCGAGTCCTTGATCCGCAGCCGCCGCTGCTCCGGCGAGTCCACGAAGAACAGTCCCCCGAAGGACCAGTGCGCCTGCCCGCCGATGGACTGTTCGGGTTCCTGGTCCAGAAGGATGACCCGCCGCCCTGCGTCGACGAGCTCGGCCGTCGCGGCGAGCCCGGCGAGACCCGCGCCGATCACGATCACATCTGCGTCGTAGGCCATAAGGGTCGTTCCTCCTAGTACGGGGGCGGGGGCGCACCAAAGGGGGGAGTTACTGGTGAGTCAGATCCTGAGTACCCAGGTGACCCACGTCAACTACCCGGTTCGGGTCACTCGCGGAGCGGGGCGCGGAGAACGGGACTATCGTCGGCCGGGTACCCGCCAAGTCCCCACCCCGTGGCCCGCCTTGAGCACCTGCCCCGTCCCCCGTCTCGAGGTACGACGTGTCGGTCCTGATCCTCGTCCTCGGCGTATCGGCCGCCTGCTGCCTGGGCTTCGGCTTCGTGTTCCAGCAGGACGCCGCCCAGCGGGCCCCGCTGAGCGACTTCCTCTCGCCGCGGCTCCTGCTCGACCTGGTGCGGGTGCCGGAGTGGCTGGGCGGGATCGGCCTCATGGTGTGCGGCATGATCCTCGGCGCGCTCGCGCTGGCCCAGGGTGAGATCTCCCTGGTGGAACCGCTCCTCGCCACGAACCTGCTGTTCGCCCTGACCCTCTCCCGGTACCGGACGAAGCAGCCCCTGGGACGGCAGGGCTGGGCGGGTCTGGCCCTGCTCGCGGGCGGGGTGACGGCGTTCATCGTGGCGGGGCAGCCGCAGGGCGGCAACGCGGAGTCCGATCAGCTGCGGCAGTGGCTGATCATGGGCGTGATGGTGGGTACGGCGATGCTCCTCACGGCGTACGCGAAGGCGTCCCGGCACCGGTGGACGGTCGGGCCCGTGCTGCTCGGGGTGGCGGCGGGTCTCCTCTACGGAGTGCAGGACGCGTTGACGCGGGTGAGCGGGCAGCGGTTCGACGACGGGGGCCTGACCCATCTGCTCACGGGGTGGCAGCCGTACGCGGTGCTTGTGCTCGGCGTGACGGGGCTGCTGCTCGTCCAGAGCGCGTTCGAGACGGCGCCGCTGCGGATGTCGCTGCCCGCGCTGACCGCTGCGCAGCCGTTGGCGGGGATCGTGTGCGGGGTGGGTTTCCTCGGGGACCAGCTGCGGACGGATACGGCGGCGCTGGCCTGGCAGGCGGCGGGCCTCGCGGCCATCGTGGCCGGCATCGTGCTGCTCGGACTGCACCCGGCCATGCCGAGGGCGAAGACGCGCTTAGCGGTGCGGCAACCGGAACGCCGTTGACTTTCCCCGGCCGCGCTCAAGACCGCCGCTTCGCGGCGGATTTTCCCCATCCACCCGCCCGATTGCCCCGCAGCGCATCCCGTCCGGCGCCCTCACCGTCGTTGACCGCGCGCCCGGACGACGCCGCCGCTTCGCGGCGAATCTTTACCGCTGTCTCTTATACACAACTGACGCTGCCGACGAATAGCA
>NZ_SRIC01000551.1 GCF_004684775.1 Streptomyces sp. MZ04
GTGCCCCGCCAGTGTCAGGAGGTAGGGCAGTTCGCCGATGGCCGGGAAGCGCACCCCGCCGATGAGTTCGACCGGGTGGCGGCCGTTGAAGGACTGCAGATCGAGTTCGGTGGGCTGGGCGAAGCGGGAGAAGTTGTGGACGCACAGCACGAGGTCGTCCTTGTATTCGCGCAGGAAGGCGATGACGGCCGGGTTGGAGGACGGCAGTTCCGTGTACGAGCCGAGTCCGAAGGCGGGGTTCTGCTTGCGGATCTCGATCATCCGGCGTGTCCAGTGCAGCAGCGAGGCGGGGGACGACATGGACGCCTCGACGTTGGTGACCTGGTAGCCGTAGACCGGGTCCATGATGGTCGGCAGATACAGGCGTCCCGGGTCGCAGGAGGAGAAGCCCGCGTTGCGGTCGGGTGTCCACTGCATCGGTGTGCGCACCGCGTCGCGGTCACCGAGCCAGATGTTGTCGCCCATGCCGATCTCGTCGCCGTAGTAGAGGATCGGCGATCCGGGCAGGGAGAGCAGCAGGGCGGTGAACAGTTCGATCTGGTTGCGGTCGTTGTCCAGGAGCGGGGCGAGGCGGCGGCGGATGCCGATGTTGGCGCGCATCCGCGGGTCCTTGGCGTATTCGGCGTACATGTAGTCGCGCTCTTCGTCGGTGACCATCTCCAGGGTCAGCTCGTCGTGGTTGCGCAGGAAGATGCCCCACTGGCAGCCGGAGGGGATGGCCGGGGTCTTGGCGAGGATTTCCGAGACGGGGTAGCGCGATTCGCGGCGCACGGCCATGAAGATGCGGGGCATGACGGGGAAGTGGAAGGCCATGTGGCATTCGTCGCCGCCCTTGGTGTAGTCGCCGAAGTAGTCGACGACGTCTTCGGGCCACTGGTTGGCCTCGGCGAGCAGCACCGTGTCGGGGTAGTGGGTGTCGATCTCCGCGCGCACGCGTTTGAGGAGGTTGTGCGAGCGGGGCAGGTTCTCGCAGTTGGTGCCCTCCTGGGCGAAGAGGTAGGGCACGGCGTCCAGGCGGAAACCGTCGATGCCCAGGTCCAGCCAGAACCGCAGGGCGGAGACGATCTCTTCCTGGACGGCGGGGTTCTCGTAGTTGAGGTCGGGCTGGTGGGAGAAGAAGCGGTGCCAGTAGTACTGCTTGCGCACCGGGTCGAAGGTCCAGTTGGAGGCTTCGGTGTCGACGAAGATGATGCGGGCGTCGCTGTACTGCTTGTCGTCGTCGGCCCAGACGTAGTAGTCGCCGTACGGCCCGTCGGGGTCGGTGCGGGAGGCCTGGAACCAGGGGTGCTGGTCGCTGGTGTGGTTCATGACGAAGTCGATGATCACGCGCATGCCGCGCTGGTGCGCGCTGTCGACGAACTCCACGAAGTCGGCGAGGTCGCCGAACTCGGGCAGCACGGCGGTGTAGTCGGATACGTCGTAACCGCCGTCGCGCAGCGGGGACTTGAAGAACGGCGGGAGCCACAGGCAGTCCACGCCGAGCCACTGCAGATAGTCCAGCTTGGCGGTGATGCCCTTGAGGTCGCCGATGCCGTCGCCGTTGCTGTCCTGGAAGGACCGGACCAGGACCTCGTAGAACACGGCGCGTTTGAACCACTCGGGATCGCGGTCCTTCGCGGGTGTGTCCTCGAAAGTGTCCTGGACGGGCTCATTGACGATCATGATGTGG
>NZ_SRIC01000552.1 GCF_004684775.1 Streptomyces sp. MZ04
CTCCCCGACCGCAGCGCGGCCACCCGCCCCGAAGCGCTGCTCGCCGAGGCCACGCGCGCGCGGGTCGAGGCGGACCTACTGCTGGGGCACGCCTCCGACGTCGTACCGGAGTTGAAGGAGCTCACCACCGTCCGGCCGTACGACGAACCGCTGCACGCCCTGCTCATCCGCGCCCTGCGCGACGCGGGCCGCGGCGCCGACGCCCTGGCCGCGTACGAGAACGCCCGCCGCACCCTCGCCGACGGACTCGGCGCCGACCCCGGCCCGGAACTCCGCGCCCTGCACGCGGAGTTGCTGGACGGGGGCGCGTCGGCCACGCCGACCGCGCCGATCGCGAAGCCGCCGCGGAAGGGGAACCTCCGCCCCCGCCTGACCTCTTTCGTCGGACGGGAACCGGAACTCGCCGCCATCCGTTCGGACATGCAGAGAGCACGCCTGGTCACCCTCACCGGACCCGGCGGCTCCGGCAAGACCCGCCTCGTCGAGGAAGCCGCCGCCGGGCATCCGCAGGCATGGCTGGCCGAGCTCGCCCCGCTCGACCATCCGGAGGCGGTTCCAGGCGCTGTCGTCAGCGCGCTCGGTCTGCGCGAGACCGTGCTGATGACCAGCGAGTTGGTGGCGACGCAGAACGACCCGGTCGCTCTGCTCGTCGAGTACTGCGCCTCGCGCGGCCTGCTCCTGATCCTTGACAACTGCGAACATGTCATCGGCGCCGCGGCCGACCTCGCGGAGACGCTCCTCACCCGCTGCCCGGGGCTCACCATCGTCGCCACCAGCCGCGAACCCCTGGGTGTACCGGGCGAGTTGGTCCGCCCCGTCGAGCCGCTCCCGCCCGACCCGGCGCACCGCCTCTTCACCGAGCGCGCCCTGACGGTGCGCCCCGGCTTCGACGCCGCGCAGGAGAAGGCCGCCGTCGCCGAGATCTGCCGCCGCCTGGACGGCCTGCCCCTGGCCATCGAACTGGCCGCCGCGCGCCTGCGGATGCTCACCCCGCGGCAGATCGCCGACCGCCTGGACGACCGCTTCCGCCTCCTCACCAGCGGAAGCCGCACGGTCCTGCCCCGCCAGCAGACCCTGCGCGCGGTCGTCGACTGGTCCTGGGACCTCCTCGACGAACCGGAGCGGACCGTCCTGCGCGAGGTCTCCCTCTTCGCCGGCGGCTGGGACCTCGCGGCCGCGGAGGCCGTCTGCACCGGGTCCGCGGCCGACCTCATCGGCGCCCTGGTGGACAAGTCCCTGATCGTCGCCGAACCCACCGCCGACGGCGACATGCGCTACCGCATGCTGGAGACGATCCACGAGTACGCGTCCGAGCGGGCCGCCGAGACGCCGGACCTCCGTGCCGCCGCGGGCAGCCGCCACACCGCGTACGTCCGCGCCCTGGCCGAAGAGGCCGACCCCCTGCTCCGCTCGGCGGACCAACTCCCGTGGATCCAGCGCCTGGAGACGGAGCTGGACAACATCCGCGCGGCCCTGCAGCGCGCCGTCGAGTCCCACGACGAGGAGCAGGCCCTGGCCATCGCCCTGGCCGTGGGCTGGTTCTGGTGGCTGCGGAACTACCGCACGGAGGGCACGGAGTGGATCGACCGCATCCTGCGGCTGATCCCAGGGGCGCCGGCCCCCGCCTCTGCGCCCGCCCCTGAAGACGGGTCCGCCGCCCCCGCG
>NZ_SRIC01000553.1 GCF_004684775.1 Streptomyces sp. MZ04
GTAGGAGAGCCGGCGTGAGCTTGAGGATCGTTGTCACCGTGAAGTACGTGCCCGACGCCACTGGCGACCGGCACTTCGCCGATGACTTGACCGTGGACCGGGACGATGTCGATGGTCTGCTGTCGGAGCTCGATGAGTACGCGGTGGAGCAGGCGCTGCAGATCGCGGACGAGGCGGACGACGCGGAGATCACCGTGCTGACGGTGGGCCCCGAGGACGCCAAGGACGCGTTGCGCAAGGCGTTGTCGATGGGTGCGGACAAGGCCATCCACGTGGAGGACGACGACCTGCACGGCAGCGACATCATCGGTACGTCGCTGGTGCTTGCCAAGGCGATCGAGAAGGCCGGCTATGACCTGGTGATCTCGGGGATGGCCTCCACGGACGGCACGGCGGGTGTGGTGCCGGCGCTGCTGGCCGAGCGTCTGGGTGTTCCGCAGGTGACGCTGCTGTCGGAGGTCGCGGTCGCCGACGGTGTGGTCAAGGGCCGCCGGGACGGTGACTCCGCATCGGAGCAGCTGGAGGCGTCGTTGCCGGCGGTGGTGTCGGTGACCGACCAGTCGGGCGAGGCGCGTTACCCCTCGTTCAAGGGGATCATGGCGGCGAAGAAGAAGCCGGTCGAGTCCTGGGACCTCTCGGATCTGGACATCGAGGCCGATCAGGTCGGCCTGGAGGGCGCCTTCACGACGGTCGATGCCGCGACCGAGCGTCCGGCCCGCACGGCGGGCACGATCGTCAAGGACGAGGGCGAGGGCGGCAAGCAGCTGGCCGAGTTCCTCGCGGGCCAGAAGTTCATCTAAGGCCCGCCGAACCCCTCAACCGCCCTACTTCCCTTGTAACCGCAGGAGATTGAAGTCCCATGGCTGAAGTTCTCGTCTATGTCGACCACGTGGACGGTGCCGTCCGCAAGCCCACCCTGGAGCTTTTGACGCTGGCCCGCCGGATCGGTGAGCCCGTCGCCCTCGCGCTGGGCAACGGTGCCGCCGACACCGCCGCGGTGCTGGCCGAGCACGGTGCGGTGAAGGTTCTGACCGTGGATGCGCCGGAGTTCGCCGACTACCTGGTGGTGCCGAAGGTGGATGCGCTGCAGGCCGCCTGCGGCGCCGTCTCCCCGGCCGCCGTGCTGGTGCCCTCCTCGGCGGAGGGCAAGGAGATCGCGGCGCGTCTGGCGGTGCGGATCAAGTCCGGCATCATCACCGACGCCGTGGACCTGGAGGCGTCGGAGGAGGGTCCGGTGGCCACGCAGGCCGCGTTCGCCGCCTCCTACACCACCAAGTCCCGTGTCTCCACGGGCACTCCGGTCATCACGGTCAAGCCCAACAGCGCGGCCGTGGAGGCCGCCCCGGCCGCCGGCGCGGTCGAGGCCCTCGCCGTGTCGTTCTCCGAGCAGGCCACCGGCACGAAGGTCGTCGCGCGCACGCCGCGTGAGGCGACGGGGCGTCCGGAGCTGACCGAGGCCGCGATCGTGGTCTCCGGTGGCCGTGGCGTCAACGGCGCCGAGAACTTCTCGATCATCGAGGCGCTGGCCGACAGCCTGGGTGCGGCCGTGGGTGCCTCGCGTGCCGCGGTGGACGCGGGCTGGTACCCGCACTCCAACCAGGTCGGCCAGACCGGCAAGAGTGTCTCGCCGCAGCTGTACATCGCCTCCGGCATCTCGGG
>NZ_SRIC01000554.1 GCF_004684775.1 Streptomyces sp. MZ04
GCGGTGCTGGGGGGAGCAGGGGTGTGGGTCCGGCGGTTGCCCGGCTCGGAGTGCCTCGTAGACGGCGCGGGCGATCCGGCGGGCGTGCGCGGCGAGGGCGGAGTCCGCCGGTACGGCCGGGTCGGGGGCGCTGATGGTGGGGGAGTTGCCGAGCAGCACGGCGAGTTCGGACTCGACGGCCGCGCACAGTGCCGCAGGCGAGGGTGGGCAGGCACCGTCCCACACCAGCCGACGGATGTGCAGCTCGACCTGTGTGGCCGTCGTCATGTGATCACCACCGCCGCGTCGGCGTCGAACCGCCCGGCCTCCACATCGAGCAGCGGGCTGTCCACCCCGTCGACGCGCAACCGCAGCGGATACCGCCCCGGCGCACCCGCGGCCAGCCGGAACCGCAGCGTCCGGGTCTCCTGGGTGAACGGCTCCGCGAGCACGGGCCGATCCGCCACCAGCAGCTCGGCCCGCTGACCGGGATGCACGCCGGGCGCGCACTCCACGACCATCGCCACCGCCCCGCTCTCGTCCCGCTCGGCGGTCAGCGGCAGGGAGCTGGTGATGCGCGGCGGGATGTGGAAGTGCCGTGGCTCGGTGGTTCGTTCACTGCCGTCGGGCGCGGTAAGGACGACGACGGCCGACCAGCGCCCCGCGCCGAGCTCCTCGCCGAGCG
The DNA here is from genome assembly GCF_004684775.1 of Streptomyces sp. MZ04. Lineage (GTDB taxonomy): Bacteria > Actinomycetota > Actinomycetes > Streptomycetales > Streptomycetaceae > Streptomyces. The sequence goes on from NZ_SRIC01000554.1 coordinate 665, forward strand.
TCGCCCGCAACGAGCCGGCCTCGTCCGCGCGGGCCGGCAGCACGATCGGCCCGCCGAGCAAGGGGTGCGTCAGACGAACGCTCGGCGTACCCGCCTGAAACCCGCTCCCGCTGAGCACGATGTCCGAGCCGGACGCGGCGATCGACGGTACGACGGCCAGCAGTACCGGCCAGCGCGCGGCCGCCGTCGGCATGGCCTCGGGCCCGGTCCCGGCCGCCCCGCGCCGCAGCACCGGCAGGGGTGCCCGGCCGGGCGTTGCGCTGTCGATGAGCACGACACGTGCCTCGTATGCGACGGACAGCCGGTAACCGTGGCCCAGGGCCGCCCACAGCAGGCACATCTCGTCGGCCGTCATCATCGCCGGGGTGACCTTCACCGGCTCCTGCTGGAGATGCAGATCACTGAAGCCGGCGGCGGCCCTGAGGTCGTCGGCACGCAGTTGCGGCCGTTCGTGCAGGGCCGCCATCGCCGCACCGAGCAGCCGCTCGGGGACGGTCGAGTTCTCACCGGGGGGTACGTGCGCGGTGAACAGGTAGTGCAGGACCAGCGGCAGCGCGGGATGCCGACACTCGCCGGGGTGCGAGCCGTCGGGATCGGCGTTGCGCCAGGCGGGGTCGATGCCGGTCTGGTGGAGGAAGAGGTTGAGCACGCCTTTCGTGCCGTCGCCCTCGGCGATGGCTGCGGCGACATCCTCCGGATGCCGGACCGTCACCTCCGCTCCGGGCACGGTCCGTTGGAGGTCCCCGTGCAGCACGGCTCGCAGTGTCTCGGTCACGGCGGCGATCGCCAACGCGTCACTCACGCCCGCCTCCCGAGGTACTCCTCAAGGCTCAGCCGGGGCTTGCGGTGCGGAGCAGGGGCAGGGCCGTCGACGACTAGGGGAGAGGCGGTGCGGACGACGAGGTGGTCAATGGTGACGCGGACGACGGTCGAGTGCGCCGGGGGTCTCTTCGCAGCGGCGGACTCCGTGGCGGGGGCGAGTGCGGGTT
>NZ_SRIC01000555.1 GCF_004684775.1 Streptomyces sp. MZ04
GCGTGAGGGTGGGGGGCTGATCGACGGGTTTCTCGTCGAGCGGGTTGCCGAGTCCGAGTACTCCGGGCCGTTGGCCGCCCTGGCGCAGGTCGTCTCGCCTGAGCCTGTGCTCGATGCGGACTTGTTGGGGCTTGCCCGGGCTGTTGCCGATCGGTACGCGGGGAGCCTTGCGGACGTGCTGCAGTTGGCCGTTCCGCCTCGGCATGCGCGGGCCGAGGCGCAGGAGATGGGGGAGGCGCCGGTGCCTCCCGCTGTTCCTGATGCGGGGAGTTGGCGGCGGTACGGGCACGGGGCGGAGTTCTTGGGGGCGCTCGCATCGGGGGGTGCGCCGCGGGCCGTGTGGACCGCTCTGCCGGGGCCCGAGTGGGCCGAGGAGATCGCGCGGGCCGTGCAGGCGACGCTCGCCTCTGGGCGGGGGGCGTTGGTCGTCGTACCCGCCGGGCGGCCCGCCGCTCGGGTCGACGCGGCGCTCACCGCGCTGATGGGGCCGGGGCAGCATGCCGTGCTGACCGCCGATGCCGGGCAGGAGAAGCGGTATCGGGAGTGGCTGTCCGTGCGGCGGGGCGCCGTGCGGGCCGTTGTCGGGACGCGGGCCGCGATGTTCGCGCCGGTCCGGGATCTTGGGCTCGTTGTCGTGTGGGACGACGGGGATGCCAGTCACAGTGATGACAACGCGCCTTTCCCGCATGTGCGGGAAGTTCTCGAGCTGCGGGCGTCGCGTGACAAGTGCGGGTTCTTGTTGGGTAGTTGGAGTTGCACCGTTGAGGCGGCCCAGCTTGTCGAGAGCGGGTGGGCCGCGCCGCTCGTCGCCGATCGTGAGCAGGTGCGGGGGGCCGCTCCGTTGGTGCGGACCGTGGGGGACGGGGACCTCGCCCGGGACGAGGCGGCGCGGGCCGCGCGGCTGCCGACTTTGGCGTGGCGTGTGGTGCGGGAGGGACTGAAGCACGGGCCCGTGCTCGTGCAGGTGCCGCGGCGGGGGTACGTGCCGCGGCTCGCGTGCGAGCGGTGCCGGGAGCCCGCGCGGTGCCGGCGGTGCGCCGGGCCGCTGGAGGCGCAGGACAGCGGGGCCGCGCTGCGGTGCGGCTGGTGCGGGGTGGAGGAGGCCGCCTGGCACTGCGGTTCCTGTGGTGGATTCCGGCTGCGGGCACAGATCGTGGGGGCGCGGCGTACGGCCGAGGAGCTGGGGCGGGCGTTTCCGGCTGTGCCGGTGCGGACTTCGGGGCGGGAGCAGGTGCTCGACACCGTGGCGGGGGCGCCCGCGCTGGTGGTGAGTACGCCGGGTGCGGAGCCTGTTGCCGAGGGCGGGTACGCGGCCGCGCTGCTGCTTGACGGGTGGGCCATGTTGGGGCGGCCTGATCTGCGGGCGGGGGAGGACGCGTTGCGGCGGTGGATCGGGGCGGCGTCCCTGGTGCGATCGCAGGCGGTCGGGGGGACCGTGGTGGTCGTCGCCGAGCCGACGCTGCGGCCTGTGCAGGCGTTGGTGCGGTGGGATCCCGTGGGGCATGCGGTGCGGGAGCTCGCGGAGCGGGCGGAGCTGGGGTTTCCGCCGGTGTCGCGGATGGCTGCGGTGTCCGGGGCTCCGGAGGTGCTTGCTGCCTTTCTCGCGGGGGTTGAACTTCCGCCGGATGCTGTTGTGTTGGGGCC
>NZ_SRIC01000556.1 GCF_004684775.1 Streptomyces sp. MZ04
CCACCGCCCCGGCCGCCCGCCGCGACGCCGACGGAATGGCCGTCGCCTCGTTCGTGCTCGGACTGCTCGGGCTGCTCGTCCTGAATCTCTTCCTCGGCCCGGTCGCGATCGTCCTCGCGGGCCTCGCGCTGCTGCGCGGCACCAGCCGCAAGGGGCGCGCGCTCCTCGGTCTCGGGCTCGGCGTGGCCGATCTCGTCGTCCTCGCCGCGCTCATGTCGATGGACAACACCGTGTCCTGGGGTCTCGCGGGCTGACACCGCTTGGACGCGGCCGGTGCCATGGCTCGTAGAATCGAGCGCACCATGGCCTACCTCGACCACGCAGCGACCACTCCGATGCTTCCGGAGGCGATCGCGGCGATGACCGCCCAGCTCGCCGTCACCGGCAACGCCTCCTCACTGCACGCGGCGGGGCGCCGGGCGCGACGCACCGTCGAGGAGGCCCGCGAGTCGCTCGCCGAGTCGCTCGGCGCGCGCCCCAGCGAGACCGTCTTCACCGCGGGCGGCACCGAGGCGGACAACCTCGCCGTGAAGGGCCTGTACTGGTCCCGGCGTGACGCCGAACCCGCGCGCACCCGCGTGCTCGCGAGCCCAGTCGAGCATCACGCCGTCCTGGACGCCGTGCACTGGCTCGGCGAACACGAGGGCGCCACCGTCGAGTACCTCCCCGTCGACCGGTACGGACGCGTGCACCCCGAAGCCCTGCGCGAGGCGATCGAGCGCGATCCCGCCGATGTCGCGCTCGCCACCGTCATGTGGGCCAACAACGAAATCGGCACCATCCAGCCGATCCGTGAACTGGCCGACGTGGCAGCGGAGTTCGGCATCCCGCTGCACGCCGACGCGGTGCAGGCCTTCGGGCAGCTGCCCGTCGACTTCGGGGCGTCCGGGCTCGCCGCGATGACCGTGTCCGGCCACAAGATCGGCGGTCCGTACGGCATCGGCGCACTGCTCCTCGGCCGTGAGTACAGCCCCGTCCCCGTCCTGCACGGTGGCGGGCAGGAGCGCCATGTGCGCTCCGGGACGCTGGACGTGCCCGCGATCGCCGCGTTCGCCGTGGCGGGGCAGCACGCCGCCGGACACCGCGAGTGGTTCGCCCGGGAGATCGGCGGACTGCGGGACGAGCTGGTCACCGCGGTGCGCGCGGCGGTTCCGGAGGCGATCCTCGGGGGCGACCCGGTCGACCGGCTGCCCGCCAACGCGCACTTCACCTTCGCCGGCTGCGAGGGCGACTCCCTGCTCCTGCTGCTCGACGCCCAGGGCATCGAGTGCTCCACCGGCTCGGCGTGCACGGCGGGCGTGGCCCAGCCGAGTCACGTCCTGCTCGCCACCGGCACCGACCCCGATCTGGCCCGCGGCACGCTCCGCTTCTCCCTGGGGCACACGTCCACGAAGGCCGATGTCGACGCGGTGGCCCAGGCGATCGGCCCGGCGGTGGAACGGGCGCGGACGGCGGGGCTGAGCTAGGGCCTGTCCGATGGGTCCTGCCGGGGTCGCGACCCCTCGGCCCTGGTCAATCGGCGCCCGGCGCGAAGGCCGGCCTGACCCATCGGACAGGCCCTAGTAGTGCTTCGTTAGGTTCTGGCTCGGGTGAGGGGGCGGCCGCAGGTGGTGCAGGTGCCGGTCCAGCACCGCAGCTG
>NZ_SRIC01000557.1 GCF_004684775.1 Streptomyces sp. MZ04
CCCCGCACCCCTTCCCGGAACTTTCCGGCTTCGTCGGGCTCATGGCTCGCCAGATCACCGGCTCCGCCGAGTTCGTCCTCAAACGCCGGACGGGCTGTCACAGTGCTTGAGGGAAGTCGAAGAAGCGCTTTGGGTCGTACTGCTGCTTCAGCTTCTTCAGGCGGGGGGCCGCGTCGCCGTAGTACGCCTTGCGCCAGTTCGTCAGCGTGGGGTCCGCGTAGTTTTGGTACGCCGCGCCGGAGGCGTAGCGCGCCATGGCCCCATGGGCGGTTTTCAGCCAGGCCTGGGCCGGCTTGCCGGACGTGCCCGCGCGCCAGGACGCGATGTACTGCGCCAGCATCCGAGAGCGCCGGTGCACGAACGCCGTGGCCCCCGGGTCCACCCGGTTGATCGCCCCGCCCAGAGCCGTCAGCGCGATGCTGCCCGCGCTCGCCCCCGTCACGTTCTCCACCTGGGTCAGTAGAGCCCGCACACCCGCAGCCGAGAGCGAGCGGTCGAAGAAGTCGGAGCTTGCCGCGTACGTCTCGCGGTTGAGGGCTCCCTGGGGGCTACGGCCCGGCGTCGTCCCCGGCAGGTGGCACTGGGCGTCCGACGAGAAGGACGAACAGCCCGCGTACACCTCCATCGACTCCTCGTAGGAGCGTCGCTTGAGGGAGACGCTGCGCGCCGGAGCGCCGATCTTGTCGGCCAGGCGGTCCACCGCGTTCTGGAGTTCCCCGTACGTACCGAGAGAGAAGCATGCGACCGAGACCGTGGGTGTGCCGCCCGGCGTGTTCGCCAGATGGGCCGAGGACCATATCTCGTCCGGCTGGTCGGGGCCCCACTCCTGCCACGCCTTGATGACCGCCGCCGCCTTCGACCAGGGCCAGGTCATGTAGGCCGAGACACCTTGCGGGGCGGCGTGGGTGCGGAAGGTCAGTTCCGTCACCACCCCGAAGTTCCCGTTCCCCGCGCCCCGCAGGCCCCAGAACAGTTCCTTGTTCTCGCGCGCGCTCGCCGTCACCAGCTTGCCGTCCGCCGTGACCAGCGTCGCCGACGTGAGGCTGTCGCAGGTCAGGCCGTACGCCCGTGAGACCACGCCGTGGCCGCCGCCCAGCGTCAGGCCCGAGACGCCCACCGTCGGGCAGGAGCCCGCCGGAATCGTCACGCCCTTCGCGGCGAGCCCTCGGTAGACGTCGATCAGCTTCGCGCCCGCGCCGACCGTCGCCGTCGTCCCGCTCGCCCGTGTCTTGTTCAGTTTCGATACGTCGATGACGAGGCGGCCCGTGCCTGACGACCAACCCCCGTAGGAATGGCCGCCGTTGCGTATGGAGACCGGGACTTCGTGGGCGCGGGCGTAGGCGAGGGTCGTACGTATGTCGTCGGGGCCCGCCACGTACGCGACCGCCGTCGGCTTCAGCGTGTCGTAGCGGGTGTTGTAAAGCTGCCTGGCCGCCGCCCACTTGGCCTCACCGGGCCTGACCAGCGTGCCGTCCAGGTCCTTGGCGAGGGCCTTGAGGTTCGCCGCTGCGGACGCGGAGGCGCTCGACGTACGGATGGGAGTGCCGGAGCCCGCGGCGCTGCTGGAGGTGGCACCTCCGCCGCCCCCGCCCC
>NZ_SRIC01000558.1 GCF_004684775.1 Streptomyces sp. MZ04
GCCCGGAGGGGGTGCGGGCGAGCGTCAGAGGGTCGGAGAAACTCTAACGGTGCGAGCCCCGCAGCCCCGTTGCCTTGGCCGGAGTCAGAAAAGCCGGCGGAGTCAGAACCAGTCCGCGCGCCCGCTCGCATCGCACAGCTCGAAGACGATTTCGCCCGCCTCCGGGTCCGTGCCCGCCACCGGGCGGACCTGAGCCCCGACCCACACCAGGTTCGGCGCGGCGCCGACGACGCGGCAGCGGAACACGAAGCCTTCGGGGAAGCGGACCAGGGACTCGTTGCGTGCCACGCCCGTGTAGCGGTTCACGACGCTGGAGCGCACGACGACGCCGTAGCCCTCGCTGCGTTCCGGCTCCAGGTCGCTCGACGCGCACACCGGGCACAGCAGCTTCCGGAAGGAGGCGGTCTGACACCAGCGGCAGCGCTGATAGATCAGGCCGGTTGACTCGCGCTGATCGGGATTCTCGTCAAGTCCGGTCTGGTGCAACTCGGTTCCTGCTATGGCCACGTTTCGACCCCCTGCGGTCGGCCCGGATACGCCGCGTCGTCACGGCGACACGCGCACCATATGGCACTGAGTGCCGCAGCGTAAAGGTACTGAGTGTCGAAAGGGCGGCCAGGAACGGGCTCACGCCCCTTCGGCACCCGCTCGCCCGTCCCCGAACGCCGACTCGATGCGCTGCACGACCCGCCACATCGGGGCGCCCTTCGGGGCCACCATCACGATCACCTCGTCCTCGGACGCGGCACCGGCGGACCCCCCGGCCGCGTTCCCCCACATCTCCCGTACGAGTCCGAGCGCGTGGTCCACCGAGGCCTCGGCGTCGCCGTCGCCCCCCGAACGCAGCCAGGAGCGCAGGCCGTTGTTGTGCGCGGCGACCACGGAGGCCGCGATGACCTCGGCGCGCAGCGCGCCGTCGGGGGTCTCGGCGCAGCGCCGTTCCAGATATCCGGCGAGCTTGCGCTCGTAGCGGCGCACCACCGAGAGTTCGTACGTACGCAGGCCGGGCACCTCCCGCGTGAGGCGGTAACGCTGCACGGAGAACTCGGGGTTCGCGGCATACATGCGCAGCACGAGACGGGCCGCGTCGCACACCGCGCCCACGGGATCGTCGCCGTCGTCATGCTCTTCGAGGAACGCGCTCATGTCGGCCAGGCAGCGCTCGTGGTCGGGGAAGACCACGTCCTCCTTCGACGGGAAGTACCGGAAGAACGACCGGCGTCCGACACCCGCCCGAGCCACGATGTCGTCGACCGTGGTCCGCTCGAAGCCCCGCTCCAGAAAGAGCTCGAAGGCCGCCTCGGCGAGCACCTCTCGCATGGGGGCCTTCTTGGCTGGTCCGCGTACCTCAGTCATGCCGGGAAACCTAGCACCGACGAGCACCTTTTGGCACTACGTACCTTTACAGAGGGTACTGAGTGCCATAGGCTCGCATCACGGACCGCACTGAGGTAGGAGAGCCGGCGTGAGCTTGAGGATCGTTGTCACCGTGAAGTACGTGCCCGACGCCACTGGCGACCGGCACTTCGCCGATGACTTGACCGTGGACCGGGACGATGTCGATGGTCTGCTGTCGGA